>PAJL01000062.1 GCA_002706045.1 Flavobacteriaceae bacterium
CATCAGAAATGAAATCCTTAAAAAGTCTGACACAGATGGAATCCCGAAGAGGGCTTGAAAATGCCATTATCTCAAATGGCAAAATTGTCAACGTGGTATCGAACAGCTATGGTCACATTCCAAATCAACTGTTCTTCAAGAAAGCTGAAGAAATGCTGACCGATGCACAGCTGAACTTTCATAAACGTACCATCAACAAAAATGATAGGTCGTTTATTACCGACTTTATCATCGATGACAAAAGCCAGTTTACTGTCAAGAACGATAAAGATTTGATACTTCCGATGCTTCGGTTCAAAAATTCCTATGACGGAAGTGAAAAGACCTCTGGACACTTTGGGTTTTACAGGGAAGTATGTTCAAATGGTCTGCACGTTTCACAGGCTGAAATTGAGTTTTCTATAAAGCATAGCAAGAATAATACACATTTAATTATGCCAAGGCTGAACAATCTATTCGATAAATTTCTGGATAATGAATTCTACACCATTACCAAGAAATTCGACAAGATGAAAGAATTTAAAATCATCGATACAAAAGAATTTGTAAAGGCGATTCTCGACAAAACGAAACTATTCCGGTATGAATGCAGCGACAAGAACAGCGACCCATCGAAAAAATCTCGTGAGGTCATCGAAATCTTGAACTATGAAGCCTTGTTGCTCAATGAAGAACCAAATCTCTGGTTGGGCTATAATGCGTTTAATTCAGTACTTCAGAATGTTTTGAAGAAAAGCTTTGGCCAACAAGAACGGTTGGATAAAAAGCTGTTTGATGAAGTCTATGCTATGGCATAAATTAAATAAAGGTTTGTCCAGTACCTCAAACTGGATGTCTAAATATATAACAAACTGTTACTTCCAATCCACTCAGCACATTCCCCTACATTCCACGCTCGCCTGCTGAAAAAGTAGGCAACCACTACACTTCGGGCAAAGAGCTTCACTACACAAGTCTTGGACACAATTCCCAATTTCAGCTTTCCATTCCGCTAACCCTTCCCGCTTCTCTGAGAAGGAACACTTCATTCCAGAGCCAAAATCGTGAATTAAGTCCGCTTTTTTAATCGGAAAGCCATCGCCTTGATTTTCTTGACAGGATTTTCGGCGTGGTCTTCTTGAGCCCTCACTCGAAAATCCTTAAAAACCAAACCGCTGTCTTACACATTTTAAGGGGTTTATAACGGATAAAGCCTTTGTTGTTTTTCGGGTCGTCGAAAAACAGGCACGACATAACCAATTCTAATATAAACACAGCCGCTTATCTCGCTTAATTGTCGGTACGCTCAAACGCAACTGCGTTTAAAAGAATTACTAATGTCCTTATGGAACTTGTCAAGACTATACGGAGTTTTAGTGAAAAATAAGGCTTCTACTTCCTTGAAATTCCAAGGAATTTATTACGTCGCAAACACACCTGATTTTACCCTAAAAGTCTTGACAAAACCCACTCTATCCATTGTGCGGTGCACGAAAGAAAAGAACAAACACCCCTTAAAATTTAATCTGTTTTAAATCAATAGGGGAAATATAAATCACTTAAATATTTTATTATGAGTACTATTAGAAATCACGTACAGTTAATTGGAAACGTTGGACAAGAACCAACAATTACGAACCTTGAAAGCGGAAAGAAAGTAGCCCGTTTTTCATTAGCCACAAATGAGTATTACAAGGATAGCAAAGGCGAAAAGCAAACAGATACAAATTGGCATACGATTGTAGCCTGGGGCAAGACTGCCGAAATAGTAGAAAAGTATGTTGAAAAAGGTAAGGAAGTTGGGATTACTGGAAAACTAAAAACCCGAACATATACGACTGATGATGGCAACCAACGCTATGTTACCGAAGTGGTAGCCGATGAAATCCTTTTGATGGGCAGTAAGTAAAAAAGTAAAGAGGGTGTTCCCTTGGAAAGTAGCACCCTCTTTTCATCATTCACATTAAAAAATTAGAACAATGAAAGACAAAGTTAACGAAATACAGATAAGCTATCGAGAAAAAATTGGCACTTTAAAATCATCGGCAATGAACAATTCCGAAGATGTGGCGAGATTACTCTATAAAAATTGGGATAAGGACACTATTGGGTTACAGGAAACTTTCAAAATCCTTTTGCTGAACAATTCCAACAAAGTCAAGGGAATTTATCCTTTGTCTATTGGTGGTATCANAGGTACTATGGTAGATTTAAGAATACTTTTCGCAATCGTACTCAAAACTTTATCCACAGCGATAATATTGACGCACAACCATCCCTCTGGTAAGTTGATGCCAANTGAGGCGGATAAAAAATTGACCAATAAAATTAAAAAAGCGGCACAGCTTTTTGATGTTGCGGTTTTGGACCATTTGATAATAGCACCAGATGGCGAGTATTACAGTTTTGCCAATCACGGATTATTATAATTTAAAGCTACTATATTATGGTCTATTTGAATTACAACAACCTCGATGAAGCTACCCAAGAACGATTGCTTTCTATGTCCAAAAAAGAAGTGGAACGCAAGTTTGGGAAACAGCTTAGGAACTATGCAAGAGAGCATTTTGTAAATTACCAAAAGCTCTTGGAAGAAGAAGCGATACGAAATCTATACAATTTTAAGTATGTTTTCAATATTTAAAACAACAAATCACACCAAACAAGCCCTTATATTATGAGGGCTTTTTTTTATGCCCAAACCCTTAAATTCCATATCTTTACAGGGTGAAAATATTATTTTTTCTTATGGTCATCACCATAATTTGATTTGACTTTCCTTGATGACCATATCCATAGAATTGCAACATAAAAAGCAACTGACTTTTTAGTCAGGTTGTTTGAAAAATTTTGTCCCTGCGGGACGAATTTGAGAAGCAAGAGGGTAACACGCCAAGGCGGTGTTAACGATTGTTTTTTGTTTGTAATTATTTGATATTCAAATAATTATAGTGATTGTGTTTTAAGAACATCAATAAGTTTTACAGTAAATCTTGTTGAAACGCCTATAAAACGGCAATTTTTTACAGTAAATGAAGTCAAATCGTCAAAAGAAATACAGTTTTTCTGCCATCAGCATCAAGCCAAAGGTGGCAATTCGCTTTCGGAAATTTTCCAAGAAAATTACCCGTTCCCATACCGATACGCTGGAAGCAATGATGAATTTTTTTGATTTGAATGAGCTTTCCCCAAATGAATTTTTGGGTGCAAATATGAAGACTTTAGAGAATAGCTTAAAAAAAAGAATCAATGCCCTTGTAGCCATTATTAGGGATATTGAAAAAAATCAGACCAAGCCCACCAATGCAATGTTGGAATTGCTCTTTCAAGAAAATCCGGATGTGAAAGAACCACAAGAAGAATTCTTTGAATTTGAACAACAGGAACTGATTACAGAAAATGAGGAACTGAACCATTACCGAAACCGATACGAAGAAGTTCAGCAACAATTCCATTCCGTAAAACATGATTTGGAAAAAATCATCGATAAGACCACGTATGTAAAAAGCAGTTTTGGAAAGGGTTATCTAAAGCTCGATTTGAGCAAAGATGAATTTGAAACTATTAAACAAAAACTATAATGTATATCACAGTAACCAAACAGACATTGGACGGCAATTATGCACAGAGCGTTTCTGATTTTGTCGCTTACCTTGAAAAAGAGAATGAGGGAAAACCTATTGATGAAATGGAACATTTTTTCAATCAATATGGTGAAGAAATATCGAGCAAGGAAGTCATAAAGGAAATAGATGGAAATACCGCCAAACTAAAAAAGACCGAACCCAAGTTTTATTCCATTACGGTCAATCCGAGTGCTTATGAATTGAAACGTTTACAAAATCATTCAGAAGAACTAAAACAGTACACCCGAGAACTGATGAAGGAATATGCCAAGTCTTTCAATCGTGAAATAAACGGACGAGCCGTAACCGTAGATGATATTAAATATTACGCCAAGATTGAACACCAACGCACCTATAAAGGAACAGACAAACAAATTCAAGAAAACCAACCGTATGCCACCAAGATACTTCAGATTAAAAATGATATTCGGAAAATAGAAAATGGCGAATTAGAAGGGAACATCAAGAAACTACAACAAAATATTTCTCGATTGGAAAAAGAAGCACCACACCAACAAGATGGTAAACGGATTGTTAGAGGAATGCCAAAAGAGGGTTCACAAAGCCACATTCATATTATTGTAAGTAGAAAGGATATGTCAAACAAATACAGTTTATCGCCTGGAAGTAAATACAAGGCTTCTGAAACCATATTTAATGGAAAACCTGTAAAGCGTGGTTTTGATAGGGATAAATTCTTTAAGGCATCTGAAAAGAGGTTTGACACGCTATTTCAGTACAAAAGAAATTACGTGGAAACCTATAAGGCAAGAAAAACTTTCCTCAAAAACCCAAAGCTGTATTTCTCTATCCTTTCAGGATTGCCGACCAATGAAAAAGCAACGGCATATAAAATTCTTGCCAAATCCGGTGTGCCGATAATGAACATTCCAACGAATAAAGTACAGTTAGCGTTAAAGGTCATCAACAAATTTAAAAAAGGCTTTGATAGAGCTGTACAATCAGGTTCTATTGGAATATGAGTTTATCAACCGCACATATTATCCTATTCATCATTGTTCCGCTATTGTTTTTTGGGACGGTTCTATATGTCTTTCTTTATCCAGAGGATTCAACAAAACGAGATAAGAAATATCGGGTTTATTTCAAACTACGTTGGGGCAGGTTTAAAATAGATAATGTCAAAAGAGGAGTTTCTGTGATTGGGTCTGCGGGAAGCGGAAAGACAGAAAGCGTAATCTATAATTTTTTACAGCATTTCAGCACCAATGAATTTTGTGGCATCATACACGATTACAAGGATTTTGAACTTACTGAAATTGCCTACCCTTTATTTAAAAGCAAGGGTATTAAATTCTATACTATTGCTTTTGATCAAATCCATTATTGTGTCAATCCTATTGCACCACGATATTTGCCCAATGAGGAAAGTGTCAACGAATTATCCAAAGTTCTTATTGAAAACCTTTTGGAATTCAATGAGTCCAGCTCAAATAGTACCTCAAAATTCTTTAACGATGCCGTGGAAGGTTTGTTGGGTGGGATGATTTGGAAGCTAAAAACAAGCTATCCACAATTTTGCACATTACCACATTTAATTGCCATTTTTCAATCAATAACCACCAAAAGATTGGTTGCATTTTTAAGTTCTAATCTTACTTCAAAAAGTATGGCAAGTGCTTTTATTAACGGAATGGATTCCGATAAGCAAACAGCAGGTGTCAAAAGCACCTTGGCTAATGCCTTTAAAAAAATAAGCTCACAACAGTTATTTATGGCTTTGTCAAAAGATGAAGTGCCATTGAACATTAACCACAAGGACAATCCAGCAATAATTTCTATTGTAAATCATCCGAAATACGAATCAGCTTATTCGCCAATTATTGCAGCAATTATGCACACGGTTATCAAACAAATGAGCGTCAGAGGGCAACGTTCTTCATTTTTAATGATGGAAGAAGCACCCACCATTAAATTGCTAAATATGCACCGTATTCCAGCAACTTTGCGAAGTTATGATATTGCTACTATCTATGTGATTCAGGACAAAGTTCAGAACGATATTATGTATGGCGATAAAATGAGCAAAGCCATTTTGAGCAATTTATCCTATCAGTTTTTTGGCAAGGTAAACGACCCAGATACTGCTAAATATTACGAACGCTTTTTTGAAATCATCAAGAAACCCACACATAGTATTAGTAAAAGTAGTGGGTTAACTTGGGAAAGCCGTATTACCAAAGGCGAAAAAGAAGTTTCCAAACGTAGAGCGGAAGTATTCTTTAGATTAAAACAGGGCGAGTTTATCGCATTTGCTGATGGAAAGGATAAAAAAGTTCAATTCAAATTACAGGCTATTGAAAAGGAAGTACCTCGAAAAATAAAACAGTATTCCAATGAGGATTTGCAGTTGAACTTTGAAAGGGTTTATCGGGAAATATCTATGATATTTCAAAGCCAAAAACAATTGTAATAAAAACAGCTTTTTCTAGCATTTAAAATAAAATTGTATATTTGTATTATACAACTTGTTTAATACTTGATTATGTCTACTAAAAATTACGAGACAGAATTACTCACAGCATGGGAAGAAACCTATAAAAAAGGGCAACTGAGTTTTTGGATGCTACTTTCAATTAATTCGCAATCTCGTTATGTAGAGGAAATACAAGATTCCATCAAAGAGCTTACCAATGGTTATATAGACTGTGAGCACCAAAGTATATATAGGTCGCTTCGTAAGTTCCATAAGTTGGAAATTGTGGACTTTGAGTTGAAGCCTGGCCAAAAAGGACCAGACAGAAAATATTATTTTTTAACAAAGCTTGGTAAAAAACTACTTCAAGAATTTACTGCTAGGAACATCAATATATTCTACGACAAGAAAATTAAAAACCTATTAAAAGAAATAACATCATGAAAAAACTCACAACAAATTTAAAATATTTTGCTATTGCCTTAATGGTTTTGACATTAATCTTCTCTTATTATTTATACAGCTTTATAGCGTCTGAACAATATACCAATATCATTGTTCTCGCTACAGTTTTTGGGATTTCCGTCTTTGCCATTGGCTTATATTTTGGCTATATCGACAAGGAAGTAAATACAAAAATCGACCTTGGCTTTAATTACCATTTGTTCACATACATTATTGTAAACGGCATTGGGATTATATGGCTGTTTTCGGTACTAGGGTTTACCAATGAAAACATTAAGATGGCAGCTTCACAACTTTTATTTTGGGGAATAGGTTTGTTTGTCCATTACTTATTTAGCCGAAGAAGTATAAAGGGTTATGACAGGGACACCATATTCAAGTAAAAGGTATCAGAATCTTCAAATCACAAAAAAACACCTCTTACATTCATTTATGCTTCTTGTGTAACATTTGATTTTTTTCAAAACATCCATAACATAGTTTTACTGACATATTGAAAGTAAATCTTAAATGGATAAAAAAATCAAGAAGAAATATTGGACTTTAAAAAGAATAATTTCCTATTCCGTTGGAAGTCTAATAATCCTCACAACATTATATTTCCTGTTTTTTGGTGGTAGCAACTCATCTGTTGAAATTGACAAGGATAAAGTTACCGTTTCAGAAGTCAGAACAGGGATTTTCCAAGAATACATACCGCAAACCGGAACCGTAGAACCTAAATATACGTTTTATTTGGATGCTGTTGAAGGCGGTGTTATCAAAAAAGTACATAAAGAGAGTGGCTCTATTTTAAAACCTGGGGACGTTATTTTGGAACTTTCCAACCTAAACAGGGAATTGAATGTACTTAGCCAAGAAGCGAGTTTAAATGAGAGTATAAACCGTGTTAGACAAACCCGTTTATCACTCGAACAAAATGACCTGCAACAACTTCAAACCTTAGCTGAAATTGACAATCAAATTCAAAAGTTAGAACCTCAATATAACAGAAACAAACAGTTGTTTGAGAAAAAACTTATTTCCAAACAAGAATTTGAGCAAATTGAAGCAGACTACTTCTACAATTTAAAAAGACGTGATATAACTTATAGAAGCTACAAGAAAGATTCCCTATCCAGAAAACGACAGTTGGTGCAATTGAACCAATCTGAACAGCGAATGTCCCAAAGTCTGGATGGTGTTGGAAAAATATTGGATAATCTCGTGGTAAAATCGCCAATTGAAGGACAGCTTTCAGCACCAAACCTTTTTGAAGGTCAGTCCATTTCCCCAGGTGAGCGATTGGGACAAGTAGATGTTGTTGGAACTTATAAAATAAAATCCCGTATTGACGAGCTGTATCTTCCAAAGATTGACACAGGCTTAAAGGCAACTACCACTATTAACGGCGAAGTTTATGAATTAAAAATCACATACATCTATCCCACAATTACAGAAGGCAGATTTGAAGTTGATTTAGAATTTACAAACAAAATTCCTGAAGGTATCAAGAGAGGTCAAACTTTAAGATTAAGGATAGAATTAGGCGATAGCACAGATGAAACCTTAATAAATTCAGGTGCGTTTTATAACAAAACAGGCGGCAATTGGATATACGTATTGAATGAAGATGGAACAAAAGCTACAAAAAGGAACATAAGCTTAGGCAGAGAAAATTCCGAGGCCTATGTTGTCATTTCGGGTTTAGAACCTGGTGAAAAAGTAATCACTTCCTCTTATGACAATTTTGGCGATAATGATATTATAAAATTTAAATAGTTAATTATGATAAATGTAAATAATCTTAAAAAAGTTTACCGAACCGATGAGATAGAAACCACTTCTCTCAACGATATAAATTTCAAGATAGATGAAGGCGAATTTGTAGCGGTTATGGGACCATCTGGTTGCGGAAAATCAACATTATTGAACATATTGGGACTTTTGGACAAGCCAACAAGTGGCGACTATGAGTTTAATGGTGTCATGGCATCGAGTTTAGGTGGAAAACAACGCACATTATTGTTAAAAGGTAATATAGGCTTCATTTTTCAAAGTTTTAACCTTATAGATGATTTAACAGTTTTCGAGAATGTTGAACTGCCGTTGTTATATCAAAAAGTTCCTAAAAGTGAGCGTAAACAGAAAGTCGAAGAAATTTTAAAGAAAGTTGATATTCTACATCGTAAAAATCACTTTCCCAATCAATTGTCAGGTGGTCAACAACAGCGTGTTGCAGTAGCAAGGGCAATAGTTTCCGAGCCTAAACTTATTTTGGCAGATGAACCGACAGGAAATTTAGATTCAGAAAATGGAAACGATGTCATTGAGATAATCAAAAAATTAAACGAGGAAGGTGCAACAATAGTTATGGTCACCCACTCTAATCACGATGCCAGTTTTGCAAAAAGGATAATTAGGCTTTTTGATGGAAAAATTGTCGAAGATTCCATTAATGAGAAAGTTCTTGCTAATTAATATATAATGCGATTAACCCTAATTTTTATAGTTATTGGCATCTGTTCATTACCATTTAAGGTAACTGGACAGAATGCCAATTCTGTTATTACTTTAGATGAAGCGATAGAGCAAAGCCTATTGCACAATCAAGACATACTTATTCAGGAAAACAATCTAAAAGCATCGGTTTACAAAATCAAGGAAACATACAGCAGATTGCTTCCAAGCCTATCAACATTTGGTCAATTTCAAGTAAGGAAAGGCGGTCAGTTTATTGAGCAACAATCTGAATTTGTGAACAATGCCAAGACGGATAATTTTTATGGTGCTATTGATGCCAATATCAATATTTTCAATGGGTTCAATAATTTGAATTCCATTCAAGAATCCAAGAATAACAAAGATGCCCAGGAACAGTTACTAAAACGGACAAAACAAGATGTGATTCTCGAAATTTCAACGCTTTACTTAAAATGCTTAATTAGTAAAGAGCTTATCCTAATCATTGAGAACAATTTAAAAACCCAAGAAACTATTTTAGAAAAGGTTGCCAATGAAGCAGAATTGGGCAAACGTGCCGAAATTGACCTTTATCTTCAGAAAGCTGAAATTGAAAAATTGAAATTAGAGCTTTTAAAAGCCAAAGGGATTTTCAATAATGATAAAGCAAGGTTAACAAGTTTAATTGGTAGTGAACCCAATACAAACATTGACGTTGTTGAGCCTTTGAAGTTAATACCAGAAACCTTATCTAATAGTACTAATACCAAAGTTGATAGCCTCTATAAAATAGCTTTGGGAAAAAGACCGGATTTATTGCGGGCAAACTCAAACATCAAAGCGGCTAAAAACAGGATTAGAATACAAGGGTCGAGTATCTTACCAACTTTAAGTGCTTTTTATAGCTATAACACAGGTTATAATTCTGGATTTATTAATGATTTTCAAACGCAGATAGATGATAACTTATTAAATGAATATGGCTTGAGACTAAGCATTCCGCTCTTTAACAACCTTAAAGGCAGAAGTGCAAGACAACAGGCCAAAGTCGATTTCTTTAATGCAGAACTTGAAAAGGAAAAGTTAGAGTTGCAAATAAAACAACAGATTTCCGTCGCTCATCAAAACTATTTAGAAGCCTTACAGACCCTTATCCAAACAGAAAAGCAATTGACACACGCAGAATTAGTCTATGAGTTGGAAACCGAACGTTTTGATTTAGGTATTTCAGACATAAAACGATATTCGGAAGCCACCGATGATATTGTTAAGACGAGGTCTGATGCAATTCAAGCGAAATATACCCTAATGTTTCAAGAAATTTTCTTGGAATATGCTTTGGGAAGTTTAAAATATGGTACTATCTAATATTGAAGATTACCCTACAATTTTCATCAAATCTTCCCTATAATTTCTACCAACAGGAATTTTTGTTTGCCCTATTCGTATTTGATGCGTTTCAATAATTTCCATGTGATTTTTAGACACCACATAAGATTTGTGAACCCTAATAAACTCTTCGGGACTTAAAATTTCAAACACATCTTTCATATTTTGTCTGGATAGAATTTTTTTATCCTTGGTGTGAAAAGTGAGATAGTTGCCATCCTTTTCTAAATACAGAATATCATCTACTTGGATTTTATAGAGCTGTGGACCACTTTTAATATAGATGGTTTTGTCAGTTTCAGTATTTGGTGTTAGACTATCCTTTTTGGTTTCCGAAGAAATTAAATTTTTGGCTTTGGTAACCGCTTTTAAGAAGCGTTTAAAATCTATGGGCTTCAGCAAATAATCTGCTGTGTTATAGTCGTAACTTTCCAGAGCATATTCAGAATATGCAGTTGTAAAAATAATTTTCGGCTTTTGCTCAAGTACATTTAAAAACTCTATACCATTTAATTTGGGCATATTAATGTCCAAAAAAATCAAATCGATTTTCTCGTTTTGTAGGTAATCGATAGCCTTTACTGGATCTCTAAAAGTTGCTTCAACTTCAACAATATCAGTATCATTGGCATAGCGTTGTAGCACCTCGATAGCCTTTGGTTCATCATCAATTATTATGGTTTTTATACTACGCATTAGTTTTAATGTTCAGTTCAACAGTAAACCTGTCTTCTTTTTTTGATATTTCCAATTTGTGTTGGTTTGGATAGATGAGTTCCAGACGTCTCTTAACATTTTCCAACCCTATTCCAGAGGCACTTTCAGATACGCCAGAATGCTCAAATATTTTATTCTTTACACGGAAATAAATATTGCCGTCCGTAACATCCAAGAGCATTTTAATAATAGAGCTCTCATCCATACTAAATCCGTGCTTAAAGGCATTTTCCACAAAGGGCAACAAAATCATTGGTGCAATCTTTATTTGCTCTGGATTCCCTTTTTTATCAAAATTTATGATGAAATCTTCTTCGTCATAACGTAATTTCTGTATTTCAATAAAACTCTCAATATAATCAATCTCTTTTTTTAAGGACACAAAGGAAGCGTTGCTTTCATACAACATATAACGCATTAGGTTGGACAATTCGTTTATTCCGGTTGAAAGTTCTGGAACATCGTGCTTTTGAGCAATTGAAAACAAGTTGTTTAATGTATTGAACAGAAAGTGTGGGTTAATTTGTGCCTTTAAAAAATTTAATTCCGTGGACAGTTTTTCTTGAGTAATCTCATTTCTCAGCTTTTCATTTTTGAACCATTCAAAAGTGAACGCATAGGCAATAGAAAGTGCTGTGTAAAAAATAAACAAGGCTATATGTAACCCTAAACTGGGAAATGAAAAAAGACCATCTTCAATAGATAAGGTATAGTTTAAATAACGGTTATAAATAATGGACAATGCCATACCCAAAATTAGGATAGCAATTAACTTAAGTAAATAGTTAAAAAATTTACGCGATTTGAAATAAGATGGCAATAGAACAAGTACATTGGTATAAAAAACCAAGGCACTTAGACTAATGGTTACGATGGTTGCCCAAACAAAATTATCATCATAAGTGATTACTGTTGTTTGTTCAGTTGAATTGGATTCGGCAAACACTTCTAAAGTAGCAACACCAAATACTTTGGATACAATATAGATTCCTAGCACCCAAAAAAGTAAATGAAGTATTACAATGGAAACTTTTCTTAACATATAAGTATAACAGTTTGTTACAAAATTAACAATTAAACCCTAATAAGACTTCCACAGCATTATAAACAACATCAAAAAGACCGTAAACAACGTGTTTTAGAAATTCCAATCGTAATAACAAAAAGCTGCTCTTTAAGCTACCCTACAAGTACTACGTAACAAACTTTTCGTGTATTTACAAACTGTACTTAATCTTGCTTTAAATAAATCTTGAACCTGTTAAATTATAAAACAATGAAAAACATTTTAATGCTATTTATGGCTCTTGCTTTGACATCAACAACTGTTATTGCACAAGCTTCTGAAGAAATTATGAAGCAAAGGGCTAGTGAAATGCATAGCCTCATAAAAGTTGATGATGCTGATAAACACAAGGAATTTATACTTAAAAACTACAGTAAAAAACTGTTAGAGAAATATGAAATGGAACGCCATACCGGAATGTTCAAAATGATAAATAAGGACTTTAGAGATAGCAAAATAGTATCAATGAAGCCCAATGTAAAGGAAAACAAATTATTAATGCTTATTGAAAGAATCAGCGATAAACATCAAGTCACCTTCGATATTTCTTATGACCCAAAAGACAATTATAAAATTAATGGTATGGGTATCGAAGCAGGTGAAATGTAGGTTAAGTCAGTTTTATATAAATCTAATTAATAAATTTTATTATGAAAATTACAGTTACAATATTTCTTTTTACAATGATTTCCTTTCTCGGTTATGGACAACAAGACATAGGAAAATCAATAGATGAATATCTTAAAAGAACCGAACCTCTAGGGTTTTCAGGAGCAATTATAGTCTCTAAAGATGGTAAAACGATATTGAATGAGGGTTACGGTTATGCCAATAGAGATAATAAGAAAAAAAATGCTTCAACTTCAGTTTTTTCTACAGGTTCCGTGTCCAAACAATTTACAGCTGCCGCCATTATGAAGCTAGAAATGATGGGAAAGTTAACAACAGATGATAAAATTTCAGATTACTTTGAGAATGTACCTAAAGACAAATCAGAAATTAAAATTCACAATTTACTTACCCATACGTCTGGTTTAACTGGTGCACTAGCGGATGATTTTGATAGAATATCAAAAGAAGAATATTTGAAACAAGCCTTAAATTCCAAATTGGAATTCAATCCAGGAGACAACTTCAATTATTCCAATGTTGGTTACTCGCTACTTGCAATGATTATAGAAAAACAAAGCGGTATCAGTTATGAAGAATTTCTCAATAAATATCTTTTCACACCTTCGGGAATGACCCAAACAGGATACAATATACCAAATTGGAAGGAAACTAATTTTGTTGAGAATTATAAGGGCAATAAAAACACGGGTTCAACAAAACTCTTTACAAACCCGACATGGCATTTAATAGGTAATGGAGGTTTACTATCCACAACAACCGATATGATGAAGTGGGTTAGAGCATTGAAAACCGAGAAAATCCTATCTAACAAAGTAAAAGAGAAAATGTTTACACCATATAGAAATGATTATGGTTATGGCTGGGGTGTGTTGGATGATGGAGCATTAAGGCAACATAATGGTGGCAGTTCATTGGGTCTTGGAGCAGAGTTAAGATGGTTTGTAGAAGACGATGTGATAATCATGATTTTTACCAATGCCACAATTAATGGCAACTTAGGATTTTCAGTAGTGCGAGAAGATTTAGAAGCATTGGCAATGGGAGATGAAATTTCTCTTCCACCAAAATTTAGTATAAAAGAGACCAATACAAAACCCTTATTAGGAACATACCAATTAGCATCTGGACAACAATTTAAAATACAGGAAAGGTCAGGATCAACATTATTGTTAATTGACAATCAAGAGTTGTTAGACTTAATTTCTGACCCAAAAAACTATAGCCCAAATAGTCCATCAGTAACATTAAATAAAAAATTTGATGATGCTTTTAAATTAGCTTTCGAGAAAGATGATTACAGTAAATTCTCATTTACTGGTGCTTCTAAGGTATTAGAAGAAGAGATTAAAAATGAAATTAAAATGGAGGGGCTCAAAGATCCTCATTACAGAGTTGTAAAATCAATTTTATCCAAAAACAATAAAAACGCTTATATAACCCAAGTAGCCTTGAGCGAAGACCCTAGTTTTAATAATGAAAGTATGTTGCTGAGTATAGTAACCGAGAATTCAAAATATGCTGGATTAGGCGTGGATTTTGGATTTGTTGGTCCTTTAGAACTTTCACTCTATCCAATAGGTAAAGATAAATTTCAGGCATACAGTCTCAGTAATAAAATGGGAGCAATTCTTGAAATAAAGGGACATAACAATATTTACGATTTTATAGTTGACGGTGTTAAAGTATCTAACATCAAAAAAATCAAATAAGTTTTCTCAATTAAGGAATTATGTTTAAAAACTATTTCAAAACTGCCCTTAGAAACTTACGGAAAGACAGGCTAAATACCGCAACCAATTTAATAGGATTGGCCATAGGTATTGCCTGTTGTATTTTGATTCTGATTTTCGTGAACAATGAATTGTCCTTTGATCAGTTCCATAAAAATTCAGACCGCATCTATCGTGCTTGGGTAAAAGAGAACTACAAATCTGGACAGCAATTTTTTAACACCGTAACACCTTATCCGTTAGGTTCGGCTTTAGAAAATGAAATTCCGGAGATACAAAGCGTTGTGCAAATATCATTGTTTAATTGGCAAGTCGTTTCCGACAGCAAGAAAAACCCAACGACTGTACACATGGTCGGCAAAGATTTCTTTGATGTATTTAGTTTTAAAACCATATCCGGAAACACCTCAAAAGTATTTGATGACGTTAAAAACATTGTCCTTACTGAAGAAATGGCGTTGAGACACTTTGGAAGTACTGATGTAATAGGAAAAGATGTCGTTTTTGATTTAGATAATGAAGAAAATATATTTTCGGTAAAAGCAGTAGTTGAAAACCCACCGACCAATTCAAGTATCAGATTTAATATGCTTATCTCTGACCTCAATAAAACTACACTTTTAGGTGGTATAGAGTTGGAAAATTGGTTTAACATCAACCCAGAAACCTATGTGTTATTAAAAGAAGAAAGCTCTTTGGCTAATACAGAGCCAAAGTTAAAGGTGATTTCTAAAAAATATGTCGGTATGCCTGAAGGCGATACCTATACCATAGGATTACAACCATTAACAGATATACATCTAAATCCAGATTATCCAATAGGCATCGCACCTGTAACAGACCCAAAATATGCTTACATTCTTGGTGGTATCGCACTTCTTATCCTGGCATTGGCTTGTATAAACTTTATAATGCTTTCAATCAGTAAATCAGTAGGTAGAGCTAAAGAAGTTGGCGTGAGGAAATCCATCGGTGCTTTGAAGTCTCAAATTGTTCAACAATTTTTAAGTGAAGCTATCCTTACGGTTTTCTTGGCACTCATCATAGGATTGGTTTTGGCAAGGATTTTTCTTCCTTACTTCAACGATTTGGCAAACAAAGAACTTTCCATGTCGTTTACGCCTTTCTTAATAGGTGTTGCCCTTTCTATGGTCGTAATCATAGGCATCGTAGCCGGTTCTTATCCAGCTTTGGTGGTTTCAAACTTTAGAGCTGCAAGTATATTGAAAGGTGGAAATACGGGAGTAAGCAGTAAAAACAACTTAAGAAAAATCCTGATAGGTTTTCAGTTTGTCCTTTCTATTGGTTTAATAGCCAGTACGTTCATTATGACCAAGCAATTGAATTTCATTAAAAACAAAAATTTAGGTTTTGATAAGGAACAATTGGTTAGTGTCCAATTACAAGTTCCTGAAGGAAGAATGACAAGTACCATTAATAAGGGAATGGAAACATCAAAACTTTTTAAGGATAAACTAAACGGGCTACCCGAAATTAAAAATGTAGCTGCAAGCTCACATACATTTTCCCCAGGCGGTTGGACGGAAATAGGTTTTACAGACTTAGATGGAAAGTACAACGAGTTTAATTTGAACATTGTTTCGTCCGAATATCTTTCCACAATGGATATGAAACTGGTTTCGGGAAGGGATTTCCAAGAAGGAAATGCTTCTGACCAAAGAAGAGCAGTCATAGTAAATGAAGCGTTTGCCAAAAAGTACAATATTCAAAATTTAAAAGGAACTAAAATTTCAGACTCAAATTTTGGAGACCATGAAATCATTGGTATCGTAAAAGATTTTAATTACACCTCGCTACATGGCGAAATAGAACCTTTAGTACTATCACTTAACCCTTCTTTGTTTTTTGTAGGTAATGTGGATATTAATATTTATTCAAGTCCTACACCAAAGCTCTTGGTAAGATTAAAACCCAATGCAGTTCAAGATGGCATATCAGAAATTAAACAAGTCTGGACTGAAATTTCAGGCGATAGCCCATTTGATTATCAATTTATAGACCAACAATTGGATGCTTTATATGAGCAGGAACAAAACTTAGGAACCATCGTGGGCATTACTTCACTATTTGCCATTTTGGTTGGTGGCTTAGGGTTATTTGCATTGGCTTCACTTAATATCCAAAATAGAATGAAGGAATTGAGTATTCGTAAAATTTTAGGAGCATCAAACGGCACGACCCTTTTCCTAATTGCCAAGGAATATATCATTATGATAGTTATAACGCTTTTAATTGCATCGCCAATCACATGGTTCATTATGTCCGATTGGTTGTCAACATTCACTTATAGAATTGATATTACTGTTATAGTATTCCTATTGGCTGGAATTGTCGCTACTGTAACAGCAGTATTATCCATTAGTTACCATTCTTACCGAGCCATAAAAACCGAGCCAATAGAATATTTGAGATACGAATAGAGAAAAGCCAAATAACAAATTTGAGCTATTGATAGCAAATCAAATGTGTTTTATAACATCAATTTTTATAAAAACAAATACTAACATTTCTTTATAGAATAAAGAACCATTAAATGAAACAAAAATGAAAAAAATATTATTTGCCATACTATTTACAACAATATTGTTCAACTGCAAGAACAATAAAAAAGACAATCAGACAGCTCATGCATCAGATGAGGCAACAGGGCTTCCGGAATCATTTGAAGCCAAGGTCGATGCCCTTGTAAAGCAGTATCAGGATTTAGAAATATTTTCAGGTATTGTTTTAGTAGCAGAAAAAGGAAACCCTGTTTATCATAAAGCGTTTGGTCTTGCAGATAGAGAAGAAAACAGACCTAATGAACTAACTACACTCTTTGATATTGGGTCAATGAACAAAACATTTACCTCTATTATAATTAAACAGTTAATAGCTGAAGGGAAATTAAACTACGATAGCAAGTTAACTTCTTTTATACAGGGTTTTGAAGACCCTAACGTCAATAAGGTCGATATTGACCATCTATTGAACCATGAGTCTGGTTTTGGCGATTACCATAGAGACGGTTATTTTGATTTGCCAAAGTCCGAAAAAACCATTTCGGCAATAACAGATCGAGCGAAAGAAGATGAATTGTTCTTTGAACCTGGAGAAGAAAACGAATATTCCAACACAGGATATATTTTATTGGGTGCTGTAATAGAAAAAGTTACTGGTAAAAGCTATTTTGACAACGTAAAAGAGCGAATAATTGAGCCCTTAAATTTAGAGAACACCTATGTTGAAAATCTTGATAGATTTGAGAATCAAAGGGCAATAGGCTACTTATACTCACCTCTTGGAGTTTTAGAAGAAAACGATAACATGCAGGATATACCCAATCCAGATGGTGGCTTCTTATCCACCACCGAAGATGTGATGAAATTCTACCGTTCGTATTACTATGACGACGTTTTGCTAACTGAAGATATTAAATCTGAAGATTCCTATTTTCAACAAATTAGAGAGCTTCCAAAAGGTAAAGCACCTTTGTCTGCTGGAGGGTTTGAGGGTTTCAATACAGCGATGTACCATGTGTTAAGTGATGATAGATCAATAATTGTATTTGCCAATATGGATGAACCCATTGCCGAAAAATTAGCTCTGGGTATTTTAATGATAACTAGAGGTCAAGAACCAGATCAGCCAAAATTGCCGGCAATTCAAAACGTAAATAAGGCCTTTAAAGAAAAGGGTACAGAATATATTGAAAACAATTTTGATGAACTCACGACTAATTTTCATCCCGAAGACCCAAAAGACATTATACTTAATGATTTAGGTTATGCCTATATTTTTGGAGCAAATGATATTGATAGTGCCATAAAACTATTTGAACTCAATACTAAACTCTTTCCAGATATTGCAAATACATGGGACAGTCTTGGAGAAGCATATTATAAAAAAGGAGACAAGAAAAATGCTTTAAAGAATTATAAAAAGGCTTTGGAAATTCGACCGGATTTGCCCTCTGCAAAAGAAATGGTAGAGAAAATCAAAATTTAATATCGCAATAAAAATGGCACATACAAAAAAGGATAAGATTAGATTTTATATCAAGTTTACATTGGTTTGTGTGTTCGCCCTTGTTCTATCAATTATTTTGATGTTTGTGATTGATATAATGTTGTTTTATCTAAGAAATTGATTCAAAATAGATTTTAGTGTTTTTTCATTGTAGATGGTTGAAAAGGGGCATTGATTGTTTTTTCATTTGATGGTTAATGTTTTAGTGTAATCAAGTGCCTCTTTTTTTGTTTATAAAAGCAAATGAGTAAATACATAGTTATAATGAATCAAAATAAATCACAAGCAATTAATAGATATAACTGTAAGTTCTTAGGCATAGGACTATTATTTATTATTTGGGCTTTGTCATGCAAAGCCCAAAACAATAATGCACAATTGGTGCCTTTCAAATATGAAAAAAATCAAATAATTGTTGAAACTAAGTTAAATGGTAAAGATCAAACACTATACATGCTATTAGATACTGGTGTTGACCCTTCCGTGATTGATTTAAAAACAGCAGAGGACATTGGCTTAAATATCCAAAAGGACGATGAAGGTAGTGCAAGCGGTAGAGGAAACTCAAACGCAAAGGTTTACCCTGTATCTATAAATCAACTTATGATACAAGACCAAAATTATGGAGATATAGAAGGTTTAACATTTGACATGAGTAGAATTGAAAAAAAACTGGGTAGAAAAATTCATGGAATATTAGGATACTGTTTTCTGAAAAACAAAATATTCAGAATAGATTATGCTAAAAAGACAATTGAATTTTTTAATACAATTGACAATTTAGAAAATTCCCTCTCAGACAAAGCCAAAAAGCTCAAATTTATTACCGATGGTGAAGATATGATTCCTCTTATCGAAGATTTGAGTATTAATGGTCATCAATTCATAGCGTCTTTTGATACAGGTTCAAGTCTTGGTGTTCAAATTTATGAACATAGATTAGCTGATGTAAAGCTAGATACAATTAATCTGGATAAATTGAAAAAATCGCAACTCTATGGTGCTCAGGGCAAGAAAAAAACGGTAATAACAAGTCTAAATAAATTGACACTTGATTCAAATATTGTTTTCAAGAATTTAACCTTAACCATATCATCTATAAAAAACAAAGAGCAGCTTAGGATGGGTAATATAGGAAATAAGTTTCTTGAGAATTTTAGAGTGACATTTGATTTTGTTGATAGAGCAATAATTTTAGAAAACAACTAACATTTATATGAAAATAACTAATCTATATCTATTGTCTTTTCTATGTCTATTGTCGTGTGGCAATGACAAAAAAAGTAGTGATATTGATAAGTTAAATGAAAATTCCTCAAAAGAAATTCACTCTGATACATTTCAGAAAATCATTGATTCCGCTCAAGTTGAAGGCTCTATTCTAATCTATAATCCTCAAGATAATACGTATTATTCCAACGACTTTGATTGGGCAAAAACAGGAAGGTTACCTGCTTCAACGTTTAAAGTGCCAAATTCTATAATTGCACTAGAAACTGGTGTTGTACAAAGTGATACAACACTCTTAAAATGGGATGGCAAGCCTAGGGCAATGAAGATATGGGAAAAAGACCTGACCTTAAAACAGGCTTTCCAACGCTCGTGTGTGCCTTGCTATCAAGACATTGCCCGTAAAATTGGTTCAGACCGAATGAAAGACAACTTGAATAAGTTGGATTACGGAAATATGGATGTCAACACTTCAAACCTCGATGAATTCTGGCTAGAAGGCGAATCCAAAATCAATCAATTCCAACAAATAGATTTTCTTTCAAGATTTTATAAATCAGAACTGCCTATTTCCGAGGAAACGCATAAAATAATGAAGCGGATGATGCACATTGAAAACACAGAGCCTTTTCGTATTAGTGGAAAAACAGGTTTGTCTATTAGAGAAGGAAATAAGAACGGTTGGTTTGTTGGTTACATAGAATATGGAACCAAGCAATTTTTCTTTGCCACCAATCTAGAACCTAAAGAGAACTTAGACTCAAACGATTTTAATAAAAGCCGTATGGCAGTAACAATCGAGGCCTTTAAATCATTGGAACTCATCCCAGAGAAAAACCTTTACTATGATGAGGATTACGTCGAAAAAATAGTTACAACGATTGCCAACACCTATAACGATAATTATGTGTTTCCTGAAAAAGGACAGGCTATCAAAACTGAGCTTCTAAAAAGTTTAAAGCAAGGTAAATACAATAATGCTAAAAGTTATGATTCCCTATCAGCAATTCTTAAGCGTGAAATGATTGCCATTACAAATGATAAACATATAAATGTATCGTACAATGGTAATAAAGTAGAAGAAGATGCTGGTGGCGTTGGTGGAAACTTTTTTGACCAGTTCAAGAATTATGGTTTTGAAAAAGTTGAAATGTTGGATGGTGATATTGGCTACTTAGATTTAACCATCTTCCATCCTATTCAAATGAAACCAGAAGCAGCAACTGTTGCACAAGAATCAATGCAATCGCTAAAAGATAGCAAAGCCCTTATTTTCGATTTAAGAGAATGTAGAGGTGGCGTCCCAGCAATGCTTAACTTATTGATAACCTATCTCTATCCGGAAGGCGAAAGAAAACATCTTAACGATTTCTTTTATAGGCCTTCTAACGATACAACCAGCACCTATACAGTTGATAAAGTTAAAGGACGAAGATTTGTTACAGAACCAGTAGTTGTCTTAACGAGTGGCAGAACATTTTCGGCTGCTGAGGAGTTTGCCTACGACCTAAAA
Source organism: Flavobacteriaceae bacterium (assembly GCA_002706045.1). Classification (GTDB taxonomy): domain Bacteria; phylum Bacteroidota; class Bacteroidia; order Flavobacteriales; family Flavobacteriaceae; genus Winogradskyella. The sequence continues at coordinate 21,257 of PAJL01000062.1, forward strand.
CATATGGGACGCGCTACAATTATTGGAGAAACTACTGGAGGCGGTGCACATCCAGTTCGTGGTATGAACATAGAAAATGACTTTGAAGTAAGCGTTCCTGTTGGCAGAGCCATCAATCCAATAACAAAAACAAATTGGGAAGGTGTTGGTGTTATACCTGATGTAAAAACTAAAAAAGAAGACGCTTTAAAGAAGGCTTTGGAGTGGATAAACAAATACAAATAATACAGAACTATGTTAAACCTAAAAACCACAATAGCAATCTTATTCTTCTCAATCAGTATCACAAATGTAAATGCTCAAGAAGAAGGCTTTAAGATAGACGCAGTAACCAAAACAGGCGATACCTATCCTTGTGTTTCAAAGGATGGTAAATTCGTTTTTTACGCTTCTAATAGAGATGGTGATAACGACTTGTACGTCTATAATACCGAAGATAAAATCACAAAAAAAATTATCGACTTGGCTGGAGATGAAAGTCAGCCAGACATTTCACCAGATGGTACCAAGCTTACCTTTTATGCAACAGTTGGCGATGTCGAAAAAGGACTTCGAGAAATATATATGTCGGATATTGATGGTACAAATATAAAAAGACTAACTGACCACGGATTAACTACGTTTCATCCAAAATTTACACCAGATGGTACTAAAGTACTCTACAATAAACAAGTGTCAGCTGAAGAGGATAGGTTTGAATTTTACACAGTAGATATTGCCACAGGTGAGAAAGAGCTAATACTCACGGATTCTAAAAGCATCACGTTTGGTTCATTCTCGCCAGATGGTACGAAACTCGTGTTTGTAAAATGGATGGAAGGTATGGATACCGAAGTTTTCTTGTCGGATGCTGATGGTTCCAATCAAATAAACGTTTCCAAAAACTCACTTTTTAATGGTTGGCCAACGTGGACACCAGACAGCAAAAACATAATTTTTGCGTCAGACAAGGAAAAGAAATTCCATTTCCATCTGTATAAATACAATCTTGCTTCTAAAACAACTGTAAAAATTACTGAAGGCGACAGACAATTTATTCAAGCCACAGCTTCGGTAGATAAGGTTTTCGCAAATAGTAATTATACAAGGGATTCTTCAAGTCAAATCGTTTCTTTTCCTCTTAAATAACTTTAAACCTAATGATAAATAAACTAAGCGTAAAGCTAATTTTAATACTATTAATTCCTTTTATAGGTGTTTCTCAGGAAGTAGATATCATTGGAAAAATCATAGATTCCAATAACAGACCATTGGAATTTGTTAATGCAATTGTCTTTACTCAAGACAGTACTTTTGTAAAAGGAACAGTTACGGATGGATTAGGTGAGTTTAAAATTAGTAGTGCCATAAGTTTTGGTAGTTATATAAAGCTTCAATCATTGGGCTTTAAAGAAGTTTATAGAAATTTAGATTCAGGTTCTTCAATAATTGATTTAGGTAACATAACAATGGAAGACGACAACCAAATGCTAGACGAAGTTGTCGTTACTGCTGAGAAGCCATTGATAGAAAGACGTTCAGACAGATTAATTGTTAATGTAAGTAACAGTATATTGGCAACTGGTAGTAACGGACTAGAAATCTTAGAGCGCTCACCAGGTCTTTTTATTGAGGACAATGGAATTTCACTACGAGGTAGAACAGGTGTTAATGTACAGATAAATGGAAGACAACAAAGGTTATCTGCATCAGAATTGAACAACTATTTACAATCCATTCCCTCATCGCAAATAGAAAAAATTGAAATCATCAATAATCCCTCGGCTGCTTTTGATGCTGAAGGTTCTGCCGGTGTAGTTAACATTGTTTTAAAACGAGATGGTAATTTAGGAACCAATGGAAGTGTAAATGCTTCTTACGGTCAAGGAGTTTATCACAGAACATCTGAAGGCTTATCATTAAATCATAGAAACTCAAAAACATCACTCTATCTTGGCCTCAATCATAATTTTGACCAAAGATTTAACAACCTATTTACTACCCGAAGGTTTTCTGAAAATGGTGAGGTCGTGAATACTTTCGACCAAGATTCAAGGTCAATAACACCAACACATTCTTATTTGGCAAATATTGGTATGGACTACAGTATAGGCGAAAGGTCTAATATCGGAGCAGATATTACGACCAATTGGTCAAATGCAGACCAAGATGCCAATGGAAGTTCTCTAATTCTTGATGACGATAACAATCCATCTGGCTCATTTACTACCGACACAGATTCAAAGAATGACCGTTTTAATTTTGCAGCGAATGCAAACTTCAGAACTAATTTTAGGGAAGACAAAGGCAACTTTATTTTCAATGCAGACTATGCTACTTATAACACAGACGGAAATCAACAATTTATAACAAACATTACTGATAACGGGAATCAATCTACTGAAATTTTAACTGGTGATATAGATGGTACTTTAGACTTGTTTGTATTAAAAGCAGATTTAAACCTAAATAATAGTAAAATTGGTAACCTTTCATTCGGAGCAAAATCTAGTTTTGTTACCAACGATAGTGATTTGGATTACTTTGATGTCGTAAACGGTAGTACTACACCCAATGATGTATTTAGTGCTCAGTTTGAATATAAGGAAAACATAAATGCAGCATATGTAAACTGGAAGCTTTCAAAAGAAAAATGGACTTATCAGTTTGGTCTAAGAACTGAGCATACCAATATTGAAGGAAATCAAATTGATGGGGATATTAGTTTTGATAGAGATTATGTACAACTGTTTCCAAGCTTGTTTTTAGAACATAAACCAACCGAGAAGCATACGTTTGGCCTTAATGCAAGTAGAAGAATAAATAGACCTGATTACAATCAGTTAAATCCGATTAGAAATTTTGTGGACATCACGACTTCAAGAGTTGGTAATCCAGAATTAGTACCTGAAATCGCCAACAATCTGGAACTCATTTACAATTACGATAATTGGTTGGACTTTAGTCTAAGTTATAGCAATACTTCAGACAGAATTTTGCCAGTACTCATTCAAGACGATGAAAATCGGTCGACCTCAGTTCAATTGGTAAATATCGATGATTATAACTATCTAGGTTTAAATACAAGTATTACACTAAATCCCATAAAGTCTATGACAAGTCGGTGGGATTTAGAATTCTTCTATAACGAATTTTTGGGTGTCGTCAATGGTTTTGATTTAAGTGAAAAAGGCTCTGCATTCAGAATAAGGTCTTATAACACGTATAAATTTGGCAAAGGCTGGTCAACAGAACTAAACGGATTCTACCAACCACTTTACAATTTTGGAATTACCAGTTTTGACCCACGTTGGAAAATTGACATTGGCATACAAAAATCAGTATTAAATGATAAAGGCAAGATAAAATTCGTAGTAACAGATATTTTCTGGAGATACTACCCAAGAGGGTTTACGGACTTTGGTAATATCAATGAAGATTTTAGAAGCGTGCGCGATACAAGAGTGGCTACATTATCATTTTCATACAATTTTGGAAACAACAAAGTAAAAGTCAATAAAAATGAAGGTGGAGCTAAAGAAGAAAAAAGTAGAACATAAAATCAATTCTATGCCAGCAGGATATTCAGGAACACCATTAGCAAAAAAATTAGGGCTTAAAAAAGACTTTAAGGTCTTGATGTACAATATGCCAGACAACTATTTTAATCTGTTTAAAGATTTACCATCGTCTTTTGAGGTGTTGGGAGAGTTGAATCCGCAATCGGCAGATTTTATACACCTGTTTTGTATTTGGTCTAATGAATTGAAAGATATTATACTAGACTATAAAAGAGCTTTAAAAAAAGATGGACTGTTGTGGGTAAGTTGGCCTAAAGGAAGTTCTAAAATACAGACCGATTTAAATAGGGATTTAATCAGGGAGTTTGTTTTATCTATTGGCTTGGTAGATGTAAAAGTTGCAGCAATTGACGAAGACTGGAGCGGACTGAAGTTTGTTTATCGTCTCAAAGATAGAAGTTAAAAAAGTTTATAATAATGAATCAATTAAAATAAGAAATTATGAAAACAAAATCAATAACGATTTTGGTCATTTGCCTTACGGTAATAAGCCTTATGAGTTTTAAAAATGAATCAAAAAATTCAGAAAGTACGAAACCTAATCCAAAAGACATTATTGAAAAAATTAATGTGCTAATTGAAGATTACGAAAGTAAAGGCTACGAAGGTGGTATTTATGTTAGCTCTTACGGAAAAGGAAGAACGCTATTCTCTGAAGATTACTTTTCAGCTAATAATGCGATTGATAAAAAAACAATATTTGGTATCGCATCAGTAAATAAAACCCTTACTTCTGCGGCAATCTTTACACTTATAGAAAAGGGCAAGATAGAACTAAATACGACTTTAGGGATTGTTTTTGAAAATGTTCCTAACGATAAAAAAAATATAACAATAGAACAGCTATTGACCCACACTTCTGGAATTGCTGATGACTTTATCATGGAAGGCGAAGTCGATGCTGAAAAAGCCCGTAAACTGTTGTTTAAAGAAAAACTATTGTTTAAACCATCCGAAGGGTTTCAATATTCAAGTGATACATTCAATTTATTGGCGATGGTAATAGAAAATGTAAGTGGCATGCCTTATGAAATGTTTGTTAGAAAAAATGTTTTGTTGCCTTTAGAGATGAAAAACACCTTCTTTTGGGAAGAAGTGGCAAATAAGAAAATAAAAGACTTTAAAATTGCTTCTTTTGAAAATCCCATACCTGATTCATGGAAAAAGAGAAATTGGGGCTTTATCGGCTCAGGAGGAATCTTTTTAACGCTAGAAGACTTATCAAAAGTTGCCGATATATTCAATACAGATTCAAAGGTATTAACTAAGGAAAGTATAGATGAAATGGTGTCCCCAATAATGGACTTTAATAGCAGGTCAATGGGTAAAATTGGAATTGCAAAAGGATGTTTTAAAGGATATAATAATGAAAGCTTGTTAGAATATATATCGTCAGGTACAGAAGACAATGGTCACAATGCAATTGTAATCTATTTTCCAGAAAAGAATTTGAAGATAGCTGTCTTATCGAACAAACTTAAAACGAAAGAAGGTGGTACTGTTTCAAAAGAAATTGCAAAAGACATTTATGAATTATTCAAACAAGAACAATGGTTAAAAAAATGAAATTAATACTAATTCTATTGGTTAGTATCCAATGTATAGGGGCTCAAGAGTCGACTGAAAACGACAAACAAATACACCAATTCGATTTCTGGATTGGCGAATGGAATGTTTACAAATTTGGTACAGATACTATCATTGGCATAAGTTCAATTAAATCTAAATTAAACAATAAAGTCATTGAAGAGAATTTTCAATCTCTAAAGTACAAGTACCAAGGGATGAGTTTAAACACTTTTGATAGTAAATTAAACCGCTGGGAACAATTTTATGTGGATAATAGTGGATTAAAACTACATCTTTTTGGAAACTTTGAAAAGAATAAAATGATATTATCAGATTGTGGGGAATTCAACCAAAATTGCAACAGAATCACTTGGACAGATTTACCAGACATAACTGTCAGACAAGAATGGGAGCAATCCAAGGATAAAGGAAAAACTTGGGTTAAAGTTTTTGATGGGCATTATAAAAAAAGACAATGAGTTTTATTAGATTAGTAATAGTTTCAGTATGTATTTTATTCCTCGGATGTAATTCAAATAAGAAGGTAAAAGAAGAATCAACCCGAGAAAGTCCTAAAATTGCTTTCACTTTCGATGATGGTTCAACCAAAGACCTTCCAAATCATAAACTAGAGGAATGGAATCAACTAATTTTGAACCATCTAAAAAAGAATGATTTAAAGGCAGTACTATTTGCCACAGGATTATTTTTAGAAGGGAAAAAAGGCAGATACATCCTAAACTCTTGGAATGATGCTGGACATAAAATTGCCAACCATACCTACTCTCATCCCTATTATCACAGTTCGAAAATTACTATAAAAGATTTTGAGAATGAACTCTTAAAAAATGATTCAGTAATTAAAAACTATTCAAATTATTATAGGTATTTCAGGTATCCTTACTTAAAAGAAGGCAATACCATAGCCAAAAGGGATAGCTTTAGAGATTTTCTAAAGAATCAAAACTATAAAGTTGGTCATGTAACTATTGATGCTTCGGACTGGTATGTAAGTTCAAGATTAACGAAAAGATTAAAAGAAAATCCCGAAGTTAATGTATCTGGATATAGTGACTATTACATAGACCACATTTACGATCGTGCCTTATTTTATGACAGTTTAGCAACCCAACTTACAAACAGAAAAATACCACATACACTTTTACTACACCATAACTTAACATCTGCTCTATTTTTAGATGATTTGATAACTCATTTTAAAAATAAGGGATGGGAAGTCATAAATGCTGACGAAGCATTTAAAGATTCTATTTTTAATAATGAACCCAATACTATTCCAGCAGGAGAAAGTCTTGTTTGGGCTTTGGCAAAACAGTCCGGAAAGTATGAAAATGTTTTGCGTTATCCTGCTGAAGATTCTCAATATGAAAAAGAAGCAATGGATGGTTTAGGACTTTAATAAAAGTAAGCACCTAAGTTTATATAATTGATGGAGATTTGTATAACTGCTTAAAGTGTTTAGTTTTAGTGTTGGAGCACAGTCATTTGATTGTGCTCTTTTTTTTAAATAACATTTTTCCAAGATGAAATTTCAAAAACAGGCAGTTTATAACAGATTCTTTATTACACAAGATTAGCAAACTATTTTTAGGGTTAAACTAATTGATAAATGCCTAGTATTGGTTGTTACATAACTACAATTCCCAAAACCCAAACAGTCATTTGGGTTCTAATAATAGGTCTATTTTTTAGCTGTAAAAGCACTTATACCGCTTATCATTATCAACAATTAGAAAGGATTACAATTGGAAATGGTTTAACCTTTCATCCAAAAGAAGAGCTGGTTCTTATTTCAAAACCAACTGAGTTAAAATCTGAAAACGGAAAACCATTCTACAGGATATTCCAGTTAAAATTTAAAGACAATCAATGGTGCTGCGAAACCGAAGTGCCTTTTTCAAGTGAGTTTACCGATTATCACCCTGTATTTTCACCAGACGGAAAATGGTTGTATTTCAATTCTGATAGACCAATTCCTAATTCTGAAAAGCAACCAGAAAAAATCAATATCTGGCGAATAAAGTACAACGATGGTATCTGGGACAAACCAGAATATTTAACAGCTATCAATACCGAAAATCACGAATCTTATCCAACTATTTCCAATATGGGTACACTCTATTTCAATTCAGATAGATCTGGAGGAAAAGGCTCAATGGACATCTACAAATCAGAGAATATTGATGGTAAGTTTTTAAAACCCATATTGGTAGAACAACTCAATTCCAAAGACAGCGAAAATGATATGTTTGTTGACCCTCAGGTGCAGTTCATCATTTTGAACAGATACCTCTTTGATACAAAAGAAATAGAACTTTTTATATCCTATTATAAAAATGGCAAATGGTTAAAACCAGAACCATTGACCAGTATTAATGAAACAGGTGTTTGGGAATTAACACCTACACTATCACCAGATGGGAATTATTTATTTATCGAGGTAAATGGTAAAATCAAAAGTTTTCCAATTCATCAAATCAAAAATAATCAAAAATGAAAACAAGTAGTTGTGCAAGGAGTTTATTGCTAGGGTTTATTTTACTTACATTAAATGCATTTAACAATTTAGCTATTGCCCAAAATTCAATCTTAATTAAAAACATCAAAATCATCGATGTTGAAAACGGTAATATCCAAAAAGGAAAATATGTAATTGTAAAAAATGATTTGATTAAATCAATTACCAATAAAAAACCATCAGGAAAATTTGATATTGAAATCAATGGGAAAAACAAATTTTTAATGCCTGGAATGGTCAATATGTACACCCATGTTAATGAAGACAATTTGTGGTTGTACCTCGCTAATGGGCAAACCACAGTAAAAGATGCACCGAGCCACTTGACCGCTTTAGGCTTAAAAAAAAGAATCCAAAACAATGAAATCATTGGACCAAGAATATTTGCAGTAGGATTACGAGCTACTGGTATGCCTGCACCTTATCATAGCCAACAGCCTGTAACGACACCTAAAGAGGCAATTAATCAGTTAAGAGAAGCTAAACGCTTGGGATATGATGGTATGTTCATTTATGCAAGCTGTAATAAAGAGACGTATCAACCAATAATTGATGAGGCAAAGAGACTAAACTTTCATATCAGTGGGCATTTTCCTCAAAATGTAGAATTGGAGACGGCCTTAAATTCTACCCAAAAGTCATTTGATAATCTTACAGGTGTTACTCGTCGTGGAAAATTACGATTGGATAAAGAAAAGTTTATCTCTGGTTTGTTAGAAAATAGCCAAGCAATAACACCCACACTTACGGTTCATAGGTTATGGGCAAATAGTGATAAAAAGGATAGTATTTATACTACAATACCAAAAGAATACATACCCAATAAAATGAAATCCAACTGGCTGCCAGTAGACAATGGGAGCGGCAGTTATCCTTATAAAGAAGTTGCCAGTTTAATTAAGGAACTGTATCAAAGAGGCGTACAATTGTATATAGGTAGTGACGGTGGTTATCCAATGGTGGTAAATGGTTTTTCTTATCACGACGAGATAAATAATTTTTCCAGTTTGGGAATACCAAATAGTGAGATTCTTAAAATAGCAACAATTCAATCTGCCAATTTTTTAGGCTACGAGAATTTAGGATTGGTCAAAGAGGGCTATCTGGCAGATTTGCTAATACTTAATAAAAATCCTTTGAAGGATATCTCAAATTTAAAGACCATCAATCATGTAATTTCTAATGGAAAACCGTTGTCAAAGAAAAGATTAGAAGATGAACTCGCTACACTTAAAAACAAGATTAAAAATCCTAAGGATAGATTTTCAAAGTGGCAAGAAATTACGAATACTTGGAAGAAGGATTCTATATTAAAATATCAATTGAAGAACAATGATATCATCGTTGGGGAAGAGCTTATAAATATTGACAAAAAAGATGAAAGGAACTTTAATCTTGAAGCCATTAATGTCATGGATGGTCCAGATTCAAGGGAAACTTATCTATTTGCCAAAGTAATCAATAAACAAATGGATTCACTTTACGTCAAATCTATTACGCCAGAAGGAGTCTATGAAGCAACTCTGAAGCGTAATCAGAATATAGTTAAGATAAGTGGAATAGCACCTTTTCATGGCAACTTTACTTATAAAGAAGAATGGGTTCCTGGCACACTATTTTTAGGACCTTTCACATCCAGATATTTTGATTTAGATATTACAGCAAATTATGTTTTAGCAATGTTGCTAAAAAGAAATCTTAGGGAGAATCAAGCTGACCAATTACCAGTAATCCAAATTGAGTTGAATAGTGAGGAATTCGGTAAAAAACTAATAATCGACAATTCTGAATATACCATACTTAACACAACTGAAAATAATTTCAAAATCATCTATAAAGGCTTTTCAGGTTATAGAGCAATAACAAGTGGCTCATTCGTCATTGATATTGAGACTGACAAGAACAACATACCCAAGAAAATTATGGATGACACAAAAACAATCGAATTACAACTTTAAATTAATAAAACTAAAATCATGAAAAAACTAAATGTATTAACAATCGTAATTGTATTACTATTTCAAGTAAACACTTTACATTCTCAAAGTGATGATTCCAACTATTATAAAGATTGGGAAGGCATGTGGTATGAAGTTATTGACGGCAAAACAAATGAATTCCCAAGTTTTGTGGTTACAAAATCTTTGTATGATAGCTCTTATGAAGAAGTATGGATGCAAGGTAAAGGCGGTCATTACGGAAAAGCTTGGAGAGCTTTTGACGGAAGAACAAAAAAATGGGACTTCGCGTGGATTTCTACTGATGGTTTATTCCAATTATGGGAAGGTAAAAAGGTAGATGGTATTTGGTACATCTACAAGTATTTTGTTCTAGACAATGGTGAAAAAGTATTATCCAGACAGGCATTTATAGTTAATGACAAAACGCATATGACACGTACTAGCGAACATTCAAGAGATGAAGGAAAAACTTGGACATTGCGTTTTACGGAGAATTTTGTGAAGAAGTAATTCGTTTATTTAAAATGAAACAACACATCGCTCACATATCCCTTGTAGTCAAAGACTACGATGAAGCCATCGATTTCTACACAAAAAAACTCAATTTTGTCTTAATTGAGGACACCTATATTAAGGAACAAGACAAACGTTGGGTGCTAATAGCACCACCTAATGCCAAAGAATGCTGTCTTTTACTGGCGAAGGCGTCAAACCCTGAGCAAGAGAAGCATATTGGCAATCAAACTGGAGGACGTGTATTTCTCTTCTTGTTTACGGATGATTTTTGGAGAGATTATAATAACATGCTAAATAATGAAATCCAGTTTGTCCGACCACCTAAAGAAGAACCTTATGGTACAGTAGCTGTATTTCAAGATTTGTATGGCAACCTATGGGATTTGCTTCAACCAAATGAACACAACAAGGGTACTTTTTTTAATAAATGAATAAAATGACAACTAAAACAAAAATATTAATCATTATTTCTGTAGTCTGCTTATTAGGTTGTAAAGCTTCCAATGTGGCTCAACAATCTAAAACCGCTACTTTGGTTGGATCACTTATTTCAGAAGAAATTAAACAGTATGGGCAATTTGTTGGAGAATGGGATTGTGAGATCTCTAACTTACAAAAAGATGGCACTTGGGTAACTTCAAATGCTTCATGGCGATTCGAGTATATTCTGGGAGGAACGGCCATACAAGATTATTGGATAAATCCCACAAATAGTAGCGATTCTAATGAAACCCTTCTCGGAACTAATATTAGAACATTCAACCCAAAAGAGAACAAATGGGAATGTGTTTGGTTAGAAAACAAAAGCAAAAAAATTAACGGGATTTGGAAATCACACCAAGATGTCAACAAAAATATTTTGTTATACGATGATACCGGAAACTGGCTGATTACCTTCTATAATATAACCGAGAATAGCTTTGATTGGAAATGGGATTTCGAACAGGAAGATGGTTCAATGAAAACGATGTCTAAGATGAAGGCTGAAAGGATAATTTATAGATAGAAGTCTAATTAAAAAATAAAACATTAAAACATGAATAGAATAATTCTAATAACCCTATTTGTATTTTCAACTTGTCAATTTTCTTTTTCCCAAACCTTTGAAGGCGACAAAAAGGAAATCGAAAAGATAGTTGAAAACATCGAGTCATTTTCAAAATATTATACTTCGGGCGATTATGATGCATTGGCAAATGCCTATTGCAAAGAAGCAACGATTTTACCACCTGGAGCAGACATCATAAAAGGACGTGAAGCCATAAAAAAACGATGGATTCTTCCATCTGGAGTGAACGTACCTTATCATAAAATAACACCGATTGAAATTAAGATAATTGATAATTATGCCTATGATATTGGCTATTATGAAGGAAAGACCATAAGGAAAGATAAAAGCGAAGTGTCTTGGAAAGGTAAATACCTGATTGTTTGGAAAAAGGAAGATGGCGATTGGAAGATTTATTCCGATGCTTGGAATAAGATAAATTAGTTTAAAATTAAAGGTCAATATGAATAACACATTTTTATCACTCTGTTTTTTTGTAATAATTACAAGTTGTTTTTCCCAAAACAACTTTAAGAAATCGATTGAAACAAAAGATAGTATCACTAATCACTATCAACAAAAGAACTACGAGAAGGCCCAAAAATTGGCTGCGGAATACTTATCAAATAATCCTTATGATATTGAAGCGGTATATCTAAATGCACAAATAAGCTACCATTTAAAACAATGGCCAACTGCGATTATTGGTTTTAAAAAATCAATAGCCAATGGTTACAATATTGCGGAATCTAAATACAATATGGCCTGTTGTTATGCTCTTCAGGGAAATAAAGCCGAAGCTTCAACTTGGTTACAATCGGCAATAGATGATTACCCTTCTTTTTACTATCAATGGATGGAAGATTCAGATTTGGCAACTCTGGCAAATGATACCGAATATCTCAATCAGATTTACCAATATGACCGAACGGCAAATGATAGAGTTTCAAAATGGAAAGCTGATATAGACTTCTTTTCTAATAGAATGAAGCAATTCCACTACAATCTTTTTAGTAATATAATAGAAGAAGAATGGGATGCTAAAATCCTTGAACTCTATAATCAAGTCAAAGAATTAAATGATGAGGAAATTATTGTCGGCCTTATGAAATTATCGGCTATGGCTGGTGATGGCCATACAACCATTGTGCCACCAATATCGGACAATTTCAATTTTAAAATGTCGCCTTTTCTAACTTATATTTTTGATGATGGCATCTATATTCTTGAAACCCAAAAAGGATATGAACACTTATTGGGAAGTAAATTGATTAGTATAAATAATATGCCAATTGATGATGTGCTGAAGAAAATACAGACCATTGTACCTTCCGATAATAAGTTTGGAAACAAATGGTTGCAACCTTTGGTTTTAAATATACCACAATTGCTTTATGGACTCAATATCATTGATAAGAAGAAGGAATATACTATCACCTATATTAAAGATGGAAAGCAAAATATGGCGAATATCAAATGTGAAACCTCATTGACTGGAGACTTTTTGGAAAGTTGGATTTACGGATTCCACGATTTGGAAGGATGGTCTAAAGTAAATCAATCAAAAATTCCATCGTCTCAAACGAATAGAGAAAAACCGTATTGGATTGAATATCAAAAAGAAAGTCAAATAGTAGTGTTCCATTATAATCAAGTTCAAACCGATGAAAACGAGAATGAGGCTGCCTTTATCAACCGATTAAATAGTTTCATTTCCAATAATCCTGTTAAAGCCTTGGTTGTTGATTTAAGATATAATGAAGGCGGAGACAACACCATTTACAGACCTATTTTAAATGGCATCATAGGCAATGAAAAAGTGAACCAAAAAGATAAATTATATGTGTTGATAGGCAGAAGAACCTTTTCTGCCGGAATGTGTTTTGCAACAGAGCTTGAAAAATCGACTAACGCTACTTTTGTTGGAGAACCAACTGGTTCTAGTCCCAATTTTGTGGGGGAATCTGGTGGAGTGTTTCAATTACCCTATTCAGGTATTTATGCAAATGCCTCAAATTTATATTGGCAAAACAGTTTTGCTTTTGATAATAGAAAGTTTATCGCACCCAATATGTATGTAGAACCGAAGTTTAGTGATTATATCAACGGAATAGATGCTTCGTTGGAAACCATTCAAGAGTATTTAAAGATATCCAAAAATTGAAATTTCATATATCTGCATTTCACAAACCTAAAATAGTAATTCATAACTCAAAATTGTTTGATAAAAATCAATTTTCAACTTTTGTTGGTCATATAAATTTTAATCAAATTATGCCAAAACAAATATCAAGATTTTTGATTTTTATCTCAATTATCTTTCTTCAATCGCAAGCCCATTCTCAAAATGACGAAAATTTAGTAAGAGCTACCCTCATGGATTATATAGAAGGAACTTCTACTGGCGAAGTTCATAGATTAAAAAGGGCATTCCATCCCGATGCCAAACTATATTATGTTCAAAATGACACCTTAAGTGAAAGGTCTGCGGAGGCATATATAAAACTATTTAAACCAGGTCGTAAGAACAATAGGCCTGGACAAATTGTTTCCATAAACGTTTCAAAAGACGCTGCCATAGGTGTAGTTGAAGTAGATTTTCCATCTCGAAAAAGAAAATACACAGATTATATGCTTCTGCTTAAAGACAAAGGAGCTTGGAAAATTGTCCATAAATCCTACACGTATAAAAGTTACGACAGAAAAGGGAAAATCCTGTTCGTGGTCTCAAACGAGGATTCGTTTGGAGAAAACAGTAAAAAATTAACAGGCACACATTATGGGGAATTGGTAGTGCCATATCATAAATTTTCACAAGCAGGTTATGAAGTGGATTTCGTTAGTCCTAAAGGTGGTAAAGTAGCTCTGGCCTATTTTAATCTACAAGATTCACTTCAACAAAAGTATTTTTATGACCAAAAAATACAACACAAACTTAAATATAGCTTTCAGCCCAAAGATGTAAATTCCTCGGAATACAAAGCAGTTTTCTATTGCGGCGGCTCTGCACCTGTATTTGATATTCCTGAAAACCTTGCCCTTCAAGAAATTGCAAGGGAAATTTACGAAGAAAACGAAGGGGTGGTTAGTTCAGTTTGTCATGGTGCTGCTGGCTTGGTTAATGTCAAACTATCCAATGGAGAATTTTTAATAAAAGGAAAGAAAATGAATTCTTTTACCAACAATGAAGAATCCAATAAAAATCTGTTACCTTTTCTGGTTGAGAGCAAATTAAAAGAAAGAGGGGCAATATTCCGTTCTTCAGATAAATGGCAACCACATGTAGAAGTTGATGGCAGACTCATCACAGGGCAAAATCCTGCTTCTTTAGAAAAATTAACTGATGAAATTATTAAAGCACTCAATGATAAAACCAATTAAATTGAATATGAATAAACCACTAAAACTTTTAACGCTTTCCGTTGTTTTGATTGGAAGCATTTTTACATCATATTCCCAAAACAGAAAAGTAGCAATAACCATAGACGATTTGCTGGCAACACCTGCTGATGAGAATGAATATGAATATATTACCGACAACCTATTAAAAACACTCACAAAGAATGATATTAAGGCTATTGGCTTCGTAAATGAAAGTAGGTTATACACCAACGATAATCCAGATTCCACAAAAATCAAAATTTTAGAAAAATGGATGAAATCCGATATGCAATTAGGAAATCACACATTTTCACATGTTTATATCAATAACACATCTATTGAAGATTATAAAAAGGATGTGATAAAAGGAGAATTGATTACACGCCCATTGCTTGAAAAATATAATACAGAGCTAAAATATTTTCGTCATCCACAATTAAGAACCGGACCAACTGATGAATATAGAAGTGAATTGACCAGCTTTTTAAAAAACAGAGGCTATACCGTAGCACCAGTTACCATCGATAATGATGAGTATATCCATGCGTTTTGCTATGCCAATGCCAAAAGGGAGGGTAAAACCGCCTTAATGGATAAAATAGGTAAAGATTATATAGACTATATGACTTCGGTTTTTGATTTCTATGAAAAATTATCAGTCTCTTTTCTAGGTTACGAAGTGCCTCAAACATTGCTAATTCATGCCAACAATTTAAACGCTGATTATTTGGACGAATTGGTTGCAATGATGACATCAAGAAATTATGAATTTATATCTATGGATGAAGCTCTAAAGGATAAAGCCTATAAAATGCCAGAAGGCACACATTCAAGAGGTCCATCTTGGATTCAACGTTGGATGATTGCCAAAGGGCAAGAACCAGAATCCCATCCACCAGTATCAAAATTTATTGATGAACTGTACCAAAAATATAGAAATCAATGAGATTAAGTTCTAACATATTTTTGGTTTTTACCCTATTGATTTCAGCCAATATTTCGTGCCAAAACAAAAATAAAAAGTCTATTGAACCTTATACGCTACAAAATACAGAACAACGATTTTTAAGTTCAAAAAGTAATGGCATTGACTATAAGCTCTATATTTCATACCCAGAGAGTTACACGGATTCAACTGATAGAAAATATCCGGTTTTATACTTGTTAGACGCTGACTATTCATTTGCCATTGCTAAAAATATAATTGACCACCTTGCACAACGAAACCACCTTCAAGAAATCATCATTGTTGGAATTGCCTATGCAGGAGAAAATAAATATCGCATCAACAGAACAAGGGACTATACACCAACCAACTCGGAAGAACCTGGTGTTTCCTTTCAGGAAATCCAAAATAAATATAGTGGTGGTGGCATACAATTTTCACAGTTTATAGAAAATGAACTCATTCCATATATTGATAAAGAATTAAGAACAACCAATTTTCGGGTTATAACTGGTCATTCTTATGGTGGGCTATTTTCAAGTTGGACTTTACTTACAAAACCTCAATTGTTTGATGGTTACATTGTAGTAAGTCCTTCCCTTTGGTACGATGATAAATTAATGTTCAAAATAACGGATAAACTATCCGAAAATGAACAAAAGATTAAAGCTTATTTTACCGTTGGAGATAGAGAGGTTAACAACCAATGGAATATGCCGGAAGATTTAAAACAATTTGTGGAAAAATTGCAATCAAAGAATCTGGAAAATCTCGATATTAAATTTGAGGTTGGAGAAAACGAAACACATAACAGCATTTTTCCTTCTGCATTAAGTAATGGATTAAGATTTGTTTTTGATGGAATATAATATCAGAAAATGCAAAAATGAAGACAAACATGAAATTTACAGGTTGGTCAATCAGTTAAAAGACCAACCTTTAGATAAAAGTATTTTTTTCAAGAAATTCGATGATAATGTACTCAATAAAAATATTGAATACTGGCTCTTGGAGAATCATAACAGCATAACAGGTTTTATTAGTATCCATAAAAACCAACTATTGCATCATAATGAAGCTATATACGAAATACAAGAACTTATCATAGATGAATCCCAAAGAAACCTTGGTTTGGGAAGCAAATTACTACGCTTCGTTCTACATAGATTTCAAAATAATAACATTGAACTTGCCAGCAATAAATCAAGGTTACAATCAATATCATTCTACGAAAAGCACGGTTTTAAAGCGACCCATAACAAATTCACACGATAGCATATTTTAGTCAATCTTACATTTAAAAAATGTGTCGTTTATATAATTGGATTTCAAAGAAAATTATTTGCAATGGCAAATTTTGAAAATTTATTGAATTTCTTCACGACCATATTTCTCTTTAGCTTCATTTCAAAATCAAATTCAGGTAGCTTATAACAAAAATTGGCATATTCTTATCGCTTTCCTGATTTTGCACCTTAAAAGACACTTTTCTTGATTTCAAAATTCAACAAAATATTAGCTGAATTAAATGATAAGATTTTCACATTTGAATCTGAAGCCACGGATGTGCTTCAACTTTCGGAAAAGTGTATCAAAGTTGTAAAAGATACATTGGAAGCTATTAGGGAAATTGTGTTAGAAGAAGATTTTAAAAACACACAGGATGAGATAGAATTTTTTAAAACTGTAAAGCCCAAGGTATATAGTAAGCTAATATATTATGCCAAACTTTTTGGCATTGAAAGCAAAAGACCCAGAGGAAGTAGTAAATCTCAAATTTATTATTTAAACGAACAGATAGAGAAACTACAAGTATATTTCAATGATAATTTGGAGTTCTATCATTATTATCGTCGTGGACTGAACACACTTGACAAAAATTATTATGTAAGGGGAAAATCGAACATCAGGCTTTTTCCCGACACATTCCATTTTTTTACAGATAAAAAATTTGCAACCAGTCATGACTCTACAGTTGCTACGATAATGGCTTATGATATGTTAATCATTTACCTTAAAAAAGAAATAGACACCCTTGAGAACAATAATTTTAATATGGAAGCTACAGTACAACCTTTTTCTAAACGGTCCAACTTATATTGGACAGGCAGTAAAACAGATTTAATTGAACTTATTTATGCTTTACACAGTAGTGGAGTAATAAATAGCGGAACAGCAGATATAAAAGAAATGGCAGTAGCTTGTGAACACATTTTCAATGTTGATTTAGGCCATTACTATCATACTTTTATTGAGCTGAAATCCCGAAAGACAAACAGAACAAAATTTATTGACCAACTTCGGGAAGCGTTAATAAAACGCATGGAAGAATCAGAAGAATAATTTCCCAACCTGTCCCCAAGTTGGGAGATTGGTAAAAATCTAACCTTTCAATTTTTATTGGTTTATTTTGAGATAGCTATACTAATCAGAAGATGCTAAATCATAACAATTCTATTCAAAAATAATTTAAAAAAATCTTTCCCAACTTGGGTAGAACTATGGAATAAAATCCAACAAACGGCCACAATTTTGTAGAACGAAAGTCAAATCAGGTCAGGGGCTATCAAATGAGTTGACAGCGATGAGATAGTCCCTTTCTTTTAAATCGTTTTACAATGCCTACCAGTATCATTACCACAGACGACCTTCGGGAATTCAAAATGGAATTGCTCGATGATATCAAAGAACTACTCAACAAGCAATCTGGCCATATCACCAAAAGGTGGCTAAAATCCCCTGAAGTCAAAGAACTTTTGGGAATCTCTTCCGGCACTTTACAAAATTTAAGAATTAATGGCACATTGCCTTATACCAAAGTAGGCGGTGTACTCTATTACGATTATGAAGAAATTATGAGCGTAATGGAAAATAATAAAGTTCATAACAAATTTTAAAATTGTTATGGAACAGGTCAACTATATAAAACACTTAAACGCTGTATTCCTACAATTCTCAAAAGACAGACGTTTAAACCCTACTCACATTAGTTTGTACGTGGCACTATTTCAACTGTGGAACACCTATCATTTTCCAGCGGACTTCTACATCAACCGCGAAGAAGCAATGCAATATTCCAAAATCGGTTCAAAGACCACATACCATCGCTGCATCAAAGAATTAAATCATTGGAAATACTTGATTTATGAACCATCGCATAACCCATTTAAAGGTAGCCGAATCAAGATGTTCAATTTTGGGACAAGTGATGAACAAGCTCTGTACCCAAACCCTACCAATATCGGGACAAGCAATGGACAAGCAGTGGTATCTATAAATAAACATACTCAAACAGGAAAAAACAATACAAACGATACTAAACTTGACCAGCCAAAAAATGAAAATGAAGTCATTGATTTTTTTGAAAAGAAAAACTGGCCAGAATTGGAAGCAAAAAAATTTTTCAATCATTACCAGGGAATCGGCTGGAAAGTAGGTGGTAAAACAAAAATTGTCGATTGGCACGCCACAGCTCGTAACTGGATGTTAAAAGCGGACGAACTCAAAGAAGAAAAAACGATGGTCGCAGTTAGCCAAAATACGGACAACCTAAAGACAAGTTCCAATAAAAATTACAATGAGCCCTTATGAGTATCCAAAAACCAAATATCATCGTTGAAGGTAGTGTACAATACACTTTGGGAACATTTAAAAACAATGAAATCCTTTACGACTTTGATAAAATGATTATTTATCTCAATGCCAAAGGGAAACTATTATTTGGCAAGAAGTTTAAAATCTTTGAGGAAGACCGAGATATTCTATTCAAGCTCTGTAATTATTACATCAAGGATGAGGCGAATTGCAAAAAATTGGGCATAGACATTAACAAAGGAATTTTGCTTTCCGGTCCTGTTGGCTGCGGAAAAACCAGTTTAATGAAACTCTTACGCCATATAGTACCACATCAGAAATCGTATGAAGTCATACCCACAAGAAACATTGCCTTTGCATTTAACAATATTGGTTACACCATCATTGAAAATTATGGTGATAAAAAATTCTATTGCTTTGACGATTTAGGTGTAGAGCCTACTGGAAGGCATTTTGGAAAAGACTGTAACGTAATGGGCGAAATTTTGCTTTCCCGTTACGATTTGTTTTTAAGCCATAAAATTAAGACCCACGCAACAACGAACCTGAATGCAAAAGAACTGGAAGAACGCTATGGGAATCGTGTGCGTTCAAGAATGCGACAACTTTTTAATTTAGTTGCGTTTGACAAGAGCAGTCAAGATAAAAGAGCCTAAAATTCGTTTTTGTTTTCATCCTCTAAATGAAGTAATTCGTGAATCATATCGCTTTCGTCCAAATATTGAGCCAGCCATTTTTGTTGGGACAACCAATTGATATATTCCTTATCAGATTCAAAAATATCCTCAACAAATTCCCCCTGATATTTACCAAAACTGAATTTTGTTCCCGCATCTTGTCCCTCGACTTCAGTTTTAAACAATTTATAATAGGTTTCCAACAAACCTTCTTCTCTACATCTATAATACAACCATTGTTTTTTATAGCCTTTGTATTGCCTTCTTTTTTCAAGATATTTTACCTTTTCAACATCAGATAATACCTTGTATGAATGTTGTTTGGTTTTAGGTCTAAATAACCAACCTAAGGTCATTCCCAAAGTATTTTGGATAACGTTTAAAAAGAAAATGGCTATCGTTTTCATTTGTATTTACAATGTTCTAACTAGCTGTAATTTATGAAAAATTGGTCAATTTATAAAGAGTATAAAACGTCTATTTACTCTTCCCAAACAATACTTAATACTGAATTATATGTAGTTGAAATAATGCAGTATTCAAAGAATTTAAAATCATTGTCATCTTCCGAATTCTTTAAGTCAAACCAAGTGGATTTCCAAATCTGTTGTTTAGATTGGTGCTTTGCGTATATCTTGCCTTTTTCAAAAAATTCCATTGCAACAGAATCTTCAGGTGGTTCTAGCTTTGTTCTATCGATAATAAAATGAGGATAGCCTTTTGGCCATTTCCAATAACTTACGGTTTTATTGTGCGAGTGAAAAAGACAAATAGGATGGTCCCCAAGTTCAAAATATTTAAAAGCTATCGATGTTATACTTGTTTTGAAAAATGTAGCCAAGTCCCTAAGTAATTGAGGCGAAAATTTTTTACCTTTTTGTTTTTCAAAGAACAAGGTACTTGGCATAAGCAGTTCAGAAGCAAATTGGTTGGCCTCGTATTCTATACGTCCACTTTTTGCCTGTTTTTCCTTATTGTTGAACCAAGAAGTTGTTGCTTCATTATCGTTATGGATGTCAATTCCTTTATGAAGTATAAAATGGCCAATTTCGTGGGCAAGCGTGAACCGCTTTTTTTGTTCAAATTCAATATTCTGATTTATTTCAATGATGGTATGTTTCTTACCGAATATTATTCTTCCATCAGAATTTAGCAAAGGTTTTTCAATAACAGTTGCACCTAGACCACTTGCAAATAATTCCAAGGGGAAATCCAAAAGACTTTCAAAGCCATTTTGGTGCAACAAATCCCTTGCTGCCGCAGAACCTTTATTATATCTATAATTCTTCATTATCCAATTCATCCATCAAGTCAACCAAATTTTTCCCTTTAATGATTTCTTTTATTTCATCAGAGGTTAGCTTATCTAGGTTTCTAAATTGCACCGACATTTGTTTAGTTTCTACTAAATTTATCAAAGTGGAAATAGGTTTCTCAATATTTTTATTGATTGCTTCTTGAAATTTCTCAACGATTTTATCAATTAATGCCTGATTACTATCTTGAGTAACCATAGCGGTTTGAGTAAATTTTAATCGTTTTAAAAAATTGGATATTTCAATGCTTTCATTGGCTACATCCACACCTTCTTCTTCTAAGGATTTTTTTATCAATTCAAGATCAGAATTGAGATAAAATTCAGTTAATCCCTTATCTATTTTATTCTTTAAATTG
Source organism: Flavobacteriaceae bacterium (assembly GCA_002706045.1). Classification (GTDB taxonomy): domain Bacteria; phylum Bacteroidota; class Bacteroidia; order Flavobacteriales; family Flavobacteriaceae; genus Winogradskyella. Next base: position 42,722 of record PAJL01000062.1, read on the forward strand.
CTCATTTTACCTGACTGTTTAGTTTCTTTTTTCTTCTTTCAAGCCTTTTAACGGCGTTGTAAACTTCGGTGCTATCTATTTCCAAGAAATCTGATATTTCACTTGGTTTATAGATGTCTTCGCACCAACATTCAAATATTAGCATCTCTAAGTCCGATGCACCAGAGTCTTTAAGTAACGTAACATAGTCTTCCTTTAGTTTTTTATTATCAATTTCTTTAAATGATTGGTCGTTGTAGCCAACTTCTTCTAAGAATACTGGTATATCGAGGATATACGATTCTTCGTTTTCATTTTCTTCTTCGGGTGGCTTTCGTCTTTTTGCTTTTTCGTGATAAGAACTGATTTCACTTTTTAGAACCCCAAAAAGGAAGTTCTCAAAATCACATTTGTCTTTATCCCAATTCCTTATATCGGTAAGTGCTTTTTGGAAAACGTTAAAAACAAAATCCAACTTTTGTTGCCCCTCGTGATTGTCATTATAATTGCCAAGCCTTTTCTTGGTATAGGCTCTCATTCTTAAAACGAGGTGGCTTAATTGGTCATTAGTATATTTGCGAAATACATCGGCGACCTCTTTGCTCGATTTATCCATATAGATTGATGTTCTAGTAATAATATGCTTGCGGATTTAAAAAATTTGCCATCAGATGGCAAAAAAGATAAAAAGGCAAGCATATAAGATTGAAGGCACAATATAAAAAAATATAGTGCAACAACCTTTTAAGTAGAAGGTGCAAAAAACGAGCGGAAATCCACAGCTCTGAATGGATAGTGTATAACCTTAAAAATTCATTTTTATGAATAGTATTAATTTCTCAAAAGGAGAGCTGAGCGTTTGTCGTAAAGGCAATTGTGTCAATGTACGAGGAAATATGGCAAAGGTCATAGTTTTTGGTATTGCAACGCTCGTTGTAGTCAAGGGCATAGCTGCATTACTGGAGCAATCCAATTAGCAGTTGATTGTGGCAGTCCTAAATAATTAGGACTGCCACAATCAAAATATTAAACGGTCAATCTGTCATAAAATATGATTGGCTTAAATGTTGAATAGTAAATGTTAAAAAAAACAAAATATGAGTAAGAAAATTATAAAGTACTATCCTGTCGGCAATGGGGATACTTCACTTTTCAAAACCAGTAACGCCAATATTATTACAGATTGTAACATCCGTGAAGTAAAAGATGGAATCTATGATGTTAAGGAAGATCTTGTAAAAGAATTGGAAAAAAGAAATGATAGACCCTATACGGATTTATTTGTCCTGACCCACCACGACAATGACCATTGTTTAAACTTTGGAAAACACTTCCATACAGGAAAAATTAGTTCATACGATGACGATGATGAAAAAATAATAATTGACGAGCTTTGGGTCAATGAATATATTTTAGGGGACGATAATATTTCTGATGATACTGATGCTGGCATCATACGCAAAGAAGTGAGACGCAGAAGAAATCTGTATAAAAACAATGATAGTGCTAAGAACGAAAGAGGAAATAGGCTGGTATTGATTGGGTACGACGACAATAATAATTTTACAAACGTACCACAGCACATACCAGGACAAGTTGTGAATGAAATCAATGATACCACTCTCGACAAGTTTGAATTTTTCATACACGCACCTTTTAAAGCAGATGTGATTGACTGTAATGCGAATGAGGATAGAAACATGTCTAGTATCGTTTATCAAGCTAGATTCTACAAAAGCTATGGAAGTGACTTTTCCTGTAGGGTTCTACACGGTGGAGATGCAGACCACTATCGATGGGCAAAGATTAAGGAAAAATCAGAAAAGAATGAGAATGAAGATGCTTTAGAATGGGATATTTTTCAAACCCCTCACCATTGCTCTTGGACTTTTTTCAACGATACGCCATATAAAGATGACGACAAGAATATTGATAACTCTGAACCGAAACAAACCTCAATTGATATTCTAAACTATAAGCTTACTGGAGCAAAAGTTGTGGCCACCTCTAAGAAAATTGTAGACGATAAAGATAATCCACCTCATTATCCAGCAAGAACAGAATATACCAATGTTGTTGGTAGCAGCAACTTTAAAAACACGCAAAAGTTTTATGACGATTTTAAAAAGCCAATTGTTTTCGAAATAGATGATTATGGTGCTACCTTGATTAAAGCAACTGCGGCCGCAATTAGCTCAGGCTTAAGTAAACCATCAAGAGCAGGAAGAGCAGGATAAATATGGAGCAAGATTACGTATCACCAACGAATGATAAAGTAAAGATTGAAGAGCTAAAGAATGATAGATCCAAACAAATTCTCTCTTCAATCGATGCTTTTGGCGGAACTGTTATTCTATTAAAGGTTTTACACGGTAAGCATGAAGATGAATTTCTATTTCTCAAATTTCTTCCCGACATACCCAACAACCCTATTAATGATATTCGGCAAGAAGAAATAATCGTCATAATTACCTCGCAGGATAATATTTCATTACCCAAGGTTTTCGCTTGTAGAGATGATTTTCCTTTGGGATTACCACATACTAATGTAACTAAGGATGAAAGGCCTGTCAGCCTCTGTATTTTTGAAGAGAATTTTGAAGAATTGAAACATAAATGGTCTGGCTCTTATTTTTTACAAGCAATCAAGAGCTGGCTTGAACTCACGGCTAGAGACGAGTTACACGAAGAAAATCAGCCTTTGGAACCTTTTGTTATGGGAAGTAACGGTATTATCGTTAACCCTGATAACCATTACATCAAGAAGTTACCCAATGGCTTTTATAAAACGACAGATAGTACACTCGGTACACCAATCCATAAGTTATTTATTGCTACATGTCCCGTAGATAATGGTGTTGTACACCAAAGAGTTGATAATCTATATGCTCTGAACGAGCTTTTCAAATCGAAGAATATTGACTTACTTAAACTATTAAAACCAAAAATCACAAAATTAGTCGATGATGGTTTATCCCATAGAATAGATGGAGATTACTGGAAAGGGCTGATTTTTTTAATTGTTGAAATTCCCATTCTAAGGGATTCTAAAAATTCAGAACCCACATTAGCCGGATTTAAAATCAACGCAACCTTAGGCGAGTTGTCAAGTATGTTTGGAAGAGCGATTATTGGGCTTGATGAATTGATTGCAGTAAAAGAAAATCTATCTGAAGATAAATTGACCCCAATCGATGTAGAAATACTAAGCCCGCATTTAAGTTTGAATAAAATTTCAGCACAAACCTATAGCGGTATTGATAGAAAATACTCAGATTCTAAATTTACATTAATAGGTCTTGGTGCTATAGGTTCTCAATTTTTTATGAACCTTGCTAGAAGTGGTTTTGGTATTTGGAATCTTGTTGACAAGGATATTATGCTACCACATAATTTTATAAGACACGCTTCAACCGATATTGAAAATCACATAGCAAAAAACAAAGCAGTAGCTATTTCCAAACAAGCGAATGACCTATTGAATGATTCGGATTTTTCTAAACCATTTGCTACTAGTGTTTATGATGTCGATAAGTCAGTTATGGAAGGTTCAGATATCATTTTAGACATGTCCACCTCAATTGGAGTCGAAAGATATTTGGCTAATGAAATCAAAAATGTAAGAAAAGTATCAGCTTTTCTAAATCCGATGGGAACTGATTTTGTGATGCTAACAGAAGACGTTGAAAGTTATTACCCATTGGATATTTTAGAAATTCAATATTATAAAGAGCTATTAACTAATCCTGAATTATCCAATCATTTAGATTATGAACAGGATAGCAAAATACGATATGCAAGAGGATGTAGAGATATTACGTCAAAAATTCCTCAAGAAAATCTATCCATTTTTTCTGGTGTTGCCTCAAAGATATTCAAGCAAAATTTGAAAAATAATAATGCAGGATTGCAAATATGGAGGACTAATAAATCGCAAAACATAGTTCACCATGGTTTTGAAATTGATGATTGGCAGGAAAAATCAATTTCAGGTTGGACTATTTATATAAATGAAAATAATTTTCTTGATACGGTATCCAAATTTAGGGAAGACAAATTGCCAAATGAAACTGGCGGGATTTTGATTGGGGCAATCGATAATTACTACAAGAAAATTTATATAGTTCATACCATTTTGGCCCCAGAAGATAGTATTGAGAGACCAACCCTGTTCATTAGAGGTATAAAAGATGTAAGTAAAAAATTGAGCCAAATAAGCGAGATTACAAACAACAATCTAAAATATTTGGGCGAATGGCACAGCCACCCTAGAAACTGTGGATTAAGTATGAGTGGAGAAGATAAAATTCAGTTCGCTGAACTATTAAGTGAAGCAAAACTAAATGGCCAACCAGCAATTATGCTTATTTTAGGCGATGATAATAAATTTAAAATCCATTTAGATAACTGTGAACTTTAAGGCTTACGATATAATTTCCAAATTACTACCAGGATATGCACTAGTATATTCCTTGATTTTTTTATATGCAGACCATACTGTTTATTTTAAGGCAGACTTCATTCTACCAATAACAGTTATAGCCTATTTTCTAGGCTATATTCTTGACACTTTTAGTAGCTGGCTTGAAGACATTTTTTATTTTACTTGGAAAGGTAAGCCATCTACAAGGTTGCTGTCCAAACGCAAAGGTATCTGGAAGATTCCACCGCCTCATTTTTTAAAAAAAATGAAAAAGGACACTATAAAAATATTGGACAATGAGGTTTCTGACGATGAACTCTTCAGATTTATACAATCATCTGCTTACGCCATAAACAAAGATAGATTAAGTGATTTTTTACAAAATTTTATTTTTGCTCGTGTTCTTTTGACTCTTAGTATCTTTTTAACGGTGCTGTTCGGAATTAAATATTATTGTTATTGGCAATTCTTTTCTATCTCGCTTCCAATTCTTTTCGTTTGTTGGTATAGGGCGAAACAAAGAGCTTATTATTACGCAGTAGAAGTATTAAGAATATATCATTCTTCTAATTTAAAAAACAAATAGGATAAGGTTGTTAATTTTTTACAGCACCCCTATTTCTTAACTAAAGACAAAAATAACGATATAACAATCCTTACTATTTTAGAAATATTTTTTACAATCTTAATAAACAATTCCTTCATAATCAAATATTTAAATAATTATACAGCCCCATTAAAATAGCCAAAGCCATAGCCCTTATATTTTTTGGCTTTAAAAAATAATTCGCTTCATCGGTGTTGGTAATAAAGCCCATTTCAATGAGTATTGAAGGGCGATACGTAGTATTCTCACGAAGCACTTGAAAATTCGCAAATTGCACACCTCGTTTTTTAAAACCCAATTTTAGAGTGCTTTCTTCTAAAATGGACAAGCCCATTCCAATTGATTCTTTTAAGTTTTCTTCATTACTGTTGGTGCGATGCACGTAAATATCCATTCCTTTTGAGGAAGTATATGAAGCATTACAATGTAACGATACATACACGTCTGCATTCAAGCTTTTAGCCAATCGGCTTCTATCCGATAAAGAAATCAAGGTATCATTATATCTGGTCAAGTACACATCAAACCTATCATTTAAGAGAGTTTTATTTAACCATAAAATTTCTTTGGCAATACCTAATGTGACATCCTTTTCTTGAATATCGTTTACACCAATTGCACCAGTATCATTTCCACCGTGCCCAGAGTCTATTACAATCACTTTTTGTTGCCCGAAAATAACACAGAATTGTAGCATCAAAATCACAAAACTGACGTTTTTGGGCGTTATCCACTTCCAAAATTTTAGAGTTATCAACATAGACTTATCCAATTTTCATAAAATTTGATACCAATTCGCATCAAATAAAAACAATTGATATCAAAATTTATTTTATTCACAATTTACTGATTATCAGTTATTTGTATTGCAATATACACTATTTTTCAAATATCAAAATTGACGTAAAATTTAAATCACCTTGATTATGAAAAAATCACATTATGTAACCATCTTATCATTACTTATTTCAAGTACGACTTTTGCACAAATTGGTGGTATCGAAGATTCCGTAAACGATGTTTCAGACACTATCCGAACCATTTTCCCAATTATTTTGGGCGTCATCTTTTTAATCGGCTTCCTTTTCAATGCTGGACACTTCTTTGGCGAAAATGCCGATTTAAAAAAAGGTATTACTCGCGTATTGGTCTTTGTACTGATAGCGGGAGCAGTCGTGGGCATCTTTACGTACCTCATTAGCATCGTAGTCTAATGAAAAAGTTCGAGGTCTATAAAAACATACGCAAGCGAGCTGTGATAATGGGTCTGCCCATATCATTGTTCGCTTTAATGATGACCGTTGTTATAGGTTCATTGCTGTTCATCATCTTTTCCTTCAGCTTTACTGTTATCATTTCGGTATTTCTTCTGAACGGTGTATTGTATATCGCTTTGACCCACATAACCAAGAACCCAGCTTTAATGCATATCAAAAAGGTATTCCCACAAACAATTAGTAATAAAAAAGGAAGTCGCTTGTACTATGAAGAAGATTAATCTATCTGCAAATCATCCTATTTTGGATATTCAAGACCATATCGTTTTTGCGAATAATGGCAATGTAATGTTGGGCTATCAAGTAGATAATCCTGAAATCTATTCCCTTGCGGAAAAAGATTTTGAGGATATGCACGGTTCGTGGTTTCAGGCGTTTAAATCATTGCCTATCGCTACGGTCATCCATAAACAGGACATTTATCAGAAAAAAGAATATTTGGCTGAAGAAATTCCAGATAAAACCTTTCTACAAAGAGCCACACACGACTATTTTGAAGGTAGAGAGTTTATAAAACATACTTCTTACCTATTCTTTATTCTACCTCATAATAAGGCTTTGAACGCACCAAAGTTTGTTAACCCTTTTCGTAAAGTTGAAAAGGGCATCCATAAGCAAATGGACCACAACGTACTGGAATTTATTGCTTCGGTAAATGATGCAGTTTCTTTTGTCAATAACAGCCGAAAAGTATCATTGATGCCTTTGGGTATAGATAAAGTCCTGTCATTGACCAATGCATACTTTAACGGGTTCAACGATGGTTTCGATACTGATATCCAATTAAAAAAATCAAATATTGAAATTGGCGACCATCATTTTGATGTG
>PAJL01000063.1 GCA_002706045.1 Flavobacteriaceae bacterium
TTCCTGGATGTACTTACTGTACTCCTGAAGTTGCTAGTGTTGGTTTAACTGAAGCACAGGCTAAAGAAAAAGGATACGATATTAAAGTTGGAAAATTCCCATTCTCTGCATCAGGTAAAGCTAGTGCTGGTGGAAACAAAGATGGCTTTGTAAAAGTTATTTTTGATGCTAAATATGGTGAATGGTTAGGTTGCCACATGATCGGTGCTGGTGTAACCGACATGATTGCTGAAGCTGTACTAGGAAGAAAGCTTGAAACTACAGGTCATGAAGTTTTAAAAGCAGTTCACCCTCACCCAACAATGAGTGAAGCTGTTATGGAAGCTGTAGCAGCAGCTTATGATGAAGTTATTCATTTGTAAAAACACAACATATATAAAGTAAAAAAGATCCAGAATATTCTGGATCTTTTTCGTTTTTAAAACTCTAGGGCTTAACTAAAACATAAACCCTAAACCAACTTGCCACACTTTATTTTTTGCATCTACATTTTGAAAAATAGTATCGTCTTTATATATATCGGTTAAACCAATAGTATAACGTCCGTTTATAAAAAATCCACTATCAAACTTATACGAAGCACCAAGCGCTACTCCTGTATCTACATCCTTTACGTAAGAATCATCTTCGCTAATCTCTACATCTCCTCCATCAGCATTTGGTTGATAATCGATTTCTTCATGTATTTTAAATCCGAATTGCGGTCCTGCTTCTACACTAAGTCCTTTTACTAAGTACAACTTTAGTAAAACTGGCACTTGAATATAATCTAATTGATATTCTATATTTTCATCTGTATCAAAGATATTGTCTTGGTCACGCTCTTCGATATCAAATCCTTGACCTGAATACAATAGCTCTGGTTGAATAGAAATACGTTCTGATAATGGAATTTCAGCCAGTAAACCTACATTAAAGCTTGTTCTAGATTTGGTATCACCAAAATCATCACTTGTAATTGAGGAAGAGTTGAGTCCTCCTTTGATACCTAATTGTGGAGTTGTTGAATCTGATTGGGCATTTGCAATTGCTGTAGCAGTAAATAATACTACTGCGGAAAGAAATAATTTTTTCATTTTTTTGTCTTTTTTATTTGGGTTAATACCTTAAAATTAGGAGTTGAAATTGCCCCTCCAAGCTAGATTAACGCTGGTTTAACAAAAATTTGAAAAGCAGTAAAATTTAATAATAATTACAAATAGACGAGTTTTGCTCGTTTGCTTAAAAGAGTTATCCGATAAGAAAAATTGTGTTAAAAATTATATAAAACTCTGAATGGCTAATTCGTAACTTTGAAGCCCAAATCCTAAAATAACNCCTCTAGCATTNGGNGAAATATAAGACTGATGTCTAAANTCTTCACGNGNAAATGTATTGGAAATATGNACTTCAACAACAGGAGTTTCTATAGCTTTAACNGCATCNCCAATACCNACAGANGTATGNGTNTAAGCTGCAGCNTTTAAAATAACACCATCATAAGAAAAGCCAACNTCNTGAATTTTATCAATCAACTCACCTTCTATATTAGATTGAAAATGCTCTAACTCAACATTAGGATACTTTTTAAGTATTGTTTCAAAAAACTCATTAAAAGTAAGATTGCCATAAATGTTAGTTTCACGCTTTCCTAATAAATTCAGGTTAGGACCGTTTATAATGATTAGTTTTTTCATAAAGTAAATATATGAAATAAGCGCATAAAAAAACCGAAGCAAATGCTTCGGTTTTTAATATTTTATTATTCTAAAATATTAGAATTTGTAAGTAATACCAAAGTTGATATCAGATAAATTTAAACCAACAGCAAAAGTATCAGTTGATTCTGCGTTATCTACATCTGGCTCATTAGTTCTATAACCTAAAACTCCGAAACTAGCCTCTAAAGCTAAACAGTTAGAAACAAAGTAGCTAATACCAGGAGCTAAACCAACATTAAATCCGTTAGCTTTTGCTTCTGCGTTTCCTTGCTCTTCTTTTGAAGACTCAAAATTTACTCCTAATTCACCAAAAAATGAGAATTGGCTCGCTGGTGTAAAATAGTAACGACCAAATACACCTGCTTCAAACATATTAGTTTTATAATCTTCTACATTTGGTACTTCACTTTTAGTTGTTGTGTAACCTAATGCAACACCTACTGCTATGTTTTCAGAAACGAAGTATCCTGCTTTAGGTGAAAAAGTAAAACCGTTATCTTTAACATCACCAGTACTTTCACTTACAAAAGCTATAGTTCCAGTAGCAAAAACATCTCCTTGAGCAAAACCAGAAGTTGATGCTTCTTCTTGAGCATTCACACTAGTAAGTCCAAAAACTGCAACAGCAGCCATAAATAATAATTTTTTCATGATTTGAATTTTGTTTAAATTAATTTGGACGGCAAATGTAAGTGGTTAGCCACAACCAATTTGTAAAAAAATGTTAACAATTTAAGTATTTCATCGATATTAAAAAAAGCAAATAAAAAACTTGTAATCTATAACCTTGAGAATAATTTAGGTTAACTCCAAATAACATTTACGTGATATTAACTAAAAAAACTCATGCTTATAATAGACTTAAAAAACGCAATCTTAGAAAGATTAGTACTAATACTTAAGAATATCTATTTTGGTTTTCTCGTCTTTGTTTAAATTAGTAAGTGTTTTTATAGTATTATTTCCATCTACTACTTCTATTACTGTAGTATTTGTTCCGATATTACCAACAGAGTTTGCAATAATGGTAATTGTAGTTTTCTTGTTGGCTACAGGAACTTCTAATAATTTCTTTTTTTCAGAAATCTTATAATTTAATAAAATAATTTTTCCATCTTGGAGTACAGTAACTTCATCATTATCTATCTTACCTCCATCATAAATGTAAAACTTCATAAGTTTAGATTTAGTAAACACTGATGTTACCTCATCTTTTTTAAGAACGTTAAGGTTGAGTGTATCTAAAACCTTAACTCCCTTTAATCTATCCTTTATACTATCTTCTATTTTTCTTGATTTTTGAACTTTTTTACTAAACTTACTTACGCGCTTAGCTACTTTTTCTACTGAACTCATAACCAATTCACCATTAACACATTCTACACCATCACTAAACTTTCCCTTAAAGTCACCCATAAGTTTATCTGAACCTAATTTAAATTTTGAATGCTCTAAATGGACATTACAAAAATCAAAGTCATCTAATGACACTGGTGATTTGGTGTAAATGATTTCAACCTCTTTAAATGAAAGTTCTTTTTTTTCTTCGTCATAAAATCCAGAGATTTTAGATTTAGTTTCATGCTCACCTCCTAAGTCTGATATACTAAATCCCGAAATAACACCGTCAGATTCATCAAACTCAACTCTGTACTTAATCATTAAGGTATCTTTTATTTTTATTAAACCAACATATTTATTTTCATTTTGACTATAAATAATTTGGCAAAAAATTATTGAAACTATAAGAATTTTTAAAAATTTCATTTGTGTAATTTTATTTATTTTTAGGTTGTAATATAACATCAGTTTGCTGACTATCAATAAAAAAACTTGACATTTCATTTTTTTGTGTTATTTTCGGACAAACTTAAATCAATTTATATGAAAATTAAACTATTACTTTCAGCTATTGCAATTTTTATGACAATGACTGCTGCTTATGCTTCATTCCCAGTAAAGAGAGCTTCTGTAACTACAGAGAACACAATTACAACTGACATTTCACAAGAAGACGTTTTAGAAGCAATTCCTGCAGCTTCATCAGGAAAAGACAAATGGGTTGCTGCTGCTTTATGGTTTGTACTTGGTTGGCCTTTTGCTGCCCATAGATGGTACCTTGGTAGCCCATGGTATTGGAACGTACTTTTCATCATCACTTTTGCTGGTATTGGTGTTTGGGCAATTGTTGATATCATAAACATTCTTACAGATAATTGGGACGGCCTTTAAAATAAGTTCCTAAAAAGTCTAATAAAATCGCTTGAACAATTATCTTCAAGCGATTTTTTTATTTTGAGAAAATGAAGTGGGATAATTTAATTACAGACTATACAATTTTTTTAAAACTTGAACGTGGGCTTTCTGAAAATTCCATAAAAAACTATACTTATGATATAAAAAAACTAATATCATATCTTGAAGAACATAATCTTTCCATTTCACCTGTTAAAATAAGTAACGAAACTATAAAACAATTTATTTACGAGATTTCTAAAACAGCTAATCCAAGATCTCAAGCAAGACTTATTTCAGGTTTACGGAATTTCTTTGATTACTTGGTTTTTGAAAATTATAGAGATACCAATCCTTTAGATTTAATTGAATCTCCTAGAATTGGTAGAAAACTTCCTGATACGCTCTCCGTTACCGACATAGACAATCTTATAAATGCCATTGACTTGAGTTGTCAATACAAAGGTGTGAATTTAGGTGAACGCAACAGAGCCATTTTAGAAACGCTCTACAGTTGTGGATTACGTGTTAGTGAACTTACGGAACTCAAAATATCAGATTTATTTTTTGATGAAGGTTTTATAAAAGTTACCGGAAAAGGAGACAAACAACGCTTTGTGCCTATTGGTGAAACTACTCAAAAATATATCAGTATTTGGAAAGACATTAGAAACCACATTGATGTACAAGCAGATTCAAAAGATATTTTATTCCTTAATTACAAAGGGAAGAAACTTACTCGCGCCATGATTTTTACCATTATAAAAAATCTGGTAGAAAAAATTGGGCTAAACAAAACGGTTTCGCCTCATACTTTCAGACATTCATTCGCTACTCATCTTTTAGAAAATGGTGCTGATCTTAGAGCTATACAAATGATGTTGGGTCATGAAAGTATTACCACTACAGAAATCTACATGCATGTAGATCGCTCACATTTAAGTGATGTGCTCAATAAATTTCACCCTAGAAAATAAAAAAGGCATTCTAAACTAATAGAATACCTCTTTCAATACTTGAGTTAGTTAAACTTTATTTAGCAATATTTACTGCTCTTGTTTCTCTAATTACAGTAACCTTAACTTGCCCAGGATATGTCATATCTGTTTGAATTTTCTGTGAAATTTCAAATGATAAACTTGACGCTCTATCATCCGATACTTTTTCACTTTCTACAATAACACGTAACTCTCTACCAGCTTGGATGGCGTAAGCTTTCTTAACTCCTGTAAAGCCAAAAGCTACATCTTCCAAATCTTTCAAACGTTGAATATAAGAATCCAAAACTTGACGTCTTGCTCCTGGTCTTGCGCCTGAAATGGCATCACAAACCTGAATTATTGGAGATAATAAGGTATTCATTTCTATTTCATCATGGTGAGCACCAATAGCATTACATACTTCTGGTTTTTCACCATACTTCTCTGCCCACTGCATTCCTAAAATAGCGTGAGGTGTTTCTATATCTGCTTCTGAAGATGGTACTTTACCTATATCGTGAAGTAAACCTGCACGTTTTGCTAATTTTGGATTTAATCCTAATTCTGCAGCCATTACACCACAAAGTTTAGCTACTTCACGCGAGTGTTGTAGTAAGTTTTGTCCATACGAAGAACGGTACTTCATACGACCAACCATTTTTATTAATTCAGGGTTCAGTCCATGAATGCCTAAATCAATAACTGTACGCTTACCAACTTCAATAATCTCTTGTTCTATTTGCTTTTCTGTCTTTCTTACAACTTCTTCAATTCTTGCTGGGTGAATTCTACCGTCAGTCACTAATTTATGAAGTGATAGACGTGCTATTTCACGTCTTACAGAGTCAAAACAAGACAAAATAATTGCTTCTGGAGTATCGTCTACAATAATTTCTACTCCTGTAGCTGCTTCAATCGCTCGAATGTTTCTACCTTCTCTACCAATGATTCTACCTTTAACATCATCAGATTCAATATTAAATACAGAAACACAGTTATCAACAGCCTCCTCAGTTCCTATACGCTGAATGGTATTTATGATAATCTTTTTAGCTTCTTGTTGCGCAGTTAATTTAGCTTCTTCAACATGGTCTTGAATAAAAGCCATTGCATCTGTCTTAGCTTCTTCTTTAAGAGATTCAATCAATTGTTCTTTAGCTTCTTCAGCTGAAAGTTGTGAAATGACTTCGAGTTGTTTAATTTGGCTTTTGTGTGCCTTTTCTATTTCTTCTTTCTTCTTATCTAGAAACTCAAGCCTAAAGTCGTAATCTTTAATTTTATCACTTAAAGATTGGTTAGATTTTTTTGCTTTAGAAAGCTCATTAGATACTTGAGATTCTTTATCTCTGATACGCTTTTCGGCTTCGGCCATTTTTTTGTCACGCGAAAGAATAACTTTCTCATGCTCTGCTTTTAGCTCTATAAACTTTTCTTTTGCTTGAAGTATTTTATCCTTTTTTAAAGATTCTGCATCTGCTTTTGCTTGCTTTAAAATAGAACCTGATTCTTTTTCTGCATTTGCTATAAGCTTTGATGCTTTACCTTTCTCTAAAGATTTTGCTATAATATATCCTAGTATTATTCCTAATACTACTCCTCCAACTATATATATAATTGTATTAGTGTCCATCATTAATTATTTAGTTTAGTATATAAAAAAAGCCTACATCAGTTTTGGATTTTGTATAAACTCCTTAAAAACAAGTTTAGGGCTAACAAACTGATCAAGGATCCGTTCTAAGACGGCTTGCTTTTACAATTTAAACTCACCCTTTTTAAAGAATTAACGTTGAGTTTATCAAAAAATATAACTAATGTAGGCAGTAACCTTTATGTATTTTAAAGAACGTACGAGTACTAGATATGCTTACTCAAAAGTTCATTTAAAGCTTCTAACTTTTCTTGAACTTCTTCATTTACATACTCTTTTTCTATTGACTTTTGCTCTACTTGAGATGCAAATTGCAATGCGCACATCGCTAATACATCTTGCTTATCTCTAACAGAGTAATTTTGCTCAAACTGACCAATCATAGCCTCAATTTTCTTTGTGGCCGCACGTAAACCTTCTTCTTGCTTAGGATTTATTGTTAATGGATAAACTCTATTGGCAATTGAAAGTTTAATTTTTAATTGTTCTGACATAAAAGTCTTTAAATTTCACACTTTTTATTCTGATAATTGACTTATACAATGGTCAATATCTCTAATCAGTGCATTTATTTTGAGCTTTGTTTCTCGTTTATTTTCGTCACTACCAAGCATTGAATTTGCTATTTTGAGTGTATCATACTTTTCTGTCCAAGAAGCTATTTCTTCTTGTTGCTCTAGTAGCTTTTGTTGTTGCTTTTCCAATTGTTCAGAGAGCTTTGCATTGGTCTGTTTTAAAACCTCTTGCTTGTGTAAAATCTTACTGATTTTATTCTCTAATGCATCAACAATGTCTTCTATTTTGCTCATTAAAGTAATTCAATACTATTTTAACAAAGTTAACATACCAATTGAAAAAACACAATTCTTTTACAATTATTTTTAATTGAAATAACATCAATAAAACTAAACCGTTAAGATTAAAATATAAAGTTAGAAGGTTTGAATATCGTATTCAAATTAATATTTTAGCGACAACAGAAAGCTTATATGAGACAATTTTTAATTATCCTTTTTATTACCTGCTCTGCTTATTCCCAATCAGAATACCCTCAAGATTATTTTAGAAAACCTTTAGATATACCCATAATCCTTGCTGGTACATTTGCAGAACTTAGACCTTCTCATTTTCATGGTGGTTTAGATATAAAAACCCAAGGAAAAGAAGGCTTAAGAGTGTATACTGCAGCTCCTGGTTACATCAGTAGAATAAAAGTTTCTCATTACGGCTATGGTAAAGCTATATACATTACACATCCTAATGGTTACACGACCGTTTATGGTCATCTTCAAAAATTTTCGGATCGTTTAGAGAAATATATTAAAACTTGCCAGTACGATAAGGAAAGTTTTGAAGTTGAAGTATTTCCAAATTCAGAAGAATTAATAGTTAAAGCTGACGAGGTTATTGCTTTTTCTGGAAATACTGGCGGTTCTGGTGGTCCTCATTTACATTTTGAAATAAGAGACAACCAAGAACGACCAATGAATCCCATGCTTTTTGGTATTACAGCAAAAGATACCACAACTCCGAGTGTATTAGGTGTTTTCGCGTATCCTAAAGATGAGAATGCCACGATTAATGGTAAAAATGAACGTGTACCACTTCGATTAATACCTCAAAATAATGGAGATTTTATGGTCGAAAAAGTTACTGCCATAGGAAATATTGGTTTTGGTGTATCTACACACGACAGGCTAGATGGTGCACCTAACAAAAACGGTGTTAGTAATATTCAGACGTTTTATAATGGAAATAAAAGTTTAGAAATAGATTTTAAACGTTTTAGTTTTGATGAGAGCAAGCATATTAAACGACTTATTGATTACGAATACTACAAAACCAAAAAAACTAGGATTCAAAAATTGTTTGTTCAGCCCAACAATCCTCTGAGTCTTTACAAAGACGCCTATGACAAAGGCTATATTATGGTTGAAGACAGCACCTCTTCGGTTTATAAAATCAGAATTCTAGACTTTAATCAAAATGAGGCTTGGATAACCATACCTATCGAAGGTAAAAATGATGTTTTAAAAAAACCTGAAGCAGAAGATTTATCCAATAAAACCTTAATTTATAGTGATAAACCAACAACTTTAAATTCAGGAAACATTACTGTTAATTTTTATGCCAATACAGTTTATGACGATGTGTATGTAGATTACAAAGTTAGTTCTGACACGCTCTATCTGCACGAAGATACCATACCACTCCAGAAAAATTATTACATCAATTACGATCTTAGCAACTATAAATCTGAACATTTAGATAAAGTATACATTGCACACCTATATGGTTATTACAAAAAGCCTTATTACGTAAATACCAAACGAAAAGGCAACACTCTAAGCGCAGGNACCAAAACCTTTGGAACNTATGCCTTAGCTATGGATACCGAGCCACCAACAATTCAGCCTATAAATTTTCAAGATAAAAAGTGGTTGAGCAAATACCGTTATCTAAAATTAAAAATTGATGATGAACTTTCTGGGATTAGNAAATATAGAGCTACCGTAAATGGAAAATGGATCTTAATGGAGTACGATTATAAAACCAATACACTTGTACACGATTTTAATGATAATGTCGTTAAAGATACCAAGAACGAATTAAAGATAATTGTTACGGATAATGTTGGAAATAGTTCTACATTTGAGGCAACATTTTTCAGAAAATAAAACTAAACTACTTGAAACGCTTACATTTTATAGTTCTGCTAAGCTNACTTTTCAGTCTGCTTTCCTTCTCGCAATCCGCAATTCTTAGAGGTGTTATTTTAGATGAAACCAANCAACCTNTTAANGGNGTTAATATNAANGCNAGTACNGGTGAAGGCACAGCNACAAACGAAAATGGNTTTTANGAGCTAAAAATTCCATCAGATGTAGANGTAACCATAGTTTTTTCTCATGTTAATTATAAGCGCGTTGAAGTTCCTTTTAATTTGAAAAATGGGCAGGAATTAGAGTTTAACCCTGTGATGAATATCAACATAGAACAGATCGCAACCGTTGTTATTAATACTAATACCAGACAAAAAGTAGATGGTGTTACTACCATTGAACCCGAAGTTATAAGAACTATAAAAGGAGCGCAACCTGGTGTAGAAAATATTTTAAAAACATTACCCGGAGTTAATATCTCCAACGAACTAAGTACTCAATATTCCGTACGTGGTGGAAATTTTGATGAAAACCTAGTNTATGTCAATGAAATAGAAGTTTACAGACCTTTTTTAATCCGTTCTGGTAATCAGGAAGGTTTAAGTTTTGTTAATACGGATTTGGTTCAGAATGTTGATTTTTCTGCTGGTGGTTTTCAAGCTAAGTATGGTGATAAAATGTCTTCAGTATTAGATATCACTTATAGAAATCCTGTAGATTTTGGTATTAGAACAGACCTTAGTTTATTAGGCGGAAGTATTGCTGCTGAAACGGTTTCTAAAAATGGGAAATTCTCTGGAATAGCCGGATTACGCTATCGCGACAACAGTTTAATCTTAAATAATCTTGAAACTTCTGGTAATGTTGAACCTGTTTTTGCTGATGCTCAAACTTATTTAACCTACCGTTTTTCAGATAAATTTCATTTAAATTTTCTTGGTAATATTTCATTAAACAGATACCACTTTCAACCAGAAAATAGACAAACCAACTTCGGTACCATAGACGATCCTGTAGCGCTTTTAGTGTTTTATGAAGGTCAGGAAAAAGATGAATACGAAACCTATTTTGGGGCTTTTAAAGCTAATTATTTTGTAAATGATGATTTAACCTTAAAATTGATTGCTTCTGCTTATCATACTGTAGAGCAAGAGTATTTTGATATTTTGGCACAATACCGCCTTGGTGAAGTTAACACCAGTATTGGAGATGAAAATTTAGGTGAAGTTGAGTTTAGTGAAGGTATTGGTTCGCAATTAACACATGCTAGAAATGACTTAGATGCTTTTATTGTTAATGCTGAACACAGAGGTGATTATAAAATTGATGAAGAGTCTACTGTGGAATGGTCTGTAAAATATACCCATGAGGATATTAGAGACCGCCTCGTAGAATGGGAAATGATAGATTCTGCAGGTTTTTCTATTCGTCCTCCGAGATTTAGTAACCCAAACTTACAGCCTTACACTCCTTTTTCTGGTCCTTTAACAGCTTTTGAAAATATAAGAGCTTTAAACAATGTTCAAATTAATCGCTTACAAGCTTTTGCACAATACAGCAAACGTACAAATTGGGGAAATGACGAGGTTTTCTATAATGTTGGTGTACGTTCTCATAGTTGGGCAGTAAGTGGAGATGGAGTAGAAAGCACATCACAAACTGTTTNTAGTCCAANANCTCAATTTGCCATAAAACCANATTGGGTGCAANAAGATATGCTTTTTAGGGTTGCAGGAGGTTTGTATTACCAACCACCTTTTTACAGAGAGCTAAGAGATTCTTCTGGAGTTGTTCAACCAAAAGTTAAAGCTCAACAATCTTTTCATATTGTATTAGGAAATGAATATAGTTTTGAAATGTGGGATAGACCTTTCAAACTTGTAACTGAAGCCTACTACAAAGGTCTATCAGATGTTAATGCCTATACTCTCGAAAATGTAAGGATTCGTTACAGAGCAAAGAATAATGCCGAAGCTTATGCTTATGGTTTAGATATGCGACTGAATGGAGAATTTGTTCCTGGTACAGAGTCTTGGTTTAGTTTCGGGTACTTAAAAACCGAAGAAAATATAGATAATAGAGGTTATATAGCTAGACCAACCGACCAGCGCTTAAAATTTGGAGCACTCTTTCAAGATTATGTTCCTAATATGCCTCACTTAAAAATGTATCTTAATTTAGTATACAATACAGGTGTTCCTGGTGGTTCACCAAGTTATGCTGATCCTTATAATTATCAAATAAGACTAAGAGATTATAGACGCGCAGATTTAGGAATTTCTCTAGAACTTGTGAATCCTGAAAAAACTTACACAGCTAAATGGAAAAAAGCATTCAAAGAATTATCTTTAGGTTTTGAAATCTACAATATGTTCAACAACCAAAATTCAATTACCAACACTTGGGTAAGAGATGTGTATTCTAAGAGACAATTTGCTATTCCAAATTATTTAACACCTCGTGTTTTTAACTTAAGGTTATCGGCAAGATTTTAACTCAAAGTTTATTTATCGAGCCACCATATTCATAGAGGCAATCAATAAGTCACCAGATCCAACTAATCTTTCAGCCCAAACTTCAACATAATCTCCTGTTGAAAGTTCAATTGAACCCGTTACAGAAACAGCACCAATATCAAAATTAGAACCTATTTCTCTGTAAACTTTTGTGTTCTCTTCTACATTCGCTGTTGCATCACCATTATTACCTTTTGCTATATAAAAAACAAAAATATCATTGTTATTATCTCCTCTAAAAGATACGCTTGTATTTACAGTAAAATTTCTTGTTTTTTTTCCTTCATATACGATTCTGTTATTACCTGAAACTGAAAATCTGAATAAATCATCAGATGTAGTAGTACCGTTTATTTTTGTTCTACTTGAAGTACCTGTTCCTGAAAATAATGTATATATACCAGAGCCATATGCCGCAGCCAATACAATATTTCCTGTTGCATTGTCATCTGTCTCTCTAGGAATGCCTGGACTTTCCACATAGAAATCGTTGGTAAAATTATATCCAGTATAAGTTCCGCTAGTATATCCATTTACACGTGTACCATTGCCATCAAAACTTATTTGTGAAATTGATGCTGAAACATTAATAGTTGGGTTAGCACTAACATCAATTCCAACCTCACCTGAATCAGCTACTATTCTTCCATTAGCAATTTGGAAATTATTGAAAGTTCCTGAAAGCGTTAAAAAAGTCCCTGCATTACTGTCTGTCCAAAATATTTTATCCATAAAAAAAGATGTTATATCTGAAGCTGCTAAACCATCACTTGAATTAACCACTTGTAAAATATCAAAAAGTATTGCGTATAAATTACTTAAAGTTCCTAATGAGGATGCGTTATTTACAATAATAGTGTAACAAACAACGGACTCTGAACCTGTACCTGTAATATCAAAAACGTCTTGACCACCAGCATCTATCCTAAGTGTTTTTAGGTTACCTCCACTACTCCCTGAAAAAAGTGCTGATCCACTTGCATTAATCAAAATATCTGATCCTATATCTTTTCCTTCTACATATGCACCGTTTAGATTCACCGGATAATCAAATGTTATTTCACCATTTATTTCATATAGATAGTTTGTATTTAACAAATACTCCGATCCACCTCCAGCTGTAAGTTCATCAGATAAATCATCAATACTCTTGATGAGTTTATAATTATTGCGGATATCAGAACCTTCTAGTGGAATCCAAGACCCTGAAGAATAATAATAAAAAGATGATTCATCAGTATCGTAAACTAATAATCCCTCTGCTGGAGTAGTAATACCATTTCTTTGAGCTGTAGTCATTCTTGGTGTTAACATACCTTGACTAGTAGAATTTAACTCTAAAATTGATGATGGGTTAGGATTTGTTGTACCTATACCAACTTGGGAAAAAGAAACTAAAAAAGTGAATAAAAAAAATAAGGTTATAAGGGAACGAAATTTCATAATAATTTGGGGATTTAATTAATGAAATACACCCAAAATTACTGCATTTCATAGGGAAAAACCAAAAATTTAAATAAAAAAAATTACATTTGTACTTTACAAATCTTAACACCAAAAAGGTATGAATTTGATTTCTAAAACATTAACTATCGTTTTTAGTTTGTTTTTTTCCCTACAAATTTTTGCCCAATTAACTGTAAGAAATGACGCATATGTCTATGTAAAGGATCAACTCCTATATGTAAAGGATAATGTTAACCTTACAGAATCTGATTCTAAAATTTACTTACGAGAAGAGTCTCAACTTATTCAAGGAGATGGAACAACAGGTAATTCAGGAGTCGGCGAACTAAGTGTATACCAAGAAGGTACTACCAACCAATGGTCTTATAATTATTGGTGCTCACCTGTAGGTAACAATGCTACAAATAATTCCATCAACAATCCTTTTAGATATAGATTGATTGATGATCCTAGGCTAGATACTACNACAGATTTAATTGATAGTAGCGACCCNGTTTTCNCNNNTNNTTATAATGGANATCCNANNACNNNACCTATTACACTATCCACCTATTGGACNTATACTTTTGTAAGTTCTGATGAATATAGTGAATGGACTTATGTAGGTGGTGCTACAGACGATATTAATCCTGGACTAGGCTTCACCATGAAAGGTATGGGTACTGGAACTACAGGAAATCAAACTTATGATTTTAGAGGTAAACCTAACAATGGTGATATCACCAACCCTGTTGCTACAGGACAGTTTACACTGGTTGGCAACCCTTACCCAAGTGCTATAGACTCTGCTGCTTTTGTTCATGATACAGATAATGCACCTGATATAACAGGTACTTTATTTTATTGGGAACAATATGGAGATATTCCATCTCACGTACTTGTAGAAATTGTTGGTGGTTATTCTGAATTTACTATAAATGCTGCTGGCACAATAATCTCTAATACACCTGCGACATTTTATACTTACGACGCACAAGACAACACCTATTCTTTGCCGCCAGGACCTCCTGCAGGTGGCTCTAAAACAGCTAGACGCTATATACCTATAGGACAAGGATTTATGGTTGAAGGTAGCACTGGTACAACAGGTGATGTTACTATGAAAAATGCTCATCGTGTGTATGAAAAAGAAGGTACTAACAGTTACTTCTTTAGAAGCTCTACACCAACACAACAAATGAATTCAGATGAAGTTTCTAATGACGGTATTCAATATCAAGATAATGGTTTACCAATAGTTCCTTCTGACTTTAAAAGATTTAGAATCAACGTAGATTTTACAGTCGGTGACGATCAATACACAAGACAAGTCTTATTAAACTTTCATGATACAGCAACTGCTGGTTTTGATTACGGTTTAGAACTTGCAAGATCTAGCAACCATCCTACTGATGCTTATTTCTCTCATAACGATAAATCTTTCTCTGGTGTAGCTTATCCTTTTGAAGAGACCTTAGTAATTCCATTAATAGTGGATATCGAAGAACAACAACCATTACGTTTTAGAATATTTGATATTCAAAATTTTGAAGATACTCAAGGGATTTATATACATGATACAGCAACAGATGTTTATGTTAACCTTAGAGAGTTAGATTATGAGTTAAACGTTGCCCCTGGAAATTATACTAATCGTTTCGAGATTGTTTTTCAACCTAATCAATCTTTGAATATTAATGATATTGAAGCTTCTACTTTGAGTATTAATCAAAATAACAATCTTAGTCAGTTATTGGTTAGTAATCCAAACAACCTAGACATCAAAAAAGTTGAAGTTTATGATGTTTCTGGTAAAAGAATTATTCAATTTAACACGAAAAGCGTCGCTGATCGTTACGAAATTTCAACAGCAAACTTGAGTAAGGGTGTATATGTTGTTAATGTGATTTCAAATAACAACAATGCATTAAAATCACAAAAGGTAATTGTTAAGAACTAGCAAAATCTTTTAGTACTTGAACAACATAATCTATTTCTTCTTTTGTATTATAAATACTAAAGGAAAAGCGTACTGATGGTTGTTTTAGTTTTTCATCATCCAAAATTGCTGTAAGCACATGTGATTGCTGACTACTTCCGCTTTGGCATGCACTACCTCTNGAGCAAGCTATACCTTTAAGGTCTANNTGAAATTGAAGCATNGCAGCTTTTTCTGGNGCAAANGGTAAACATACATTTAATAATGTAAATGTACTTTGTNTNGNATCTTCACAACCTCCATTGAAAGTTACATTNGGTAAANAAGTTTTTANTTCTTCAATNAAGTAAGTTTTTAAATCTAACACATAAGCCTTTTCTATTTCAATATTGGTNTAAGCNAGTTTTAAAGCCTCATCCATNCCNACAATATTATGNATNGATTCTGTNCCTGCTCTATAACCNCGTTCTTGTTCACCACCAAAGATTAAGGGNTTTANACCAGATTCTTTTCTAACAAAACAAAANCCNACACCNTTTGGTCCGTGGAATTTATGTGCACTAGCAGCTAGNAAGTCGATAGGGATTTGNCTCAAATCNATTTTATAATGACCAATAGATTGTACNCTATCAGAATGAAACAANGCATTGTTTTCNTTGCAAAGTTTTGCNATACNNTCNATATCTAAAACATTNCCNATTTCATTATTAACATGCATTAAACTTACTAAANTCTTGTTTGANNCAGACAATAAGCNTTCTAAGNGTTTGTANTNTANATGTCCACAATGATCAAGATTTACAAANTCAANTTCAACNNNNTANTCCTTCTGNANTTGNTCNACAGTATGNAAAACCGCATGATGCTCAATCTCAGAAGTAATTATTTTAGTAACTCCCAAATCCCTTACTGCACTTCGTAATGCTAAATTATCAGCCTCTGTTCCGCCTGAAGTAAAAATAATTTCAGCAGCAGACACATTAAAATAAGACGCAATATTTTTTCGGCATTGTTCCAATAGAACTTTTGAGGATCTCCCAAAACTGTGGGTTGAGGACGCATTTCCATAACTATCCTTCAAGACTTGGGTCATGCGTTCAATAACTTCTGGTCTTAAAGCTGTTGTAGCAGCATTGTCTAAATAAACGGACTTCATTCTGCAAAAATATCGCAAATAAAATTATTTAGATAATGAAGCGTTATAATTTTACAAATCCATTATTTTTGTTGAAAATTGAAGCTATGATTCGTCGTTTTTATATCCTTTTCTGTTTAGTTTTTTTGGTTGCCTGTGATGATGGCGATATTTTAACAGTTCAACTAGACTTTGACCAAGAGCTAAAACGTTGTGATAATTTTGAAGATTCCTATATTATTTTTGATACCAAAGACGATCCTAGTGAAGCTCTGATTTTAATCATTCCTAAAAATGCTACTACTGAAGAATATTTTACAAATAGCACTTCTAGAAGTGAATTAGACAGTAATAGTGTAACTTACAACTTTACTATAAACCCAAGCTCAGATGTTCAGTTTATTTACAGAACTTACAATAGAAATATATCTATTAATGACATTTGTGCCATTTTACCACCTAATAATTTATCTGTTGTAAACGAATACATAGCTGATTCAGGCACAGTGGAAGTAACCTTTACTTTTATTGATGACGACAATGACAGCATACCAAGTGAGTTTGAATATGGACCTGGAGGTATAGAAAACCCTCAAGATTCGGATGGAGATGGCATACCAGATTATATTGATGAAGATGATGACAATGATAATGTACCTACAAGAAATGAGCTCAATAATGATGACGATGATGATGATCCTTTTACAAACCCTCTTAACACAGACGCTGATATTGAATTAGCTAATGGTAGTGAAATTTTACCTGATTATTTAGATAATGATGATGATGGTGATGGCATCTTAACAAGACTTGAAGATATGAGTGAGGACGGTCAGAATCCTAGAGACTCTGCAAACGAATATACAACTGTTGATGGTGGAATCACAACTTATCGCTATTTATCTAATGAAGAAGGTGCTTCTGAAGCTTTTGAAGACTCTGGTTTTATTTATAACGAATATACTAGAGCAGCAATAATACGTTTTGAAATCTTTGACGTAAATCTAGAAATTATTAATTCTACTTACATTGATTTAGGGACTTACGAAAATTCATTTATAATAACAAATGAGCCAGAAGAAGACTAAGGCTCAATATTCTGAAAAATTCTAACCTCTGTAGCGCCTAAACCATAGGTTTTGTAATCTGCATCGTAAAACTGTACGTTATTATAGCGCCCAAGCATTGTTTCTAGTTCTTGACGTAAAACCCCTTCACCTACTCCATGGATAAACACCATTTTTGGGATACGTTTGCGAATGGCAAACTCCAATTGACTTCTTGCTGTATCTAACTGCAGATTAAGCATATCAAAATTGGTCATACCTTTAGTAGATTGGGTTAAATGATGAATATGTAAATCTACCTCAAACTTTGGAATATGCCTTTCTTTAGGTTTCACCTTAGCTGCAGAACTTCGCTTTTTAGATTCTTTTTCTTGTTTTACAGCGTCTATATCTGAATTGTATACAGCGTTATCTAAAGTAGCTTCATTGCTTTCTGCCATAAGTTCATCAGCTTCAAATTGAAATTCGAAACCATCATTGTCTTCAATAAAAATAGTATGTCCTGAAATTTTGGTTACAATTCCAGAAATAGCATCATCTATGGCTTCTACTCTATCTCCTATTTTAATCTTCATCATCAGACTTTACAAAAGTTTCTTCTTCTTTTTTATCAAATTTGCTCGGAATATTTCTTGAAGTTCTATAAATACCAAACATCAATAAAACAATACCACCTAGTAACAAATATAGGTTTTGTTTTTCTTGAGCTTGTGCATATAAGGCTATAATTCCGCCAGCAACAACACAAATGAAATTTATTAATCTGGAAATATTCATACTATTCAAATTTTGATACAAAAATACAGTTTACAATAATTATTAGTTCTTTTACTAAAAGTATTTATCTAATTATTAATTTAGCCTTATGTTTAACGCTATGTTTTTAATTTCCAAAGGACTTGAAGATTACATGCTGCCATGCATGTGGAAAAAGACATTCAATGTTGAGTGTATGGGCTGTGGTATACAACGATCAATAGCCTTAATTACGAAAGGTGAATTTGTTTCGGCTTTCTATATGTATCCTGCAATTTATACTCTAATAGGTATGTTTGCGTTTTTTTTACTTCACTTAAAATTTCAATTTAAAATTGGCCATAAAATTATTTTAGGCCTGTTTATATTAAATATTAGTATTATTGTAATTAGTTATTTAATCAAAACCTTTTAATCAAAATTTATTCGATATGGAAAAACAAATGTTACCAAATGCAACTTTGGCTCTAGTAATGGGAATTTTATCTATTGTTGGCTGTTGCTGTTATGGTGTGCCAGGAGTCATTTTTGGTATTGTCGCTATAATTATTTCTCTAAAAGCTGNAAAGCTCTATAAACAAGATCCTGAAAGCTACTCAGGCTACGGTAATGTAAAAGCAGGTAAAATAATGGGTGTTATTGGATTAATACTAAGTGTATTATTTGCTGCTTACATGGCTTGGTTTATTGGTCAAGTTGGTTGGGAGGCTTTACAAGATCCTGAACAACTAATGAAAAGAATGGAGGAAATGCAAAATCAGTAAGGTTTACTTACTCTTAAAAATAAAAAAGCGACCAATTGGTCGCTTTTTTATTTATTGACAAAAGACATTAAACTTCAAATTCTTTTAATGTCTTAGTGATGATAGATACACAATCTAATAATTGCTCTTCATTCATCANCAGTGGNGGCGCAAACCTTATAATATTTCCATGAGTTGGTTTTGCTAATAATCCGTTATCTCTCAACTTCAAACAAATATTCCAAGCGGTATCNCTATCTTCATCNTCATTGATAACAATAGCATTTAGCAATCCTTTACCTCTAACAAGATTAACGATAGAACTCTTCTCAATATATTTATTNAATTCAGNTCTGAATAGTTGNCCAAGTTGTTCNGCATTTTCAGCCAAACTTTCATCTTGTATAACTTCTAAAGCNGCAATTGCAACTGCAGCAGCNACAGGGTTTCCTCCAAAAGTACTACCGTGATTACCTGGCTTGATGACATTCATTATACTGTCGTTCGCTAAAACAGCAGAAACAGGATAAACACCACCAGACAACGCTTTCCCTAAAATTAAAACATCTGGTTTTACATTTTCGTGTTGAACAGCTAGTAATTTTCCTGTTCTAGCGATTCCCGTTTGTACTTCGTCTGCTATAAATAAAACTCCGTACTTTTCGCATAAGTCTTTTGCCTTTGTTAGATAACCTTCGCTTGGCACATAAACACCTGCTTCACCTTGGATTGGTTCTACTAAAAATCCAGCAACATTTTTATTGCTTTTTAAAGCATCTTCTAAAGCATCTAAATTATCGTACTCNATTTTAATAAANCCTTTAGTNTAAGGACCNAAGTTTTTACGCGCTACAGGNTCGTTACTAAATGANATAATTGTTGTGGTACGTCCATGAAAATTNTTCTCGCAAACTATAATTTCTGCTTCATTTTCATCNATACCCTTTACTTCNTAAGCCCATTTTCTACAAAGNTTTAAAGCGGTTTCCACAGCCTCNGCACCAGTATTCATTGGCAATAATTTATCGAAACCAAAATACTCNGTGGCAAACTTTTCATACTTCCCTAGCATATCGTTATAAAANGCACGAGAAGTCAATGTTAATGTTTGTGCCTGANTTGTCATTGCTCCTACGATTTTAGGATGGCAATGNCCTTGNTTTACNGCNGAATATGCTGAAAGAAAATCATAATATTTCTTTCCTTCTACATCCCAAACATACACACCTTCACCTTTACTAAGTACAACTGGTAACGGGTGGTAATTGTGCGCACCATACTTGTTTTCTAAATCTATCGCTTGTTGCGATGTTAATTGGTCTAAAACAGCCATTTTAAATAATTTAATTGTGAATAAAATAACCATTCCTGCTCTACCTTTATTCCTTCAAAAGCTTAGCGCAACCATTTATGAAGTTATGGTGAAGCTTTGAAAAAGCAGCGTGGGAGAGAAATCATCCCTAGAGGTTGTAAATTTAGTAATTTCTAGATAATTTTTAAATGATGCTTTATCTTTTTAAGTAGCATCATTTATAAAATGCAACTATCTTTGCAGCCAAATTAATAGTAAATGCCAAGACGAGAACGCAATAAATTTGTAAAACGAGGAGAAATCATTGAAATCTTAATTGAAGATTATGCTTTTGGTGGTAAGGGTATCGGCAGAATTAGAAATGAACATGGAGAATTTGTGGTTTTTGTTCCTAATACTTTACCTGGACAATTAGTAAAAGCTCAGGTTAAGAAATCGAGTAAAAAGTATGCTGAATGTAAATTACTTGATTTATTAAAACCTTCTGAAGATGAGATAGAAATGCCTTACCAAGACATTCCTGGTGCACCATATATTCAATTACCGATTGATAAGCAACATGAGTATAAGAGACAGAGCACTTTAGAACTGTTTAAACGTATTGGTAAAGTAACGGATATAGAGTCTAAGTTTGATGAATTTGTAAGTTCCCCAAACACATTTCATTATCGTAATAAAATGGAATATGGCTTTTCTGCTATTGGCTTTGATAGAAATGCTAACACAGATGTTGATGAGTTTACTCTAGGTTTTAAACGTCGAGGCCTTTGGTGGTGTGGAGATAACCTAAATAGTGATTCTGGCTTGTTTGATGCTGAGTTAGAGAACCATCTTAAAGACATAAGAGCCTATTGTGAAAATACAGGGTTAGCTCCTTGGCATGCGCCAAAGAAAGAAGGCTTCTTTCGTTATTTTGTGGTTAGAAAATCTCATAAAACCAATCAATTACTTTTTAATTTAGTGACTACATCTTATAATTTAGATCAGTTTGATTTAGATGCATTTGCTAATTACTTAGTTGAATTATTTGGCAATAGAGTCGCTGGCTTACTACATACCATTAATGACGAAATTGGTGATAGAACCATCGCTACCACAGGAAGTATTAGTTTAGTTTATGGTGAAGATAAAATCGTTGAAGAACTATTAGGACTTAATTTTGAAATTAGCATGAAAAGCTTTTTTCAAACCAATCCTAAATGTGCCGAAAAACTATACTCTAAAGTAGTTGACTATGCTCTAGAAAATAAGGAAGCTGTAGACAATACTATTGTGCTCGATCTATTTTGCGGTACAGGAACCATAGGTCAAATTGTTGCTAGCAAATCTAACAATGCTAAAATTGTTGGAGTAGATATTGTAGGCTCAGCCATTGCTGATGCTAAAGAAAATGCAAAACGCAATCACATTGAAGGTTTAGAGTTTTACGCTGCTGATGTTGGAAAATTCTTAACCGAACACCCAGAATTCAAAAATAAAATTAGAACTATAATNTTAGATCCAGCAAGAGCNGGTATTGCNCCAAAAACATTAAATAAAATAATAAACCTCGGNGCAGAACGTTTGGTTTATGTATCTTGTAACCCAGCCACTCAAGCTAGAGATACGGANCAATTAATGCANGCTGGCTATGAGATAAAAAAGCTTAGTCTTGTGGATCAATTTCCGCATACAGCACACATAGAAACTGTGGTTTTATTTGAAAAATAATTAATGAAAAAGTTAAAGTTTTTAGTTCTTACCATAACACTAATCTTACTAAGTTGTGAACGCGATGATATCTGTGCAGAAACTACATCGACAACGCCAAGATTAATTATAGAATTTTATGACGTTGATAATAATGATGTATTAAAAAATGTACCAAGATTAACCGTCTATGGTGAAGGGTTACTAACAGAACCACCAACATCTAATGTTGATGAAACTTTGATTTATAATGATAATAATACAAACTCAATAGCACTCCCGTTATTGATTGGTGAAGAAGAATCTGAAACGACTATAAGGTTTGTTTTAGAAAAAGACACTCATTTAAGGTTGGACGATGATGTTGACACAAATTCTAACGAAGACATCTTAGAAATAAGTTATACCTCAGAATATGTTTATGTATCTAGAGCTTGTGGTTATAAAAGTGTTTTCAACGACATAGATGTCAGTAGAAATGCTGATGGTGATACATGGATTAGCTCAATTGAAACCTTAGTTACAGAAATAGAAAATGAAAACAACGTACATGTCTACATCTATCACTAAAAGTTTTATTCTTTTACTATTACTATTATTTTCTACNNTAACCTTTGCGCAAAAAAAGGAAACTGTTAAGGATACTTTGGTCTATAAACAAAAATACGGCCTACGCTTAGGTGTTGATCTTAGTAAAATAGCACGTACCTTTTTTGAAGAAGATTACACTGGCTTTGAGGTGATGGGCGATTACCGTCTGACTAAAAATGTATATCTAGCTGGTGAAATTGGTAATGAAGAACGTACCATTATTAACGAAACTCTAGACAACACAACAAAAGGTAGTTATTTTAAAGCTGGTGTAGATCTTAATATGTACAAAAACTGGCTAGATATGGAAAACATGATCTATGCTGGTTTTAGAGTTGGCGCAAGTACATTTAGTCAAACCCTTAATAATTATGGTGTTTACAATGCTTATAATCAATATTGGGATGAGCAAATCACCATTGAAGAAAATAGAGAATTCAGTGGTTTAACAGCGCTCTTCGGTGAAATCCAAATTGGGATTAAGGCAGAATTATTCAATAACTTTTTTGCTGGAATTAATGCACAACTAAAAGTCTTGGTTTCTGAAAAAGCACCTGACAACTTCGAAAACCTATATATACCAGGCTTTAATAGAACTTATGACAGTGGACGATTTGGAACTGGTTATGGGTTTAACCTATCCTATTTAGTTCCTATTTTTAAAAAGGATAAAATTGTTGTTCAGGAAAAGGAAGCTGAAGAGTAAACGAACTGTTTAACTCTTCAAGTAATCTAATACATTCCCTTCTATCCTACTCTGAATATCAGACACATCTGCTTTCACAAAAGTTTCTCCCGTAATGTTTTCGTATAATTCAATATAGCGTTCGCTTACAGTTTCTATATACTCATCACTCATAAATGGGACTTCTTGACCTTCTTGACCTTGAAAACCATTAGAAATTAACCACTGACGCACAAACTCCTTAGATAATTGCTTTTGTGCTTCTCCTTTATCTTGACGTTCTTGGTAACCATCTGCGTAAAAATAACGGGAAGAGTCTGGTGTATGGATTTCATCAATCAATACAATTTTTCCTTCTTTAGTTTTACCAAATTCGTATTTGGTATCCACTAAAATAAGTCCACGTTCTGCGGCAATTTCAGTACCTCGTTGAAACAACTTTCTGGTATAATCTTCAAGAACTTCGTAGTCTTCTTTTGAAACAATACCACGTTTAAGAATATCTTCTTTTGAAATATCCTCATCATGGTCTCCCATTTCTGCTTTTGTAGCTGGAGTTATAATCGGTTCTGGAAATTTATCATTTTCCTTCATGCCTTCTGGCATAGAGACACCACAAAGTAAACGCTTACCTAATTTATATTCGCGTGCGGCATGACCAGACATATAACCACGAATTACCATTTCAACCTTAAATGGTTCACATAAATGACCAACGGCAACATTAGGATCTGGAGTTGCTACCAACCAGTTTGGCACCAAATCTTCAGTGTCTTTCATCATTTTAGTTGCAATCTGATTAAGAATTTGTCCTTTGTAGGGAATTCCTTTAGGCATAACAACATCAAAAGCACTTAGTCTATCGGTAGCAATCATTACCAATTGCTCATCATTTATATTATAAACCTCTCTTACTTTTCCTTTGTAAACACTTTTTTGATTTGGAAAGTTGAAATTGGTATCTGTAATTGTATTATTCATTTTTTTAAACGTTTATGCGTTTAATTGTTTATTTGTTAGTTAATTAAAATGTATTGTGAACTTTCACTGAATACTACACACTATGTACTAATAATTAGTCGCGATTCTCTATACTTTTATAGGCTTCAATAACCTTCTTAACGAGTTTATGACGGATAACATCCTTATCATCTAAATAAATCATACCAATGCCTTCGATATTTTTAAGTACTAATAAAGCTTCCTTTAGTCCAGAAATTGTACGACGTGGCAAATCTACCTGACCAGGATCTCCAGTCAACAAAAACTTGGCATTTTTACCCATACGTGTTAGAAACATCTTCATCTGCGCATGCGTTGTATTCTGACCTTCATCCAAAATCACAAAAGCATTATCTAAGGTTCTACCACGCATAAACGCCAAAGGTGCTATTTGAATAATACCTTTTTCAATATGACTTTCTAACTTTTCTGCAGGTATCATATCTCTTAACGCATCATAAAGCGGTTGCATATAAGGATCTAACTTTTCTTTTAAATCACCAGGAAGAAAACCTAAATTTTCACCAGCTTCTACCGCAGGACGCGTTAAAATAATTCGCTTTACCTCTTTATTCTTTAAAGCTTGTACAGCCAACGCTACACCTGTATAAGTTTTACCTGTACCTGCAGGGCCAATAGCAAAAACCATATCATTTTTACGAATACTTTCTACAAGCTTACGTTGGTTAACCGTTTGTGCCTTTATCAACTTACCACCAACACCATGCACTATAACCTCGCCACTTGTAGCTGATGTATTGTAATCTTCACTACTACTGCTTGTTAAAACACGTTCTATAGCATTTTCATCAAGTTTGTTGTACTTACCAAAATGCTTCATCAACATCATCATTCGGGTATCAAACTCTTCTAAAAGCTCTTCATCACCATAGGCTTTTATTTTATTACCTCTAGCTACAATTTTTAATTTAGGAAAGTACTTTTTTAAAAGTTCAATATTAGCATTGTGCGCACCGAAGAATTCCTTTGGTGTTATCTCTTCAAGTTCTAGGATAAGTTCGTTCAAAAGCGTGCTCTATTTAGTGTGTTAATCTGTTTTCTTTTATTAGTTTTGTGTACACACAAATCTAACAATTTTACAACCACGATTATTAAAAAAATATCAACAATCAATCTATGGCTATAATCACTTTAACGACTGATTTTGGAGAAAAAGATCACTTCGCCGGAGCCATAAAAGGTGCTATTCATAGTGAACTTTCTGATATAAATATTGTTGATATTTCACATTCCATATCTCCGTTTGATACTTCGGAAGCGGCTTATATAATTT
Source organism: Flavobacteriaceae bacterium (assembly GCA_002706045.1). Lineage (GTDB taxonomy): Bacteria > Bacteroidota > Bacteroidia > Flavobacteriales > Flavobacteriaceae > Winogradskyella. The sequence continues at coordinate 25,405 of PAJL01000063.1, forward strand.
TAAATGCCTACAGTAGTTTCCCGAAAGGAACGATTCATATTATAGGAATAGATTCCGAGTTAAGTCCTGAAAATAAACATATTGCAGTTAGTTTAGACGACCATTACTTTATATGTGCTAATAATGGTATTATGAGTATGATTTGTGCTGAGATAGCACCAGAGAAGATTGTTGAGATTAACATACACGATAAGATTGAAACGAGCTTCCCTGTACTTGATGTATTTGTTAAAGTGGCTTGCCATATTGCTAGAGGAGGTACACTTGAGGTTATCGGAAAAGTTATTAACACTATTAAGCCAATTAAAAATTTAAACCCTTTTGTTAATGACGATAATAATCAAATTATAGGAAGTGTAATTTATATAGATAATTACGGTAATGTAGTTACCAATATTAAACGGAAATTCTTTGAGTCTGTACAAAAAACTAGAGCCTTTGAAATTTCGGCAAGAAACCATAAGTTCAAAACCATATATCAAAAATATAGTGATATTGTAAATTTTGATATCGAAGAATCTAAACGTAATGATGAAGGTAAAGGAATGGTTGTTTTCAACTCTTCTGGGCACTTAGAAATTGCTGTTTATAAAAGTAATTGTAAAACTGTTGGTAGTGCTTCTACATTGATGGGGTTAAAAACTATGGACACTGTAACTGTTAACTTTTTGCCTGTACCAAGCACTTTACAAAGAGAAAACAGTTTATAAATAAAATTAAGATAAAAAGATGTTAGTAAGAATTGTAAAAATGAGTTTTGATCCTTCTAAAATTGAAGAATTCTTAGCTAATTTTGAAGCTAACAAAGAAAAGATACGCCATTTTGAAGGTTGTAATTTTTTAGAACTATATAGAGACCAAAACAATACTAATATCTTTTTTACGTATAGCTATTGGGATTCTGAAGCGGATTTAAACAATTACAGACATTCTGAACTATTTAAAAATGTGTGGTCTAAAACCAAACCATTGTTTAATGCTAAACCTGAAGCTTGGAGTGTTGATAAACTGGAAAGCTTAGATTGACCAATTACAAATAACTGATTACTAAAAAAATGCTCGCAAAGTCGCAGAGTCGCAAAGAAAAAATTTATGATTAAACACATAACTACTGTACTTATTACTTTGTACTAATTACTTAATACTAATTTATGCTAGCAATCTTAAAAAAAGAAATAAATACATTTTTTGCCTCGCCTATCGGCTATTTGGTAATTGGTGTNTTTTTATTATTAAACGGACTCTTTCTTTGGGTTTTTAAAGGAGATTTCAATATTTTAGATACTGGTGTAGCCAGTTTATCTACTTTTTTCCTTTTAGCACCTTGGATTCTTATTTTCTTAGTTCCTGCTGTAACGATGCGAAGTTTTAGTGATGAAAAAAAGCAAGGTACTTTAGAGCTTTTGGTTACCAAACCTATTTCTCACTTTCAGATTGTATTAGGTAAGTATTTTGGTGCTTTAGTATTGATTCTTTTGGCATTGATTCCCACTTTTCTTTACGTCTANACGGTTTCTAAACTTGGTAGCCCTGAAGGCAATTTAGATATGGGAAGCACGCTTGGTTCTTATTTTGGATTGTTATTTTTAATTGCCTCTTACTCAGCNATNGGAGTNTTTGCTTCTACACTTTCAGATAATCAAATTGTGGCATTTATNATTGCTGTATTTATTTGCTTCTTCTTTTATTTNGGGTTCGAAGGTTTATCCAANTACAATATTTTAGGAGATTTAGTTTACATNGAAAATCTTGGTATGGCAGCACATTACAATAGTATGAGNCGTGGTGTAATTGACNCTAGAGACTTAGTATATTTTATAAGTATTGCTTTAGCNTTTTTATTTTTCACAACTTTTAGAATTCAAAAACAATAACAATGATTATCACGCCTTTTTTAGTCATTTTCATGATTATAGTATTCGTACTATTGTTTTTGTTTTTTAATACAGTAGANAAACGTAAATGGCTAACCGCAATTNTAAGTTTGGTGCTTACGCCATTCGCTTACTTTTATGTTTTTTATCCTTTTATAAATATTATCAGTAGTCATCATCATCAAAAATATTTCGATAGTGAAGCTTGGATAGAAAAGCCAGCATTACGTTACGAAATGATTGATAATACCATAGAATCAGATACACTAATTGGAGCTTCAAAAGAAACTGTTAGAAATTTACTTGGTAAAGANGAATGGTTATCATGGAACGATGCTATTAAAAANCATGATACCNATAAATGGAACTANGGNCTTGGCATAGAGCCTGGCGCATTTAACGACAAAAGAGATTGTGTAGAAATAATCTTTAAGGATAATAAGGTTGCGGAATTGAGACCTTATGAGGAAATCATAACTTTTGAGAAAAATGAAGAAGAATAAAACCTTAATATACATACTTGCTGTCATTATTGGTTTAATAATCGTTAATGTAATTTCTAACAACATATATAAGCGTTTCGATTTAACTAAAGACAAACGCTACACACTTTCTAAAGTATCAAAATCATTGGTAGAAGATTTAGATGCACCTCTGGTTATTGATGTGTTTTTAGAAGGTGATTTTCCTTCGGAATTTAGATTACTCAGAACTGAAGTGAGACAACTTATTGAAGAATTTCAGTTGCAATCCGATCAAATTTTCATCAATTATATTAACCCTATCGAAGATGAAACCACCAGAGAACGTAACATTCAAGAGTTAACAAAATCTGGATTAGAACCTTATATCAATACAGATAATAGTACCGGAAAAGTAACGCAAGAAATCATCTTTCCTTGGGCATTTGCCAGCTATAAAGACCAAACGGTAAAAATCCCATTATTAAAGCGCAGTATTACTGAAGATTTACCAACTCAAATCAATAATTCTGTACAGTCTCTAGAGTATTCTTTTGCCGATGCTTTCAATAAACTGGTAAAAGAAAAATCTAAAAAAATTGCCATTTTAAAAGGTAACGGTGAACTAGGTGACATTTATATTCAAGATTTCCTAAAAACAGTTCAACCTTATTATAACCTTGCTCCTTTTACGTTAGATAGTGTAGCGACAAACCTTGAAGGCACTTTAAAAAATCTAGAAAGCTACGACCTTATTGTTGCTGCAAAACCGAGTGAAGCATTTACCGAAAATGAAAAACTGGTTCTGGATCAATACACTATGAACGGTGGAAAAAGTCTTTGGTTAACAGAAGCCGTAATTATGGATAAAGACAGTCTTTATAATGATTCTGGTTCTTCTGTATCCATTATGAGAGATCTAAATCTTAAAGATTTCTTTTTTAAATATGGCTTTAGAATCAACCCTAGTTTAGTTAAAGATTTATATTCTGCACCAATTATGTTGGCTATTGGAGAAGGTAGTCAAACTCAAATGCAACCTATACAATGGCAATATTCTCCATTAGCAAAGTCTAATTCTGAAAATGCTATTACTAAAAACATCAACTTAGTAAAGTATGATTTTGCAAGTCCGATAGACACTCTAAAAAANGGAGTTAAAAAAACTATTTTATTACAAAGTTCGCCACAATCAAAGCTTGAAGGTGCTTTAAAAACCATTTCGCTTGCTGATGTTACAAAATCACCTGATGAAGCAAGCTACGATAAAGGACCACAAAACTTAGCGGTTTTATTAGAAGGTGAGTTTACATCNGTNTATGANAAGCGTATCTTACCAACNAAAATAAAAGGTTTTAAATCTAAAAGCTCACCNACCAANATGGTCATTATTTCGGATGGAGANGTTATTAAAAACGAAGTNATTAGAAATAGACCNCANGAANTAGGCTTTGATCANCTCACAGGAAAAGCATTTGGAAACAAAGAATTCTTGCTAAATACNGTCAATTATTTATTAGACGATACCGGACTTATAAACATTAGAGCCAAGGAAATCAATATCGCTTTCCTAGATTCGGATAAAATTAAAGAATCAAAAGGTACTTGGCAACTCGTTAATATAGCGTTACCATTGGCTTTGCTAGCTGTTTTTGGTTTTGCTTTTAATTACTTCAGAAAACGAAAATACACCTAACTATTGTTAATAAGTTTGTTTTATAAAACCCATCTATTGAAATATATTTGTAAGACACTATTTAAAAGTTAAAAACTTATATATTCAATATGAAATTTATTGTTTCTAGTACTTATTTATTAAAACAACTTCAAGTTTTAGGAGGTGTCATTAATAATAGTAATACACTCCCAATTTTAGATAATTTCTTATTTGAACTTAGCCAATCAAAACTAACAATTTCTGCTAGCGATTTAGAAACTACAATGTCTTCTACAATTGATGTAGAAAGTGATTCTGAAGGTAGCATTGCATTACCAGCTAGGTTATTATTAGATACTTTAAAAACATTTCCTGAGCAACCATTAACATTTGTGGTTGAAGAAAATAATACGGTTGAAATCAGTTCTAACCATGGTAAATATGCACTAGCTTATGCTGATGGTGCTGAATTCCCAAATGCAGTGTCTGTTGAAGATGCTAGCAAAACAACAATTATGGGAGATATCTTAGCTACAGCAATTAGTAAAACTATTTTTGCTGCAGGTAATGATGATTTAAGACCTGTAATGAGCGGTGTTTTCTTTCAGTTTTCTCAAGAGAATTTAACTTTTGTTGCTACTGATGCACACAAATTGGTAAAATATACTAGAGATGACGTAAGCGCTTCTGAAACTGCTGAATTTATTATGCCTAAAAAACCTTTAAATTTATTGAAAGGGATTTTAGCAGGAAGCGATGATGATGTTTTAGTAGAATACAACGACTCTAACGCTAAGTTTACTTTTGAAAATTCAGTATTAATCTGTCGATTGATTGATGGAAAATATCCTAACTACGAGGCTGTAATACCTAAGGAAAACCCTAACAAATTAGTTATAGACAGAACCCAATTTTTAAACTCTGTACGTCGTGTTAGTATTTTCTCTAACAAGACTACACATCAAATCCGTTTAAAGATTGCTGGTGCAGAACTTAATATTTCAGCAGAAGATATAGACTACAGTAATAAAGCTGAAGAGCGTTTATCTTGTGATTACCAAGGTGACGATATGCAAATAGGCTTTAACTCACGTTTCTTAACAGAAATGATAAACAATTTAAACTCTGATAACGTACAGTTAGAAATGAGTTTACCAAACAGAGCAGGTATCCTTACTCCTATCGATGGATTGGATGAAGGCGAGCACGTAACTATGCTTGTAATGCCTGTGATGCTCAACAATTAAAAGGATTTCTTGCAAAATTATCTCAACGATAAAGAAAAAGCTCACCGTTTTGGTGAGCTTTTTTGATTACTACTACTTCTCTTTTTTGAAACTTAATCTAAACTATCCTCAAGAAAAATATAACCACCATCAAAAGAACCAGTAATCATTGTACCATCTTCTCTTTCAAAATTAAAAGTGAAAGCAATTCTGTCTACAGAATAATACGTAATAGTTACACTACCAGATACTGCATATAAATTATTTGATTCACCTTCTTGTAATTGTATCACACCACCTTCTAGCTCACCGTTGACCACACTACCATTAACAAAAAACTCATAATCTAATATATCATTAAAGTCATAAGTTAATTCGCCAATAGAGTTTTCATTAATAGTAATACTCATATAGTCTAAACTATTGAGATTAGAACCATTATTAATAGATGCTAAAACTTCTGCTTCTGTTTTGTTGATTAGCTCAATATATGTTCTATTGAACGAGCTTTCAACAGTGGCAGAGGTCATACCAAAAGTTGTGTTACCTACTTTTACATAATTATTTTCATTAGTGTTAGCATCATCGTCGGATGAGCATGATACGGTTGACAAAACCAATAATATAATTGCTAAGAACTTTATAGTTTTCATATAAAAAATTTAATAAAGCACCCAAAAAAGGGTGCTTTTAAGGAGTTTATTTAATTAATTTTTAAGGAATTTCTTTGTTAGTGTTTTTCCTTCCGTACTCATACGAAGAAAATATAATCCAACAGGGAATTCAGAAACATCTATGCTGTTATTTACAGAGTTTAGCTCATTTATCACCTGACCGTTTACGTTATAAATGCTTATTTTCTCTATAGTTTGAGAAGACTCTATAAATAAACTATGAGTAGCTGGATTAGGATATAACCTTACTTCTGAGATATTAATATCATCATCTAATCCTAAAATAGTGTTATACTCATAAGTCCCTAAGTCAATAGTACCATTAAATATCCTATCATTTCCTGCTAAATCTAAATCACCGAATAAAGCTACATCGTAATAAGAGTTATCTCCGTTATCTATAATGTAAGATGAACTAGCTGTTGGTTTATATTCGCTATCTAAATTTAAATTATCTGTTGCAGGATCTAAGGTTGTTACGTTTGTTGCAGAGAATGAGCCGTTAGTTCCAGCGTTTGATGATACATTAGCTATAGAATTTGCCACAACAACATCATAATTTGTCTCTGCTCCGTTAGAAATATCTCTGGTTGCTGCTACACCACTAGTGGTATTCTGCCAAAAAATAGAATTATAAACATTTAAATTAACACTTCCGTTTCCTGATGCCACAATTGAATTACCATGAGTACTATTATAGTCGTTATTAACAAACGTACTATTATTAATTACAACATCTAAAGTGTTTCCGTTATTCCAATCTGATCTGTAAATATCTAAGGCCGCAACATTAATATCGTTATCAGCTACCAATACATTAGCCCAACGTGTAAAAATATAACCGTTTGTATTATCAGATTGTACGTAAACTAACCCTAAATTAACCGATGTGTTATTTATAAATTTTGTATTCTCTAAATATAAACCACCGCTTAACTTTCGCATTTTAAGCAAATAACCGTTTGAATAATTATTTTGAATTAGCGAATTTTTAATTTTTAAGTTTGTGATACCTAAACTATTCGGAATGAATATGATACCATTTTCCTCTACACCACCAGATTGCGATGTGTCGTAAATGTTTTCAAACACAATACCATCAAAAGTAACATCGTGAGCTCTAATTTCAAATAAACGCTCTGCATTATCAGTTTTATTAGTAGTGAAATCACCTGCAATATCATCTCCATTAATATCTCCAGTAAAAATGGTTGCATTAGTTGTATGTATTAAAGCTAAATCTCTATCTGCTAAAGTTGTCTCTGTTCCAGAAAAACCTCCAATAATATCAACTTCATTTGTACTAACAGTTAATGGAGTGTTTTTATCAACCAAAGTATAGGTTCCTTTTGCTACCCAAATAATATCATTTAAACTAGTATTTGGTAAAGCATCTCCTAAATTTGTGTAAGCATCTGCCCATGAGCTACCATCATTTGCACCTGTTGCAGTAGCATCTACATAGAATACCGAAGGAATACAATTAATACTATAGCTTGCTTGACCATCTTTAGTCCAACCTGCTACATACTGACCACTGTTTGCTGGTGGCGAGAATCCGTTATCAACCTCAATACAGTATAAGCTTGGGTTACTGTAAGCTTTCATATAGTTGAAATTGCTATTATTTCCATTTGAAATCAGCAATGTCTCTAACTGACTATTATTGTAACAGAAAATTTCGTTAATACTTGTATTTAAACGAATATCTAAACTTGTTAAGTTATTAGCAGCAACATGCAAACGTGTTAGGGATAAGTTATTACTAACATCAATTGTAGCTATACTGTTATTAGGAACATCTAAACGTGTTAAATTAGTAAAAGCTTCTATACCTGTTAAGTCCGCAATACCAATACCATTCATAATTAACTCAGTAGTGGCTTGTGCCTCTGCCATTGTAATTTCAGAATCGTTATTTAAATTGATACTGCTATCGTTTACTAAAAAACTTTTAAAATTAGTATCTGGAATATTTACAATTTGGTTTAACGCAGCACAATCGTCGCTGTAAAATGCTGAACTTCCTTTTGTCCATCCTTGACTATAAAGACCAGCTTCTGCAGGTGGTATAATACCAGCATCAATTTGAATGCATGATAAGCTATTACCATAGGCTTTCATCCAATTGATGTTAACATTATTACCATTTGCAATATTTAATTGATATAACACACCNTTGTTATGGCATTGAATATCTGTAATTAATGTGTTTGCACTAATATCTAATGTTTCNATTTGATTAGCAGCACANTGTAAACGNGTTAATGCAAGGTTATTACTTACATCTAAAGACGTTAAATTATTGCTATAACAATCTAATCGTGTAATATTTANAAAAGCTTCAATACCTGTTAAATCTGAAATNGATAACCCATTTACCAATAATTGACCTGAAAATGCTTGTGCTTCAGCAANAGAAATTTCACNATCGTTATTCGTATTAATTGATGCATTTCCTANGAGATATGCTTTAAAATTAGCGTCTGGAATATTTACATTTTGAGCAAAAAATGCAGATACTCCCAAACATAGGTAGGTTGTTAATAATAGTAATGTTTTTTTCATTGTAGTTGAGAATTTTTATGATTAATCGAGTACAAAGCAACTGGTATTACCTAGTTTTTCAATTTGGGTTTTTCTGAAACTCCTCTATTTTTTTCTAAACAAAAAAAAGAGCCTACACCTTGTAAACCCTTTTAAAAACTTTAGTTGAACTTTTATTATAGATATTATTCTACACAAGCTATGTAATCACCGTAAGGCGCTTTGATTGTTCCTCGATTTATACCGTTAAAAAAAGCTTCTCCATAGTTACCACCACCTGTATAATCTCTTCTTAAAATAAACTCATAAAGCATACATTGTCCGTCTGAATTTTTCTGAACAACAGCTCCTACAGCCCATTGGTATAAAGGCAATCCTGTATCCTTATGCTTTACAGTAGACCAAGTGTTTGATGTTATATATTGATGCGTATTGCTCATGCTTAGTTTACCGTAATAATTATTCAAACCATTTACAGCTATCGCCTTTAAAGCTTCATCTTTATCTAAAGCACCTGCATCTGGAAGCTTAATATTTTTTCTTTTTTCTAACTCCTCTTCACTAATTTTTTTGTCTTTCTTTTTAATAAGAGGTTTATCTAATTTTTCTTTTATTTTTTTAAAGAATTGAGCATGTGTAGGCTGTGTTGCACCTATGGACATTATAGTTAAAAGTATTAGTAGCTTTTTCATCTTATAAAATGTATTAATTATTGATTGTTTACTTATCGTTTTAATTAGCATTCTCACAGCTTATGATTTGTCCGTAAGGCATTTGTCCGTGGATAATTCCGCCAAACTCATAACTACTGTACCCGCTTCCGTTATATTGTTGTTTGATTAAAAATCCTTGCAGATAACACTCATTATTTTTGTTTTTTTCTGTAAATGCACCTTTAATCCAACGATACATAATGTGTCCTGTGTATTTGTTTTTAACGATATTCCAGTCGTTTGACTCTATATTTAACTTTAAAAGTTTTGCGTCATCTTTTTCTATAGTAGCAGACACTTTTTCTTTAGCAAAGTTGACTAAAGAGGTATTGCTATTCATGCTACCAGCCTTTGGCATTTTTATAGCATCTGTTTTTGCTTTTGCAGCTGCATCGTAATTTGCTTTTAACGTAGCTTCAAACTCTTGTACAATTGGCTTTGCTTTTTCTAACCAATCTAGATGAAATTGTTGCTCACCTTTACCAATAATATTTAACACTGTAATATCGTTTTGATGCATATAAGATGGCACATTAAATGCGTGCCCACCTTGATGAGAACCTGCATAAATAACAAATACATCTTCTGCAATAAGCATACCTCTAACAAGTATTGGCATACCTGTACCAAGCTCTATAGTTCGAGATCTGTCTGCACCGATTTTTGTTGTAAACATACCAGAAACTAACTCGTAACCAATATATCCTTCTGGTGACATCATTACCAATTCTGGTGTAGTTAAGAAACGTAACCAAGCATATTCTGGGTCTTGATATGGTAATAGATCTACATTATCACCCATATCTGTCATTTGACGTCTAAGTTTTACACGGTCTACACCAACTGCNCTCATCCCTTTAGTCATNGCAAAAGGNTAAGACATGTATAANAATTCGTCTCCTATTTTTGNTGCTGNTTTTGGTTTNTTAGNTTCTGCTTNTTNTTGCTTTTTTTCAAGATATTTTTGGTANTATAAATCTTGTTTAGCTTGATCGTTTGGATATTTTTTAGCTAATTCTGCTTTAAATTCTTCATCTGTATATTCTGTTTTTGAAGAACTCTGGTTAGATGTTGAAGAACTGCCAACCATTCCTGAAGAATTTTCAGTTTTTGAAGACGAACTTGTATCTTCTTTTTCATCTAACTTCTTCTCTACCGCTGCTTTGGCTTTCTTTTTTAACATTTTACCAAATTGAGCTTGAGATGTACCGTAGCATAACGCTAAAGCAATAAATAGGACAACTTTTTTCATGATAGTATTTTTAGTTTTTGTCAAATAAAAAACTAAACACTAGCAGATTAAAGTAGTTTTTTCTAAAAACAGTTATTTTTTTTCTGAANGATTATAAGAAAGTTTCTTTTACAACTTCTAAAAACTGATCGCGTTTNGANTTNGAAATNGGAATNCGTTTTTGATTNNTCATNAANANATAATCNCCATCGTCTTTNACNAATTCNTCNACATATTTTAAGTTNATTAAATACGAACGATGACACTTAAAAAACATAGCGTTTTTAGATAATTGCTCTACAAAATGCTTTAATGGTTTGCAAATGGTTTTTTGTTTTCCTTCTACCAATTGTACGTTAGTGTACATACCATCAGCCTCAAAATAAACAATGTCGTTATGCGATGCAAAAAGAATGCCTTTAGGAATTTCTAAAGCTATTTTATCCATTGATAATTGCCTTAAAGAGTCACGTAACTTATTTAATTGACCACTTAAATTGTTGGCTTCTATAGCTTCTTTTGCTTTTGTAACCGCTTCTTTAAGTTCTGTAATATCAACAGGTTTTAGTAAGTAATCTACTGCCGAAAGTTTAAAAGCTTCTATTGCATATTGGTTATATGCTGTTACAAAAATGATTTTAAAATCTATCTGATTTGGGAAATATTCTAAAATATCTAAACCTGATTGGTTTGGCATTTCAATATCTAAAAATACGATATCTGGATGCTCTGTTTTAATTAAATCTACACCAGATTTTAAATCTGAAGCTTCATTAATTTCTTCTATGCTTGGGCAATGTTCTGTTATTAAATTAGACAATAAATGTCTTGCGCGCTTTTCGTCGTCAATGATTATAGCCTTCATAATTTATTGTATTGGCATGGTGATTACCACTTTTGTACCAGTTGGTTGTTGATTAGAATTATATAAATCTATAATTTCTATATTAATATTTCGTTTTAATTTGTTTTTGTAAAGCCTTACACGTTCTTCGTTTGCTTTGGTAGCAAAGGGTTTGTGTGGTTTATCACTTCGTTTTAAGGCTTCAGATTGCTGTCTTCCAATTCCGTTATCTTCTACTGTAATTACAAGCGTATTTTCATTGGTTGCTTTAGCTTCAATCTTTAATAATCGTTCACCAGATTTGTGTAAAAGTCCATGTTTTAATGCATTTTCCACATAAGGTTGAATGAATAACGACGGAACTTTTATTTGTCTAACATTTAGTTTTTCATCTACATTTAAACTATACGTCAGCTCGTCTTCAAATCTAACTTTTTCTAATTCTAAATACAGTTTTAAGGCATTTAGTTCTTCTTCTAAAGTAATTTCGTTTTGTTGACTATAATCCAAATACATTCTGATTAATCGGCTAAACTTCACTAAATATGAACTTGCCAGCTCTTTTTCATTGGAAATAATATAATCTTGAATGGAATTTAAAGCATTGAAAATAAAGTGCGGATTCATTTGAGATCGCAGGTTTTCTAACTTCAAATTAGTGATTTTTTTGTCGATTAATATCTTATCAATTTCGGCAATTCGTTGTGCTTCTTTTTGTCTAAGTCGCCACCTAAAATACAACCATATTAAACCAGCTACGACCAATAAAACAAGCGCATAAAACCAGTATGTTTCCCAAAAAGGTTTGTTGATGGTAAAGGTAATTGGACTTGCAAATTGTATATCTTTACTACCAATATTTTGACCTTGTAACTCAAAAGTATATTTACCGCTAGACAAACTATTAAACACTACAAAATGTGTATTTAAAGGAACGTCTCGCCATGTGGTATCAATAGGTTTTATGCGGTATTTGTAACCAACGTGCTTATTAGATTGAAAGCCATTAGAGTTAAAATCAAACCTTAAATTATTAAAATTATATGGTAAATTATAATTGGTATTAACTACGGTATCTTTATCATTAATTTTTACAGATTCCATCCACACTTTAGATGTTTTAAAGTCTTTAAAAAGTGCTTCATTTTTAGGCATTAAATAAAATGAATTAGGGAAAGTTGCGACCAAATAATCTTGAAGAATGATGAATTTATCAACCGACAAAGTCAATCCATCTTGCGTATTTAAACTCTTAATTTGTTTGGTTTTTGGTTGAAATCTATAAAAACCTTCATCTGTTGAAATCCATAGAAATTCACCATCAGATTTTAGTGTATTTATCTGAACTTGTTTTGGTAAAATATCTTGTTTTGAAAT
>PAJL01000064.1 GCA_002706045.1 Flavobacteriaceae bacterium
ATGCCTCTGATGAAGCTAATGATGAAGGTACTAACTCAATGATGAGTGATTTTATTACCGAACAAGAAAAAACAGTTTGGATGATGAAAGCTTGGTTGGGCGAAACCGTTTAAGAATTATAGTTTTTACTAAATTAAAAGGCAGCTTTTAAAAGCTGCCTTTTTCGTTTTTTGATTGATTATTTTATTTAGAATCTGATGTTAAGGTCTATATCTTCATTTTCAACCTTAAATTTTGCATCATCATATTGAGGTGGACCAAAAGACATTACATTATTGGACATTCCGTAATCTTCTTTTGGCATGCCATTGGTTTCGTAGTCCATATTCTTGTTGTTGTTTTCATCATGAAGCGCTAAAATGGCATATTCGCCAGGTTTTACATTGTCAAAAGTGATGACAACTTTATTGTTTTCAATTTTAGATTCACCACTCATTACTCCTTTTCCTTTCATAAAAGTTTCCGAAGTATGAAGTGATAGTAGAACAGTACCTTCATTATTCTTCACGTTATCTATAGTTACCGTAATTGTAATACCTTTTTCAGAATCTTGAGCAAAAGAAAATAGCGTTGTAAAAACTAATGCGATGGTAAATAGTAAATTTTTCATAATAGTTGTGTTTTATCGGTTAATGACAGTTCAAATATCCGAAGGAACTTCAACTAAAAATAAAAGAAACTACCGAGTTGTAGTTTTAGTTGGATGAATTGTATTTTTTAAGTAGGAAGTAAAAAGTATTTAGTAGTTTACTAACAACTAAATCAAACCTCTAGCTTTAATCTCAAGATATTTGTTTATAGTATTTATAGTGAGGTTTTCTGGCTTTGTTAGAATAGATTGAATACCATGTTTTTGGAGTTCGTTTACAATCAATTTCTTTTCATAAATAAATTTTTCAGCAATAGTTTTTTGAAAAATTTCAAAAGTATTAGCAGCCTCATGCTGAGTTAGCTTGTCCAGTTCGGTATTTTGAAAAAATATTACCACTAGCAAGTGATTTCTTGCCATTGCTTTTAAATAGGGTAATTGCCTATGCAGCGCGTCTAGAGTTTCAAAATTAGTATAGAGTAGAAGAAGACTACGTTGTGTAAGACTTCGTTTTACATCTATATATAATCTTGAAAAATCGGATTCAGAAAAATCGGTATTTACATTATATAGCGTTTCTAGAATCTTATTCATTTGAGAAGGTCTACGCTCTGCCGAAACTTTATTTTCAACCTTTCGAGAAAAGGTAAACATACCAGCTTTGTCCTGTTTTTTTAAGGCAACATTGCTTATGACCAAAGCGGCGTTAATAGCATAATCGAGCAGGCTTAAACCTTCAAACGGCATTTTCATAGCTCTGCCTTTATCTATAACACTGTAGATGGGCTGTGAGCGTTCGTCTTGATATTGATTCACCATTAATTGGTTACGCTTTGCAGTAGCTTTCCAATTAATGTTTCTGATATCATCTCCAGAAACGTAATCCTTTATTTGCTCAAATTCCATGGTGTGACCAATGCGTCGGATTTTCTTCAAACCATATTCAAACAATTTGTTAGAAAATGCTATAAGCATATATTTTCTAAGCTGCAAGAACGAAGGATAATTTGGAACCATAGCATCCTTAGCAAACTGAAATTTTCTAGTCACTAAACCTAAAGGGGAATTTGTGTAGATATTCAAATTACCAAAGTAATATTCACCACGTTCCAAAGGTCTTAAGGTATAGGTGATTTTCTTTTCTTGGTGTTTTACGAGTTGCGTTTTTATTTCAAAATCGCGCTTTTGGTATTGAAAAGGTAATTCATCTATAAGTAATAAATCGGTGGTGAAATTATAGTTGTTTTCTAAAGTTAATTCAATGGGATTATCATCACCGTTACTTAATTTTTCTGGTAGAATACGTGAGGCTTTAATTCCTTTTTGTTTAAATAATAAGATAAAATCAACAGCAATTAAACCTAAAGCCACGAAAAATAATGCCGTAACCATACTTAACAAACCTTCAAAAATGTAGGATAGGATAAATAGCGCTACAAAAATCATAGCAACTAAGAAGAACCTAAAAGTGAGATAAGTATGTTTAAAAAAGCGTTTCACTATCTTGGAATCTCTATGGTTTCTAGAATTTGATCTACAACTTTATCTACTGTAAAAGCTTCCATTTCGCGCTCTGGTGTTAATACCAAACGATGTTTTAGTACAGCTTTGGTACAACGTTTTATATCATCTGGAGTTACAAAATCTCTTCCTTTTATAGCTGCGTTAGCTTTGGCAGCATTTAAAATAGCTATTGAGGCTCTTGGAGACGCTCCTAAGTATAAGTTAGCGTTGGTCCGTGTATTGTGAATTATAGAAGCAATGTAGTTTAGAAGGTTATCCTCAACTACAATTTGTTTTATTAAATTTTGATATTTTTTAATGACATCTGCAGATAATACTGAGGTGATAGTACCAAAATCCATGGTGTCTTGTCTATGATGATTATCAAGTAAAATTTGAACTTCATCTTCTAGTGAAGGATAATCAACTTCTATTTTAAACAAAAAGCGATCCAACTGGGCTTCTGGTAAGCGGTAAGTTCCTTCTTGCTCAATTGGGTTTTGGGTAGCAAATACTAAGAAAGGTAATTCCATATCATAACGATCACCATCCATAGTTATTTGGCGTTCTGCCATCACCTCAAATAAAGCGGCTTGTGTTTTTGCAGGCGCTCTGTTAATCTCGTCAATCAGTACAATGTTTGAGAAAATAGGCCCTTTTTTATATTCAAACTCATTACTTTTTACATTGAAAATAGAGGTTCCTAGAATGTCACTAGGCATTAAATCTGGTGTGAACTGAATTCTACTAAAGTCAACATCTAAGGTTTTTGCCAATAACTTAGCTGTTACGGTCTTTGCAACACCAGGAACACCTTCAATAAGCGAATGCCCATTGGTAAGTATAGAAATGATAAGCAGTTCTATCATTTCATTTTGACCAACAATAAACTTTGCAATTTCAGTTTTTATTTGCTCAACACTTTCTTGTAGTGGGCTGAGATCTATTCGGCTTTTAAAGTCTTCAGAAGTATTTCCGGAAGCTTCTTCGTTAGGAGAAGTGTTCTCTGTATTAGGAGTGCTTTCAAATTCCTCTGATGATGGATTGTTTTGTTCTTCCATTATAACTTGTGTTTGGTAAAATGTTCAATTTTTTTATTTAATTCTATGAGCTCTTGCTCACTGTGCTGTTTTTTTGATTTTAAAAATACTAAGTAATCCACTAAAGCTTTGGAGTCTTCTTTAGAATTTCCTGATTTTATGGCTAGTTTTTCAATAAAAGATTGATTTAGGTTTTGGGTATCTAAATAATAGTTAGATCTCACAAATTCTAAAAAATACTGAATCTTTTTTTCAATGATATTTGTAAAGTCACCATGTTGATAATAGAGTTCTCCAATTGTTTTTGTGAAATCTACTGTTGCATTTTCAAGTTTATTGATAACAGGAATAATACGCTGAACACGTTTTCCTCTGAAGATTACAAAAAGAACGAGTCCAAACATACTAATATAAAAAGCCCAACGTAAAGCCGTATTTTGAAGAATATAGCGCAAAGGACTAGTTATTACTTTTCGTCCACTTTTATAATTGTTGTCCCAAATAATTTGTTGCTTTGGTAGGTACGACAACACGGTTGCTGCATAATCTTCTTTGTCATTTAATAAATGATAATTGGTAAACGCAAATGGATTAGTGTGCAGAATAAACTGACCACCATTTTCACCTATATCAACTCTAACGAGATTAGGGTTGATTTGTTCTGTATCATCTTCATTATTAATGGTTGTGGATGTCCCTAAAATCGTTGTTTTTAAAGTGTCTATAGAAGTGAAATGGCTATTTTCAATAACATCTTTAAATATCCTATTATTCTCTTTAAGACTAGGACTGGTAAATTTATTATCAGATTGTTTTTTGAAAAGGTAGGAATATTGACGTTCTGTACTAATGTTCAAAGAGTCAATAACATTACCATAAATATGTGTGCCACTTATGAATACGGAATTTCCTTTTTCAACAAAATCCATAAGAGCTTCTGATTCTTCACCATCAAACCGTACAACATCGTTTATGAAAATTAGAGATTTGGTTTCAGAAGAATCGATGTCTTTCAAATATTGATAAATTGACTGATTAGAAACCAAAATGTCACCATTAGAAAAGGTGTCAAGTTCATTGAATAACACATAGCAACCTAAAGGAATCTTGTCGGCAGCAGAGTAGGAGTCGCGCCAGTTCAAAGCTTTTGGCTTTGTAACTTCTGCAATCATCATAAAGACAATGACGGCTCCAATAATATAAAGTGCTACTTTTGATCGTTTATCCACGTACAGAAGATTTTATAAGAGCATTAAAATCCTCTTTGTTTTTTATGAACTTGGTTTCATCTATCGGAAATTCACCATACCAAACATAATCATATATATATGATACACGTTTGAAAAGGTTTTTGGTGTCACTGTTTTTAATCTCATTTAAGTAGTCAGAGTTAGTTTTCTCATAATGCCATTCTATAATTTTTTTGTTTGCTAATACCTTTAGTGATTTTAGGTACATGTAACGTGTAGCCAATCTATAGTTATTCTCTTTTAGAGCCTTTTTGATGAGTTTATCAAAATCTACTTGTTTTATATCTTCTTCAACATAGCTAAAGCCTTCTATATCTTTATCTTCTGTTTTAAAAACAGAACTTACAGGATTTTGTAGAAGGAATTTTATCAAAAGGTAAAGTACAATAATGCCTAAGAGTCCGTAGATAATATATTCAAGTGTTTTGTAGTCTATAAAATCAATGTCAAATCCAAATATATCACCTAACCAATTGAAGAATTTTCTAAGAACACGTTGCACAAGGTTAATTCCTCCAGTATCATTTATTGAATAGTTGAAATCGTCACCAGAGTAGTTATCTTGAAAATTATCTTTAAAATAGGTTACATCAAGGTTAGAAGAATCTCTTTTTATCAAAGTATCCTGTGCCCAAAGTATTGAGTTACAAAATGAAGTTATCACAACAGCACTTATATGTTTATAAGTAAGTTTATTCATTTACACCAATTTGATCTATCTTCTTTTGTAAAAACAGATTGTATTTAACCTCATTGAGGTTGTAATATAGAATGCCGTATGATAATTGAGATAAAGCCTGAGTATATATAAAAGTTAGAATGAAAGCAGCAAAACCTAAAGTAAATACTAAGGTAGCAAAAGTACTGGTGGCAATATCTACACTACTTTCAACCGAAAAGTAAACATAAATTCCAATAATAACACTTGGTATAGAAATTATTAATCCGGTGATCATTAAATTTAGAATTCCGATAACCAAACCAAATAAAACCACGCGCCAAAAATTTGAAAATGTAAAATCAAAACCTTCTGAAAGTGCTTCGCCAAAAGACTTACTTGTAGTAAAAATAGACGTGAAAGTAAGTCCAAATATAGCAGCTAGTGTAAAACTTAATCCATATTGAACAATCATTCCTAGCAAAGGAATGAAAGATACAACCATTGAGATAATTATATAGACAACGTAGATTAATACACCTATTAGAAGAAATAAAATGATTGTCCCAAAATTGTTTATAATACTTTTCCAAATCCGTTTAGAGTTTACTAATCCCTCGTTATTGGCATAATCTGCTATATAAGCACTTGAAAAACTATAATTTAATAAAGCTGTAATAAAGATGATTAAAAATAAAATAATACCTCCGGCTATAAGGTAGCTATCGGTTTCAACATTACTGCCCATTCCAAATCTAAAATCACGACTTGCTAAACCCATAAAGCCAGTAACCAGAAGATATGCAGAAATTAAAGTTAAAATAATACTTAGGGCATTATAGCGTAAATACAAATTAGTGTAAGCTTTAAAATTGTATTTTAAGAATAAAAAATAGGTGTTTATAATATCACCAAACGTACTTCGGGTTCTAAGTTCAATATACTTTTCGTTCACGTGGTTTGGGTTTTAGTTTTTATAATAGATTTGGCTTTATGTAAAGTTATAGGATAAATAATGTAGTAATACACAATTAAAAATAGCGATAAGAAAATAATGCCATAAGACAATACCGAAGGCATTTGCTCACCATAACGTGTTATAAAACCTTCAATAAAGCCAGCAATAATAAAAAACGGAATCGTACTCACAACAATTTTTAATCCGTCTTTGGCACCTTTCATAAAAGCGACCCTTCTTGAATACGTTTTTGGAAACAAAAAGCTATTTCCCATAACCAAACCAGCACAACCTGCAATAACAATAACTGATATTTCAATAGTACCATGCAACCAAATGGTTGAGGTTTTTTCAAAAATACCATAATTGTAAAAGAAAGTGATAAAAGCACCAAGCATAATGCCATTACTAAACAATATATAAACTGTGCCAACGCTGAAGAATACACCAAGAGCAAAAGCAATAATAGCAACTCTTATATTATTAATGGTTATGCCTAAAAATGAGCCAATATTACTACCACTTTTATAAACAGCCATAGGTTCCCCTTTTTCAATATTTTCTATGGTCATATTTACATAATAGTCACCCAGAATTAAGCGTACAAAGGAATCGTCATTCAAGGTTGAAATTACGCCAATGAGCACTGCAGACATGAAAATTAGAAATGTGTACAATAACGTTTTATGGTATTGTCTAAAAAATAAAGGAAATTCATCTCGCCAAAACGAAACAATTTTATTTTTAGATTCTTTTTTTGTGATATAGATTTTTTGATGCGCTTGAGATGCTAAGGAATTCAGATACAGCAAGGTCTTACTTCCAGGATAGTAAGTTTGGGCATAAGATAAGTCGTTAGTAAGTTGTATATAATATGAAGCTAAGTCGTCTGGATTTATTTTCGCATTATTATTGAGTGCGTTTTCAAAACCAATCCATTTTTCCTTATTTTGCTTCACGAAAGACGCTTCGCGCATAAAAAACAAATTATTAGAAACGAATATACATTTCCATGAGCAATTTAGCAATTAACACAGCACAAAATGTAAATCTAGACTACAAGCTCATCGGTTTGGGAGAACGTATGGTTGCTTTTTTAATAGATGGTATTATGCTTATTACGTATATGACTATAATGGAAAACCTCGTTGCCATATCAGAGATTTTTGATGCTGATACATGGACACAACGTGGATTCTTAGGGCTTTTTATGTTACCAGCATTTTTTTATTCAGTACTTTGTCATATTCTTTTTGGTGGACAAACAGTAGGAAAGATGATTATGAAAATAAAGGTTGTGAAGGTAGATGGTTCGCCAACAGAATGGTATAATTTCTTTGTGCGTTGGATGCTGCGTATTGTAGACTTATGGATATTTTCACCTTCAATAGGTATTTTAAGTATTCTACTTTCGGATAAAAAACAGCGTATTGGTGATGCTGCTGCAGGAACGGTTGTAATTAGTGTGAAGAAAAAGCACAAAATTACCAGTACTATTCTAGAAGATATTAACGACGACTATGAGCCTGTATTTAGTAATGTCACGCAACTCACGGACAAGGACGTTAGAATTATAAAGGAAGCGTATACCATTTCAAGAAAAAATAATGATTTTAAGACATTAACTATGCTTAAAAATAAAATTTGTGATACACTTGGTATAGAAACTAAACTTTATGATATTCAATTTATAGATACCATTCTAAAAGATTACAACTACTACACGCAAAATATGTAAACAAGATCTCAAAGTAGTTCGGGATTTCAGAGTATAAAAACTCTTTTAGGAAGTTTAAGTAGAAATAGCCAATAAAATGTTTTTTCAAACACTAGATATTTTAGGAACCATAGCATTTGCCATTTCTGGCGTGCTAGTCGCTATGCATAAACGTATGGATGCCTTTGGTGTGTTGATTATTGCTTTTGTAACAGCAGTAGGAGGAGGAACATTGCGTGATGTTTTAATCGGGATAGCTCCAGTTTCTTGGATGCAAAATATGACTTTTGTTTATGTTATTCTTGGTTCTGCAATTTTTGCTGTAGTATTTAGAAATCAACTGAAACATCTTAGGAAATCCTTGTTTTTGTTTGATACTCTAGGTATAGGTTTATACACGGTTGTAGGTATAGAAACCGCTTTAGTAGCAGGTTTACATCCTATAATTTGTATTGCGTTGGGTACTATGACAGCTTGTTTTGGAGGTGTAATCCGTGATATTTTGTGTAATGAAATCCCTGTGATTTTTAGAAAGGAAATTTACGCTACAGCTTGTATTCTTGGTGGAGCTACTTATTTTTTGTTACGGGTATTTCTAAAAGACGAAAACTACCTTTTTATCATTGCCGGACTTGTGGTAATTGTCGTGAGGTTAGTTGCTGTACGTTTTAAGGTTAGTTTACCGAGTATTTATAGAGAAGAAAAGTAGCAGTGACTGCTGCATTTTATTTATCTATTAACGCCACAGCTTTAGAATAACTTTCAAGTAATTGCTCTTCTTTAATAATAACATCGGTCATTGAGATAGATAAAAATATCGCTATTTTTCTAAAAGCTTCTTTGTTCTCGTCAAAATCCATCGTTATAAGACCAGACATTAGCAAGTTGGCAAAATCTTTATAAGCCCTTTGCTTAGTATAGATGTCATTGATAGCTTGAACATTCTTTAGTTTCATTTTATTGAATAAACCTGTTTGAATTCCGGTTTGATAAGCGCTATTAGAAAACGTAATTGTGTTTACTCCTTTGAAAAAGGTAGGCTTAAAATTTACTAAATCTTCTTTGTTTAGATAATAGCTTGTACTGTCTTTAACCATACGATGGTAGTCTATAACATGGCTGACCTTTGTTTGGTTGTCATGTATTTCAGCTTTTATATTTTCAACAAGCGATTTTAGTTTTTCACTTTCCTTACTATTAGCAGACCAATTTGAAATTATATACCCAAGAAATACACCGATTGTCACTGAAATTATCTGAATGAATAAGTCCGAAGTTTTATTTTTCATTTTCATTGAACTATTATTTAGGATGAATAAATATAATGTATTTATTCTTAGGTTTTTATAGTGCTTTAGTATGTGTGCTTTTTTTATAAAGTTCAATAGCTTTTAGATATTTTATGCCTCCAGACTTGGTCTGGTCATGTAAAAAACCATTTAATTCTGGGTGATTATCATTTATCCAATTGACGAGGTCTTCAACATTTTTAGAAAATTTCTCAACATTGAAAATATCATAAGTACTCTCAATTTTTGTTAGTTTTCCATTTAGAAAAGTTATTTCTTCAATAGTAATGATTGGCTGGTGATGAAGAAATAATATTCTTTCATCAACTTTTGAAAATTTAACCTTTACATTTTCATTGTCTTCTACAATGTCTAGAATTTTATAAGTCGGATTAAAAACTGAATCCCATTTTAGCCAATCTTCAACATATCTTTTTTTAGAGAACACTTCTGTATAATTGTATTCTGTCATATGAGTTGTAAGGCTATCTGCTATCAGCAAGTTCATAAGTGAACCATCAGAATCATCTAATGCTTTGTAATATTGTTTAGCAATGTTGAGATTTTCGTTTTCACTTACTGTATTCTTACAGTTTAGTGTTATGATTGCTAATATTATTAGGATGATCTTTTTCATTTGCACTTGTTTTCAATATATAAATCAAATAAGTAATTACAAAAACTGAAAGTGGGATTTGAAAAGTCAAGTAATTAAATTTTTCTATTGGTATTTCAGTCATGCGTCTTACGATTGGTGAGATCATAAGAATAAAACTTAATAGCTTTCCAAGTCTTGATTTTCCATATGAAATAAAATTTAGAAAGAATCCAATCATTCCTAAAACAGCAAATATTTGGTCAGGATTTCCAAAATGAAAACTTGTAAAAATCAGCCAAATAAAAAGTGGAATTCCAATTAGTTGTCCCATAAGAATTATGAGAGAATAAGAAATTAGAGTAATTATTTTTAATTTACTTTTTACCAAATTTATAATTACACTCTGCATTATGCTTAAATGATAAATCAGTCAATTTATTTCTTTGTGTAGTCACATTTGGAGTCAATAATTATTGCTTTTTTTATTTTATGATAACCTACGATTTCTTCTTTATTGAGAATATTTCCATAATAATCGATTAAAAGCCGCTCTTTGAAAATTCCATCAGGTATGTTCTTCTTACTTTCCCATTCAGCATAGGCAAGAGGTAAGTGTAGTATTGGTTTATGAAAATCGGTATTCTTATTAACTATATAAACCTCTGATGCAAGTTTTTTTCGTTTTCTCTTTTTTGGCTTTGTTGAATATAACTCATATTTTCTATAATTAGTATTGTTAATTATTGTGTCTTTTCGATTAAAAAAATCATATTCATTTATTCGGTTCTTTAAAAAGAAATGGTAAGGACTTATATAGTAACAGTCTACATTAATGATTTCTGCTTTAATAAAATCAGATTTTAAGTAATTGGTATTAAATGTTATTCCTTTGACATCTTTGAAAGTCATTTGATAATTCAAACTATCTGAATTAGTAATCAGAGCTAAATAACTACTGTTATTGGAGTTTGTTAGGTAGTATCTTGAAATTGTTTTTGCGCCTAAAGAATCTTGATAGTTTGTAAATTTATATTCAATTAGGTAATCAAACTCATATTTTTTCTGACAAAGAGAAAATGTAGTCGATAAGAAAAAAATAAGTATTGAGAATATTTTTATTAAGAGTTTCATGAGAAAAGATTTGTTAGTATTTGGTTAACAATAACAAATCTAACGATTAATTTTCTATAAGTCTAATACAGAGTAATTTGCTTCTAAGGTTGTATCATGTCTCTATACTCCTCAAAAAAGGCTTCAAATAAGCTCATGTTTTCATTAAAGAATTCCATGACATCGCGCCACGTATTTTTGTTGTGAATAGATGCTTTTTGCTCTAAAGGCAAATAGATACGCGAGATTTCCTTACCGTTTTCTAAAAAATATTCTTCTTCATAAATCGCATCTGGTAAATATTCGCTTTTTAAAATACCTTTTAAAGCAACAAGCTTTTCCCAGGAATTAATGCGATTTTCCAGATCATCTTCAAGATCTAAAGCCACCAAAGCAGATTTGGTATCAAAATGAAATTTAAAAGAAAAGCCCTTAATTTTAGTATCATAAAGTAACCACTTTCTTGGAAAGGATTTGCCAAAGCTGGTCCAGAATTCTTGTCGTAATAATCGTGATTCTTCTTTAGAAAACATACTAAATAAAATAGGCGATTAAAATACCTAAACAAATCGCAACGAGTTTAGAAAGATTAAACTTATGGCCTTCACCAGTTTCAAACAAAATTGTGGTAGATATATGGAAAAATATACCAATAACTACAGCATTTACAACGTCTATATATGCGGTTGCTAAGCTAGTATTATTAGAAATAAAGGTTCCTAAAGGTGTCATTAATGCAAATACAGCTAAAAAACTTATGATTTGTAATTTACTAAAACTCGATTGAAATAAAAATGTAGCAACCAGTATAGCAATTGGTATTTTGTGAATAAGTACACCATAAACCATATCGTTATGTTGGTGAATTGGAAAACCTTCTAAAAAACTATGAATACATAAACTGATGAATAATAACCAAGGAAACTTAGTGTCGTGTTTATGAATGTGAATATGACCATGCTCAGCTCCCTTCGATAAAAATTCTAGTATAATCTGAAGTAAAATACCACACATAATGTACAAACCTGTAAGTTTGGCTTCCACATGATGGTAGACTTCTGGTAATAGATCAAAAAGGGTTAAGGCTAGTAAAAAGGCACCACTAAACGATAGGAGTAATTTTGTAAATAGGGCATTTTGCTTTTTTGAAAACTGAGCAATTAAAACACCTATTATTACGGCATATAAGGGAAACAAATACTTGTTCATGCTTGCAAGTTACTTAAAAATCATAATCATTCGCTCGGAAGTTTCAGGGTGATATTTTCGTAATTTATAATCACCAAATACATCCAATAAATAAACACCAGCTTGTTCAAAAAGTTCTTGAAAGTCTTCTAGTTTAAATGCTTTTACGCGTTCTTGGAAATCAAAGGTTTCACCATCAATTTCAAAATTGATGTTCTTGACTATATAACCGTTCTCGTAAATGCGTTTTTGATGAAAGTCTATGCCTTCTACAGTTTTTACATCTTCTGCCACTAAATGTTCAAGAACGTGGTTAACATTCATAAAATCAATAACACCCAAGCCAAAGTCATTAAGTTCGGTCTTTATAGCTTTAATAGTTTTGAGATTGCAAGCATCATCTTCAAAATATCCAAAACTTGTAAAAAGGTTGAAAACGGCATCAAAAGTTTCAGAGTAAGGCTTGGTCATATCGTGCACATCAAACCGTAATGAACTATTTTCATATTGCTTAGCATGTGCAATACTACGCTCAGATAAATCAATGCCAGTAACATCAAACCCAAGCGAGTTAAGGTAAATAGAATGTCTGCCTTTACCACAGGCTAGGTCTAATATTTTTCCGTTTTCAGGAATATTAAGGTAGTTGGTGAGATTATCCATAAACATTTTAGCTTCGGAATGATCTCTATCTTTATACAATATATGGTAGTAAGGTGTGTCAAACCACGAAGCATACCATTGTTGAGTAGATTTTGTCATAATAAAAAATGTCCTGCAAAAATACTGTATTTTTGCATTTCATTAGACGAAGAAGATGGACAATAATTTCAAAATGGTAGCCAAGACATTATTTGGCTTTGAAGATATACTGGCAAAAGAACTAACGCAACTAGGTGCTATGGATGTAGAAAAAGGTGTGCGAAATGTGAGTTTTGTTGGAGATAAAGGTTTTATGTATAAAGCCAACATGGGTATTAGAACAGCTATTAAGATTCTAAAACCTATAAAATCCTTTAGAGTTGCTAAGGAAGACGACCTTTATAAGAACGTAAAAAACATAAAGTGGGAAGACTATTTAAAACCAACAGGTTCTTTGGCTGTAGATGCTACGGTACACCATAGTGTTTTTACACATTCGCAATACACAGCTCTAAAAACAAAAGATGCTGTTGTAGATCGTTTTAGGGAAAATGGAGGTACAAGACCAGATGTAGATTTACGCTTTCCAGATTTAAAAATAAATGTGCACATTGATCGTCAGCGTTGTACCATTTCTTTAGATACTTCTGGGGAATCCTTGCATAGAAGAGGTTATAAAATGGCGACTAATATCGCACCTATAAATGAAGTTTTAGCAGCAGGATTAATAATGATGAGCGGTTGGGACGGCCAATCAGATTTTATGGACCCAATGTGTGGTAGTGGTACTATTTTGGCAGAAGCAGCTATGATAGCCTGTAATATTCCGCCAAACCTAATGCGTAAGGAATTTGCCTTTGAACGCTGGGAAGATTGGGATGTGGATTTGTTTGAAAAAATTGAAGAATCGTTATTGAANAAAACACGAGATTTTCATCATAAAATTATAGGTTACGATAAATCTCCATCAGCTGTAAAAAAGGCNAAGGATAATATTAAGAATGCGCATTTAGATGAATTTGTGCATATTCANCATGANGATTTCTTTAAAACNCAAAAAGCTGGAAGNGAGAAATTGCATATGGTTTTTAATCCACCTTATGGCGAACGTTTAGAAAATTTGAATGTTGAAGAGTTTTATGGCAATATTGGTACAACGCTAAAACACGGTTACCCAAATACCAATGCGTGGTTGGTAACATCTAATCTTGAAGCTTTAAAATCGGTTGGATTGCGTCCGTCTAGAAAAATAAAAGTATTTAATGCTAAGCTAGAATCTCGTTTTGTAAAATACGAAATGTATGAGGGCAGCCGAAAGGCAAAAAAGCAATAATATTTATAATAAAAGTTGAAGTTATTTTTTTAGAGCTTCTAATTGCAGATTGTAATCGTATCGTAAATCTTCATGTAAGGCTCCAATCTTTTTTTGAATAGAAATGACTTGTCGCTCATACAAATTACTTAGTTTTCGGTTTCTGTGAATGGAAGGTCTTAGTTCATTTAATCGGTCACAAAAATAGAGTAGGAGCTCAACTTCGGTAGATTTTTTTAAGGAATAACGGCTGTACACTCTAATTTCTCTTAAAATTTTTCGGATGGTCTTTTTCATATAGAAGTAACTGTTGGTATTCATACCGTCAAAGAGTTCATCTAAGGTAGATTTTACACTTGAGATATAACTGTCTTCATCATTAGCTTCAAACAATAAATAGGTTAGTAGTGCTTTATTTTCTTTTTTGAATTTGCCTAAACGTAAACAAAGCTCCAATAGATCTTCCTTTGGTAAATGTTGAAGCTCTTTCTTTATGGTGGATATAGATTCTATTTGCATGCTCTAATGTATTACTAAAAAAAGAAAGAAGGTAATTTTACCTTCTTTCTTTATATTTTTCATTAAGCTTTATATGTTAACTTTTGCAATATTCGTTTATAATTTGCTTTAGGTTTTCTAAGTTACTTAAGTCAAATTCGCCTTCTTCAATATCTTTAGAAAGTGCATCACACTCAGAAATGTATTTAGCAAGTTTCTCAGAAACTTTATCGTTAGATCTGGTATCAATCATAAAACCTTCATCTTTAGTTGAGAATTTTAAGACATACGTACCTTCTTCACCAGGTTTAGATAATACCTTATGGTTTCCGTTTTGATAAACAATCTCATAAAAGTAAGAGTTGTCAAAACCAAAGCTAGCTGCATTAGATAATTTTTTTAGAGCGTTACCTTTAGTTTTTAAACCCATAAAACACTTTTCTTCACCATTATCCATAGCACAAAACATTACGTTTTGTTTTGCTGCGAATTTTTTTGTGCGCTCTCTGTTTTTTTCATTGAGGTATTTTATGCTCACAAACTTCCCAAACTTATCTATGGAGTTCATTTCTGCATAATCACTTTGTTGTTTTGTAGGATCTATTTCAAGTTTTTCAAAAATAGCATATACGGTTCCAGAATATTTGGTACCATCTTCTTCTTGAACATAGCCATCTACACCATATAAATTAACACTGTTTTCTTTTGCGATTTTTACACGTTCATCATGCAAACGCGCTTTGTAAGCTTTAGCTTCGTGCTGTAATTCATAACCTCTACCTAGTAGTTCTTCAACAAATATTTGAGCAAAAGATCTTGAGAATCTACCAGTCATCATTGTACTAGAACCATAATCGAATTTGAACTCTTCGTCAGTATAAGTCTTGGCATCTACATCAGTACAAGTAGAACAGCCTTTAGCAGTACCAATAGTTATTCCATCTAAATCTTTAACAGTGTAAGTATTATCAGAATAGTAAGCTCTACCTGCAATTTTAGTACCTGTAGAACCACCAAAAAGAATAGTACCGTCATCTTTTACAAAAGGATTGTAACGACCAACAGTAGCCTGACGTTCTGCTTCATCAGCTTTTGCAGATACAACAGCTTTAGCATATTTATCACTTAAAACTTCGCGTTCAACCGCAAAGAACTCATCAACCTTTGCCATATCAATACCATTCATTGTTATGAGTTCGTATTTTTCGCTTAGCAATTTAATAATGAGTTTAGTGACGCTGAAAGAAGTCATTAAAACCTCATAAGGTATTTCTGTAACTTTTCCATCAGCAGAAGTAAGCTCTAACCATTGAAAACCTTCAAGGTTATTGGCAGACATACCTTTAAAAACAACATCAAAAGCTTTTTCTCCTTTTAAGGTTGAGAATTTGTAGTTGTTTCTAACATCGTCATCAACTTTTGCAACATCAGTACCATCAAAAGAAACGATACCTTTTTTTACTTTGATTTTTTGAGCAACACCTAATAGTGGAAGGGTTACTAACAGGGCAAGAATTATTTTTTTCATTTTAAATATAAAAATTTGAGTGCAAAGTACAACAAATTAGCTTTAAAGTATCAGAAATGATTATTGTCTACCTTTCAAAAGATTTATACTCACGGTTGCTAATTCGCTATCTGGAAATTTTGCAAAATGATGCTCATCTGGATATAAACCAGCTTCCTTAGCTACAGCTTTAAAAACATCTACTTCTAGAATATATTGATCGCTATAGCCATGTGTAGCATCATAAGCTGTTGCTGCAGTTTTTCCTAGACTATTAGCTGTGAGTTTTGGATCAATAGTATGTAATTCTATAATGAGTAACCCAAATTTTTCTACATAAGGTTTCCATTTTTGTAAGTGTTCAAAAAGTGAAGCTTCTACATTATTGTTTGGCAATCGTTTTCCTTTTGAAGCAAAAGCACCAGAAGATTCACTGTTAAAATCGTAGGCTTTTTTAGGAGCTTCCCAAATACGGTTATGGTCTAAAAATGTTCTTACATTTAAAAGGTCATGTAGTTCAATACTATAATCTTCTTTGAGATCTGAAGCCAATAAGTCTGGTCTACCAATATCTCCCCAAATTACTTTAGCCCAAATATCTGCTTTAATTAAATTGGCTCTAGTAACCTTTAGTGCAGCTTTGTTGAAATCCGCACCAACCAAAAGTAAGGGATGTTCGTCTAGTAATTTTCCGCGTAGGGTTTGTTGATCTATGATATTAAAAATATGCTCTATAAAAGCTCCGTTACCACAACCCATATCAAGAATACCTTTAGGTTGCTCATCAATTGGTCGGTTGAATAAATCTATAATAACTTCGTCAATAACCTTAAAATATGTGGTATGAGCGCCACCACTTCCCCAAACATTCATTTGTCTATGAACATGCTTTTCGGTATCATTTGGTGATGAAGTTTGAAGCACTAAAGGATTTCCAAAAATAAGTTCATCGAGTTGTAAAAATGTTGGAATATAAGATACGGTAACACCATAAGCACTGGCGCGCTTGGCAAAAAACAGTCCTTTATCAGTAAACTGATAAGTATTTTTCTTTTTTTGAACCAACCTAAATGTGCGAGAAAATCCAAAACTTTTTTGAAGCTTTCAGGGTTTTTATGATACTCTTCAGCCGTAAAAGAGGCTTCCATAAAGTACTTATGAAATAAACCATTCACACCAAGTAAAACGATAATAGGACCAGCAATAACACCTTCGAGATGTTTTAAAACTTGAAATTCAATTGATGATGAATCTGAAATATCTAAACCATAATTGGTTTCAAACATTTTGAAAACGCGCTCTAAAGCAATAAAAGCGTCAGTACTTATCATCTTTTCTTCAGCAAACCTATCGGAATACTTTAAAAGCTTCACAGCGTCTTCATAAATTGAAACCAATTTAAATGCGTCATTAGACTTACTGTTGGTCTCATAGAAAATATGGTCAGTCTCGTTGTCTAAAATTTGCTCTAGCCAACCTTGCGAGCACAATACACGTAAGGCAACATTAAGGTAACCGTCGTTGGCATTGAATTTTTCAACAAGTTCATCTAGAGTTACTTTTTTTTGCGCTAAGATGTATTCCAAGACTCCTTTTTTATGGAGTGCATAAGCTGTAGTAGCAGTTGCAATACCATCTAAATGTCTAAAAATGGTGCTTCTTAATTCTGATTTCTCGTTTTTGGTTAGCATAATATGTTGGTTGAGATATAAATATAAAAAAACCATCAGCGATGTGATGGTTCTATATATAACTTTATGATAATATTATTATCTCAACTTAGGAAAGTCAGCCGGACTTAATTCATGCATCACTGCATAGACAGCTTCAAAAATATCTTCCACTGATGGTTTTGAAAAGTAATCACCATCTGTACCATAGGCTGGTCTGTGTGGTTTGGCAGCTAATGTTTTTGGTTGACTATCTAAATATTGAAAAGCATTCTGTGTGTTTAAAACTTCATTCAATATATAAGATGAAGCTCCGCCTTCAATATCTTCATCAATAACCATGAATCTATTGGTTTTGGCAATGCTTTTTACAATATCATGATTAATATCGAAAGGTAATAAGGATTGCACATCAATAACTTCAGCATCAATACCAACTTCTAATAATTCTTTAGCAGCTTGTTCAACTAAACGTAGTGTAGAGCCATAAGAAATAAGCGTAATATCTTCACCTTCTCTAACGGTTTCTACAACACCAACTGGTGTTTTAAATTCGCCTATATTATTAGGTAGCTTTTCTTTTAATCTATAACCGTTAAGACATTCTACAACAAGTGCAGGCTCATCAGATTCTAACAATGTGTTATAAAATCCAGCAGCTTTAGTCATGTTACGAGGCACAAGNACGTGGATACCTCTAATTAAATTTAGAATGCCTCCCATTTGNGANCCACTGTGCCAAATACCTTCTAAACGATGACCACGTGTNCTNACAATAAGTGGTGCTTTTTGGCGACCTTTAGTTCTGTACTGAACNGTAGCCAAATCATCNCTCATTATCTGAAGNGCATACATTATGTAATCTAAATACTGAATTTCGGCTATTGGTCGTAAGCCACGCATAGCCATACCAATACCTTGTCCAACGATTGTCGCTTCTCTAATTCCTGTATCTGAAACTCTAAGTTCACCATGTTTTTCTTGTAAACCTTCTAGACCTTGGTTTACATCACCAATATAACCTGCATCTTCACCAAAAATAAGTGATTCAGGATATTTGCTAAAGATAGCATCAAAGTTTTCTCTTAGAACAATACGACCATCTACTTCTTTAGCATCAGTATCGTAAGTAGGTTCAACTTCAGCTTGATTAAAAACACTAAGATCAGACTCACTATATAAGTGAGAACTATATTTTGGCTGAACTTGACTAAGGTAGTTATCAATCCATTGCTGTAATGAGCTTCTTTCTACAGAATTTTCAGCAACCACATAACGAAGTGCTTTTCTGGTAGCAGAAACGATATCTCGTCGTAATGGCTCATCTATAGCAGATAAATCGTTTTTAAGTTTTGTTATAAATACACCATTAGGACTGGAAGCCGCTAATTTTTCAAGCAATTGAATAGCTTGTTTGCGTTCTGCAAGAATTGGATTTATAAAAGCATTCCAAGCGGCTTTCTTACCATCTCTAACGTCCTTTTTGATTTGTCTTTCTAAGGCTGTTAAATCTTCGTCTGTAGCAATATTATTGCTAATCATCCATTTTCTAAGCTGCGTATTACAGTCGTACTCTTCTTCCCATGCTAAGCGTTCACTATTTTTGTAGCGTTCATGAGAACCTGAAGTTGAATGCCCTTGTGGTTGCGTTAATTCCTGAACATGAATCATTACTGGTACATGCTCCTTTCTAGCAATTTTAGCAGCACGTTGATAAATGTCTATCAATTCAGGATAGTTCCAACCGTCAACTCTTAAAATTTCGTACCCTTTATTATTTTCATCACGCTGAAATCCTTTTAAGATTTCAGATATATTTTCTTTTGTAGTTTGGTGTCTGGCATGTACAGAAATTCCGTATTCATCATCCCAAATACTTATAACCATAGGTACTTGTAAAACACCAGCAGCATTTATGGTTTCAAAGAATAAACCTTCACTAGTACTGGCATTTCCAATAGTTCCCCAAGCAATTTCATTACCTTCTTTCGAGAATTTTGTAGTGTCAATGCCTTTAACATTTCTATAGATTTTAGACGCTTGTGCTAAACCTAATAATCTTGGCATTTGACCTGCAGTTGGCGAGATATCTGAACTAGAATTCTTTTGTTCGGTTAAGTTTCTCCAATGCCCATTTTCATCTAAGCTAAACGTAGAAAAGTGACCACCCATTTGTCGACCAGCAGACATTGGTTCTTCTTTTATATCAGTGTTGGCGTATAACCCAGCAAAGAATTGCTCTATGGTTAATTCACCAATAGCCATCATAAATGTTTGGTCTCTATAGTAGCCAGAGCGGAAGTCACCATTTTCAAAGGCTTTTGCCCAAGCTATTTGAGGGATTTCTTTTCCATCTCCAAAAATTCCAAACTTGGCTTTACCTGTTAGAACCTCTCTACGACC
>PAJL01000065.1 GCA_002706045.1 Flavobacteriaceae bacterium
AAACAAATCTTTAGCAAAATCTGTAAGATGGTACCGCAAATGGCATCGCTACATTGCTATGTTTCTTTTAGTGTTTATTGCTATTATTAGTCTTAGTGGCATTTTACTGGCATGGAAAGATGAATTACAACTGAAACCACCTTCTGAAAAGTCTGCAAATACAAATTTAGAATTGCTCCCACTCAGCAAAATTGAAACTATTGCTGTTAATCATGTTAAGGATGTAAAGTTAGACACGACAATAAATCGTATTGATTACAGACCAAGAAAAGGCATCGCAAAAGTGCGTTTTGAAACGCATTTCACCGAACTACAAATTGATTGTTTTTCAGGGAAAATATTATCACAAAAAACAAGAACCGCAGATATCATAGAAATGATACACGACGGTTCTATAATAGATTTTTT
This sequence comes from Flavobacteriaceae bacterium, assembly GCA_002706045.1. Classification (GTDB taxonomy): domain Bacteria; phylum Bacteroidota; class Bacteroidia; order Flavobacteriales; family Flavobacteriaceae; genus Winogradskyella. The sequence goes on from PAJL01000065.1 coordinate 409, forward strand.
GTTTAATTCTAAAAGTAAACCTGTTAAGCTTTTCTATTCTACTTTAATAGGATTTGGACTTTTGTTTTTGTCTTTCAGTGGCTTTTGGCTTTGGAAAAAACCTAAACAGATAAAGAAAAATAAATTTTAGTTTTAAAATATGTTATTTTCTATAATCCACTAATATAACTCCCATAAGGATCTTTAAACTGCAAACCTTCGGAGTAGCGGTATTTACTCAATTTTTTAAACTGTACCATTCCCCAAAGAATAAATTCCTTTTCAAAATACACATCCTTAGAATCTATATCAGGCTGATAATCGGCTATTAAAACATCTAAAGGCTTTACTTCATCTAATTTTGATTTGTATGTATTATCATCATAATCGTCTAAAAGCTCAAATCCATCATTATTAAAAAACCATGATACCAAATCATCATAAGGTGTTTCTTCTCCTTGCTTTTCCAATTTTTCAATTTTTGGAAAATACTTAGGAAATAATGTTTTTACCGAACTTTCGATTAAAATGTTGGCTACAAAATCGGCACCTTCTTGTTCGCCTTCGTATACCAACTCTACTTTTCCTGTAATGGCAGGAATGACTCCTGTAAAATCTGATAACCTCACTGAAGTCTCATCATCACCAGAAAGTAAAGCTCTTCGCTCTGCTGTACTCAATAAATTCTCGAAAGCAGTAATACTCATACGCGCACTCACACCACTTTTTACATCCACATATTCACTATCTCTAGCTTCAAAACTTATTTGCTCTAAAAGGTCTTTTGCCAAATCTGGTACATAAACCGATGCTGACTGTCGCTCATCTAAATTAGCTTCTTGGGAGGTAATGGTCCTAGCTGTTTCAACAGAATCTGGATAATGGGTTAAAATTTGAGAACCGATTCTATCTTTTAAAGGAGTGACTATGCTTCCTCTATTGGTATAATCTTCAGGGTTTGCGGTAAACACAAATTGCATATCCAAAGGCAATCTTAGCTTAAACCCTCTAATTTGAATATCACCTTCTTGTAAAATATTAAACAGAGCTACTTGAATTCTAGCTTGTAAATCTGGTAATTCATTTATGACAAAAATGCAACGATTAGCACGAGGAATCATACCAAAATGAATCACACGATCATCGGCATAGCTCAATTTTAAATTCGCCGCCTTTATAGGATCTACATCTCCAATAATATCAGCAACAGTAACATCTGGAGTGGCTAATTTCTCAGCAAAACGCTCATCTCTATGTAACCAAGAGATTGGTGTGTTGTCTCCTTTTTCTGCTATCAGCTCTTTAGCATATCTAGACATTGGCTGTAATGGATCATCATTTATTTCTGAACCTTCAACTACTGGAATATATTCATCCAACAAAGTCACCATCATACGTGCCAAGCGCGTTTTTGCCTGACCACGTAAGCCTAAAAGATTAATATTATGTCGTGATAATATCGCACGTTCTAGCTCTGGGATCACAGTATTTTCATAACCGTGTATACCTTCAAACGTTGTCACTTTGTTCTTTATATTTTCAATAAGATTATCTCTTAACTCGTCTTTAATCGATTTAGATTGATATCCTGATTTTTTTAATTCTCCTAGTGTTTTGATGTCTTTCATTTTCTAGCTTTTGGCTATTTGCTTTTGGCTATTAACAATTCTATTTTTTTTAAACTAAGTGCTAATTCCTAAAAGCTAATAGCTATTTTTATCCTTTAATTCTCTTTTTTCTATTGTTTTCGTAATCTTCAAAAATCATTTCTCCAAGGCCTTTTAAACCTGTGTAAAATGCTTTCCCTCTATTGGCTTNCGTAAACTCTCNNATNAATTTCATCAAATAAGGGTCTTCNGCAATCATAAAGGTTGTAATTGGGATNTGNAAACGTCTTGCNTGCTGTGCCATNGCATAGCATTTATTAACGATGTAAGGGTCCAACCCTACACTATTTTTATAATATTGACCATCTGGCATTCGCAAACAACTTGGTTTACCATCAGTAATCATAAAAATTTGTTTGTTGGTATTTCGTTTTCTACGTAACATATCCATTGCCAATTGTAAACCTGCAACGGTATTGGTATGATAAGGTCCAACCTTAAGATACGGCAAATCCTTAATTTTTATTGGCCAAGCATCATTACCAAACACTAAAATTTCGAGCGTATCTTTAGGATAACGTGTTGTAATCAGTTCGGCCAAAGCCATAGCTACTTTTTTAGCTGGAGTAATACGATCTTCTCCATATAAAATCATACTGTGGCTTATATCTATCATCAGCACTGTGCTCATTTGACTTTTATGCAGCGTTTCTTCAACAACTAAATCATCTTCCGTTAGGTTAAAATTTCCTATACCGTGATTGATTTGAGCATTTCTAAGACTCTCAGTCACCGAAACTTTGTCTAAGGCGTCACCAAATTGATAAGACCTGAAGTCACCTGTATGTTCATCTCCGATACCAAGACCTTTGCTTTTGTGATTTCCTGAACCACTGCGTTTTATCTTTCCAAAGATATGATCTAGAGCCTGTTGTCTAATGGCGCGTTCAGTTTTTGCCGTGATCGCCATGCCGCTTCCACCATTACCATCGTTATCAATTTCTTCTCGTATATAACCTTTCTTTTTTAGGTCTTCAATAAAATCATCAATGGTATAATCTGGTGTAGTAAGCTTATACTCTACATCTAACTGTCGNAACCAATCAATNGCCTCATCAAAATCTCCTGANGTNTAAGTAATCAGTTCCTTGAAAATTTCAAANANTTTNTCNAANGGAGATTGNTTTGGNGCTTCATACGTTTTNAATATAAAGCCCGATTTTCTTCTTTGTTCCTTCATAGCATTATAAAAATAATACTTTTAAATGTAACATTTACATATTTTCAGATTCTAACATTTTGTTAACTTTACTCGAAACTTATCGTACAATGTCTGAGGAAACTGAAATAGAACAGCCAAAAAAGTCTAGAAAAAAAATCAACTGGACCACTGATAAAATCATGAGTACCTCTGCCCTATTTATCAGTGTTATTTCACTTATNGCTTTACTTTATCAATCGTATTTAGCTAGAGAAGAAAACAAACTNACNCAAATGCAACAGAGTGCNTCCGTGCTTCCNCATCTAAANCAATGGTATAGTGAATANGANAACAATTTTAAATTCGTCATAGGAAATAAAGGTGTTGGACCAGCCTTTATTGATGATGTTGAAATTGAGTTAGATGCAAAACATAAGTTTAACAATACTGATGACTTATTCGACCATATTTTCAATAATACCAAAGGCTTAGACACTATTCCTTATTCAAAAAACACACTCATTAAAGGATTTGTATTACAAGCCAATGANCAAATCAATGTTTTAGAAATAGACAACGCTAATAATCTAGACTTCGTAAAAGACTTGTTAAGCAAGAAAACTATTCTTTACAAGATTACTTACAAAGATGTTTATGGTGCCAAATGGCTATTATCAAACGAGAATTATAGCAATAATAGTACTACAATTCCTATTTTACTAGATAACTAGAACACAACTTTTTACATCTTTTATAATTCTCAAATTTCTTTTCATTATTTTTAAGGGTATTAATCAACCTAAACAATAATGAAACGTTTTCTCTTATGTGTTATGCTTTGTTGTGTAGCACTTCTTTCTGCACAAGAATTTTCTATGGATTTAGTAAAGAATATGACACCAAGAAACATTGGTCCTGGTGGCATGTCTGGTCGTGTAACAGCCATTGATGTTGTAAACAACAATCCTGATATTATGTATGTTGGCACTGCTTCGGGCGGACTTTGGAAATCAACTTCTGGAGGTATAAAATGGGAGCCTGTTTTTGATAAGGAAGTTACAGCTTCAATTGGTGCTGTTGAAATTCAACAATCCAATCCGAGTGTAATTTGGGTTGGTACAGGAGAAGGCAATCCAAGAAACTCATTAAATGGCGGTTATGGTGTATACAAATCGCTTGATGGTGGAAAGTCTTGGAAATCTATGGGTTTAGAGAAAACAAGGCATATTCATAGAATCATTGTAGATCCAACCAATCCTGATGTAGTTTATGTAGGTGCTATTGGTTCACCTTGGGGAGAACATCCCGAACGTGGAGTCTTTAAAACTACGGATGGTGGCAAAACATGGGAAAAGATTCTTTTTGCAAATAACAAAACTGGTGTTGCTGATTTAGTGATGGATCCTTCAAACCCTAATAAACTATTCGCTGCCATGTGGGAACACAAGCGCGATCCTTGGTTTTTTAATTCCGGTGGTGAAGGCTCTGCACTACATATGACGCACGATGGTGGTAAAACATGGAAAAAAATTACTGAAGATGACGGTTTTCCAAAAGGAGATTTAGGTCGTATTGGTGTGGCTATCGCACCTGGAAAACCAGACGTTGTCTATGCTCTTGTTGAAGCTAAAAAGAATGCGCTTTATAAAAGTGAAGATGGTGGTTTTAAATGGCAAAAAGTAAATGATAAAAACGATATTGGAAATCGTCCGTTTTATTATTCTGAAATCTACGTAGATCCACAAAATGAAAACCGTGTATATTCTGTATTTACATATATCAATGTTTCTGAAGATGGTGGAAAAAACTTTACACAACTTATGCCTGCTTATGGTGTGAGTAATGGAGTGCATCCAGATCACCATGCGTGGTGGATTCATCCAGAAAATGGTGATTTTATGATTGATGGCAATGATGGTGGCATGAATATTACCAAAGATGGTGGAAAAACGTGGCGATTTATTGGTAATCTTCCAGTGGCACAGTTTTATCACATAGCCGTGGATAATGAATTTCCTTATAATGTATATGGTGGTATGCAAGACAATGGGTCTTGGCGTGGACCAGCCTATGTTTGGAAAGACCAAGGCATTAGAAATAGTTACTGGCAAGAAATAAGCTTTGGTGATGGATTTGATGTGGTTCCTGATAGAGATGATTCGCGTTACGGTTGGTCTATGAGTCAACAAGGTTACGTTAGCAGATACGATTGGCAAACGGGAAATAATTATTTGGTGAGACCAACACACCCAGATGCTGATGTGCAATTACGTTTCAATTGGAATTCAGCCATAAATATTGATCCGTTTGATAATAGTACTATCTATTTCGGAAGCCAGTTTGTGCATAAATCGACTGATAAAGGTGAAACTTGGACAATTATATCACCAGATCTTACCACTAACAATCCAGAAAAACAAAAACAATCTGATAGTGGTGGTTTAACTATGGATGCCACTGGTGCCGAAAATCACACCACAATTTTAGTTATTGAATCGTCACCGATAGAAAAGGATATGCTTTGGGTTGGCACAGATGATGGCAAAGTACACTATACTACTGATGGAGGTAAAAACTGGACCGATGTTTCCAAGATTAAAGGTTTACCTGAAAACAGTTGGATAGCACAAATAAAAGCGTCTAGCAAAAATAAAGGTGAAGCACTTTTAATCGCAAACGACTACCGACGATTCAACTACACTCCTTACGCTTATAGAACTAAAAACTACGGTAAGACTTGGGAAAGAATTGTAGATGAAAACGATGTTCAGAGTTATGCTTTGGCAATCATTGAAGATATTGAAGAACCAAATCTTATGTTCTTGGGAACTGATGACGGACTTTATATCTCTTTAAATGCTGGAGAAAAATGGACAAAATGGACTGAAGGTTTCCCAACAACATCAGTAAAGGATTTAGTCATTCATCCTCGTGAACACGATTTAGTTATAGGAACATTTGGAAGAGCGGCTTGGGTTTTAGACGATATTAGACCTTTGAGAGCTATGGCGAAAGATAAGTCAGTTATCAACTCAAATATTGAATTATTTGATCCACCAACAGCCTATCAAGCCACCTACCAACAACCAACCGGAAGTCGCTTTGGTGCAGATGCCATGTATCATGGCGAAAATCGTGGTTATGGAGCGCATTTCACCTATCTATTCAACAAAAAGAATGAAGATGTCATTCAGAACGATAGTGAAGAATCTCAAAACGAAAATGATGATGAAATCGAGAAACAAGTTAACGATGACAGTGACAACGTTGTAAAATGGGACTCCCTAACCTTAAAACTATACGATGGTGAACGATTGATTAGAACTCTAAAGCAGAAAGCACCTAAAGAAAATGGACTCCACAAATGGACTTGGTATATGGACGAAGCTGGTAGTGATTGGCCTTCTCGTAGAATTAGAAAAAACAATAGAGAATCTGGAGGTGTTAATGTAAAACCAGGAACTTACAAAGCAGTCCTTCACTACGGAGATTTAACCTCTGAAACAGCAATCAAAGTAGAGTCTGATCCAAGACTTGAGGTCTCTCAAAAAAATATAAATGAAGTTTATACAGCGCTTAAAGATTTAGAAGCTATTCAACAAACTACTGCTGATGCNGTAGAGCAATTGGTAAAAAGTAAAAATATNGCTGAAGATTATAAAAAAGAANTNNCCAAACTCGATAAGGATAAATACAAAGAAGAAATAAAAGCTTCAAAAGATNTTGTNAAATCTATTGATAGCCTTCTTGACAAATATTTAGGGAAGGAAGATAAACGTCAGGGTATTACAAGAAATCCAGATGTAACTCCACTGCAGAGATTGGGTCTAGCCGCTGGTTACGTCAGTAATAGTCAAACAGGATTAACCTCAACAGAATCTACCCTAATACAACAAGCTAAAGATGCTATTGACGCATTACTAGCTGAAACAAACAAATTTTTCAATGACGATTGGACAACCTACAAAACAAAGATGGAACAAGTTAAAACCAATCCTTTTAAGGAGGTTAAAACTTTTAAGATAGATTAATCAATTAAAATCAATTAACATGAAAACATTTTTCCTGACTTTTAGTTTTCTCGTTCTTCTGGTATCTTGTAAAGAAGAGACCAAGAACGAAACCACTAAAGAACGTGAGATTCAAAACTATACCATAAATCAATTTATGGATAATGAATCTGTAAGTGGTGGTAGTTTTTCTTCAGACAATAGTAAACTTTTAGTTTCTAGCAACCGTTCTGGAATATACAATGTTTACACTATTCCTGTCACTGGTGGCGAACTAGCACCTATAACACAATCAGACTCAACATCGTATTTTGCCAATTCTTACTTTCCTGATGATGATAGAATGTTATTCAGTGCCGATAATAATGGTGATGAAATAGACCACATCTATGTTAGAGAACTTGATGGTAACATTAAGGATATTACTCCAGATGAAGGAGCTAAATCTGAATTTTATGGTTGGGCTGAAGATGACAAGCACTTTTACTACGGATCTAACAAAAGAGATCCGCGGTTTTTTGATGTATATAAGATGTCTATAGATGATTATTCTTCCAAGTTATTATATAAAAACGAAGATGGTATGGACTTGTCTGGTATTTCTAATGACGAAAATTATTTTGCGCTTTCAAAAACCATAAATACCAATGACAGTGATTTGTTTATACATAATGCCAAAACAGGTGAAACACTTAAAATAAATGAAAANCTTAGNGGCAACTCTGCTCAGGATTTTTCAAAAGACAGTTCAAAATTATATTACACNACAGACGATTCTTCTGAATTTGAATATCTNATGTCTTATGATTTAGAAACAAAAGAAAGCAAAAAGGTATTAGAAAAGTCTTGGGATATTCTTGGTGTTAGTTTTACTTCAGGNGGAAGTTATATGACTGTTTTTGTTAATGAAGANGGTAAAAATGCTATNGAAGTACTAAGNNCAGAAACCATGAAGCCTATNGANTTACCAGATTTTGNTAATAAAAGCATTACAAGCGTTAGTTTTAGTGATGATGAAAAATGGATGCGNATGTATGTAGGTGGCTCTAACGCNCCTTCNGATTTATACACTTATAATTTAGAAACAAAGGAACAACANAAAGTCACTGATGTANTAAATAAAGANATAAATCCNGAANATTTAGTNTCTGCAACTGTTGTTAGATACAAATCGTTTGATGGTGTAGAAATCCCAGCAATCTATTACTTACCTCATCAAGCATCAGAAGAAAACAAAGTTCCTGCTATGGTTTGGGTGCATGGCGGACCTGGCGGACAAACTAGACAAAATTTTAATTCGTTAATTCAATATATGGTGAATCAGGGCTATGCTATTCTTGCCGTAAACAATAGAGGAAGTAGTGGCTACGGGAAAACCTTCTTTCAAATGGATGATAGAAATCATGGAGAAAAAGACTTACAAGATTGTGTAGAAGGCAAAAATTGGTTAGCAAAACAACCTGAGATAGATGGTGACAAAATAGGAATTTTAGGTGGATCTTATGGNGGTTATATGACCATGGCTGCTTTAACNTATGCACCTGAAGANTTTGATGTAGGTGTAAATATTTTTGGGGTTACAAACTGGATGCGCACATTAAAGAGTATTCCTCCTTATTGGGAAGCTTTCAGAGAAGCGCTCTACAAAGAAATGGGAGATCCTTTTACTGCTGACTCCGTTAGGCTAAAACGTATTTCTCCTTTATTTCATACTGATAAAGTAACCAAACCTTTAATCGTTCTTCAAGGCTCTCAAGATCCAAGAGTTTTACAAGTTGAATCTGATGAAATTGTTGAAGGAGTTAGAAAAAATGGAGTTCCTGTAGAATATGTTCTATTTGAAGATGAGGGTCATGGTTTTGTAAAAAAGGAAAATCAAATTGAAGCTTACAGCAGAATTGTGAAGTTTTTAGATACTTATCTTAAAAAAGAAAATGAACCTTTAGATGGTGAGACCATTTCAACCGAAATAGATTCCGAATCTAATTAAGATAGATGACAACAATAAAAAAAGCGTCTCTTTTTTGAGACGCTTTTTTTTATTCTATACGATTAAGACCACTAGGATCTTCAATCTTAATTTGCTTTCCTTTTGTAGAAATTAAGCCTTCTTTTTTGAACTGAGATAAAATTCTAATAGCAGATTCAGTTGCTGTNCCAACAATATTAGCATAGTCTTCACGAGAAAGCACTATATCTAAATACTCGTCACTTTCAGAATTGAAATTATTATGAATATAAAGTAATACTTCAGCCAATCTTCGTTTGACCGATTTTTGTGCCATACTTACTATAGTATCGTCAGAAATTTTCAACTCATTAGCCATTTCCTTTAAAACCTCCATAGAGAAGTTAGGGTTTTTGGCTAAGTCATCCATAATTTCACTTTTTGGGATGAAGCACATTTCCATATCGTTAATGGCAACAGCACTAAGGTTGGTTTTTTGGTCAGTTACCAAAGAACGCTTTCCTAATATATCTCCTTTAACAACAAGTTTTACAACCTGATCCTTTCCGTTTTCGCTTAATTTTGTAAGCTTACATACTCCTTCTCTAACACAATAAACTCCGTTAAGCGTTTCTCCTTCTTCAAAAATAACTTGACCTCTTTTATAGATTTTACCTGTTTTGCAGCTTGATATGCGCATTAACTCTTCGCGCGATAGTGATTTTAATGCATTGAATTCTCTTATAATACAAGATTCACATTTACTCATAATTCATAATTTAATGAAACTACCTTAATATTCTAATGCAATACTAAAAAAGGAATATCAGTGTAGTATTTTACTTTAGGTGTTTTGGGATGAAATAATATTTTTTCAAAATAATTTAAATTTTTAGCCAACATAGTTATTAAATCTATTTTGCGCTCTTCAACAAAATCTTGGACCTGATTTTCTATATGATAGTTAGATAAAAAATGAAAACTATGTTCATTGGCACCTAGATAGGCTTCTAATAATTCTTTATTTCGTTTTTGATCTTCATTTAAAACTACAGCTTCATTTTTAATATGTAAAACTCTGGCAGAAGCTTTATTGGATTCAACAATACTTGTAATAGCTTCTAATGTCTTAGGAGAATATACCGAAAGGAAATCTGTTGGAAAAGCAATTTCTGTTAACTTCGAATACTTAGCATTCTCAGGTACTACAATGGTAGCGCATCTTACTTTAGTAATTACATTAGAAGCATTGCTACCTATAGGTGTTGCCTTAGCGCCGGAACCTCCTCTAGTTCCCATGACTATAAAATCTATCTGATTTTGCTCTACTTGCCTACGAACAGAACTTACAAGATAGCCTGCATCTATAATAGTGAAAAACTTATGCTTTACATTATTAGAAAATTTGCCTTGTATTTTATGCAAAAGTAACTGCAACTTTTCTTTGCACTCTTTTTGCTCTTCTAAAATTGCTTTTGCATTAGGGCCATGACAAACATGTAACACGTAAAAGTTGCACATTGACTTACTAAAAAATTCAACTGCATATTCTACTGCATTCCAAGCATTATCAGAGAAGTCTGTAGGTATTAATATATTAGCCATTGCTTGTTTATCCATAATTGTATGGGCAAATGTAGTATTAAGGCTATGTCTGAAATATGACCGTTGTCAGTAATTGGATTTTAACACCAGTTTATTATTCGATATTTTTTAGCTCTTGTAAGTCTAAAACCTTGATATTACGACCTTCTATTTCAATAATACCATCATCTCTAAAACGCGATAATGTTCTAATTAAACTCTCAGTAGCAACACCTGCAACACTTGCTAAATCATTTCTAGAAATTCTTATAAAATCTGTTGGTTTACTCCCTAATTTATCAGCAAATTTTAAAATTGTTAGAGCTGTTCTCTTCTTTACTGAACTATAAGCCATTTCTAATAATTGGTCTTTAACATTTACCAAATCATCATTTAAAAGCTGTATTAAATCTAAGGTAACTTTATGATTACTACTTATGATTTCTATAAATTGGTTTTTTGAAATACCTAACAACACCGATTCTTTAATTGCTGCTGCAGTTTCTTTGTATGTTGTATTTTCGGTAAATGAGGTATAACCGAATAAATCGTCTTCTTTATGCAATGCCGTAGTTAAATCCTTTCCTTGATCATCTAATTTATGACATTTCACTAAACCTTTTTCAATTAAATAAATATAGTTAGAGTGTTGACCTTCTTTATAGATCGTTTCCCCTTGACTAAATGTGAAGGTTTTACCATTATCATCAAAAAAGTTTTTTAAGTCATTTAAATTTCTGATGCTGGATTCATCCTCAACCTCTTTATTGGTGCTTTCCCTATCATCTTTCAAAATAGCCGCTTTGGCTAATCTACTCTCAATTGCACTAATTAACTCGTCTTCCTCAAAAGGTTTTGTAATATAATCATCAGCACCCAAATCCATACCTTTTCTAACATCTTTACGTTCGGTTTTAGCCGAAAGAAATATAAACGGTATATGTTTGGTTTGTTCGGTTTTTGCAAGTCCCTGCAACACACCATATCCATCTAGTTCTGGCATCATTATATCACATACAATAATATCTGGCTTTATATTTAGAGCTGTATCTAAGCCTATCTTTCCGTTTGGTGCAGTTGTAATTTTATAGTTTGAAAGTTCTAATAATTCGGCTGTNTTTTCTCTTAAAATAGGNTCNTCNTCNATTAATAATATNTGTTTCATTGAGTTGGCTNTATTTGGTAATTTTATNGTAAANGTACTTCCTTTATTTTCGNNNCTCANAAAAGTTNANTTCNCCNCCTAAATTATTTAAATGACTTTTTACAATATTAAGTCCTATACCTGTACCTTGAATTAATAAGGCATTTTCTGACCTAAAATAGCGATTAAAAATCTGTTTTTGGTCTTTTTCTGGTATTCCTATTCCATTATCCTTTACGCTAAATGTTGTAGTCGTTTTATCTTGATTTATTTGTATGCTTATTTNTGAATGNTCNGGTGAATANTTAATAGCATTGTGTACCAAATTACTTAAGGCCAATTCTACTATTTTTTCATCTTGATAAAGTGATAACCCATCTATACCTTCAGGATATTTAATAATTTGACCTTCTTTGAGAAGCATGTTAGCATTATAGATAACCTCATCTACAATTTTAGTAAGCATAAAGTTTGAAAGCTTATAAGACACTTTTCCTGTTTCAAGCTTTTCTATTGAAAGAAAATCATTCAAAATATTATTTAAGTAATGNACTTTATCTGTAATAGTTTTAATGTGNTTATCNCGACGTTCNTGTTGTTCTTCTAANTTGTACTTGCTCAATAACATTGCCGAAGTTAAAATACCACTTAAAGGAGTTTTAAACTCGTGAGAAACCAATGATAAAAACTTAGTNTTTAGATCATTGAGTTCCTTTTCNTTTTTAAGCGCATCACTNATTTTATTNTGAGCTTCTATACGTTTTTTTATTTCTATATCTCGCTTTTGATTTGCTACTTTAAGCTCTTCAACCGTAGCACTTAACTGCTCAGTTCTAGATGCTACTTTTCGCTCTAATTCGTCGTTTAGCTCTTGTAATTCTTCTTCTTGTTGTTTTCTTACTGAAATATCAATAACCAAAGCCATTATATAGTTTTCTCCATTGATATGCAAAGGATTTAAACCTGCTTCAACCGGAAACGTGCTACCATTTTTATGAGCACCAAATAAGTCTCTACCTTGACCCATTTGACGTTTTTTTTGTTGTTTCATAAAACCATCCACATGCTTGTGGTGATTAGCTCTATATGTTTTAGGTATTAATGTGTCTAAATGTTTATTAATTAGCTCATCATTATCATAACCAAACATACTCACGGCAGATTCATTGGCTGCTACAATATGCTGAGTTTGATCTACTACTATTACACCTTCTGAAACGGCTTCAAAAAGCACATTAAAAACATCTTTATCTTGAAAAATCATTAAATAAATTTAGTCAGTTATAAAATGGCATGTGTAAAAGTATTTAATATATGACAAATATCATATTTTAAAAGCACTCAATCCGTCAACTTTGCTGTAGGTATAAATGAGCAAAAAAATGGAAAACAAAACATGTTTTCATTGTGGAGATGATTGTGGTAGTCATCCTATAACTTTTCAGGAAAAATCTTTTTGTTGTAATGGCTGTAAAACCGTTTTCGAAATTTTTAATGAAAATGATTTAACCTGTTATTACGACTTGCAAAATGCTCCAGGAGCTGTTCCAAAAGAGATTGAAGGCAAATATGATTTTCTGTCTCAAGATTCTATTATTGAAAATTTAACCGAATTCAGAAGTGATACTGCTGAAGTCGCTACACTATACATTCCGCATATTCATTGTAGTTCTTGTATTTGGATTTTAGAAAATTTGAACAAACTAGATGCTAATATTTCATCTTCGCAAGTCAACTTTGGTAAAAAGACCGTNCGTGTTACCTATAATCCNGAAGCNACAAANTTAAANTCTATTGTGCTTTTATTAAGTTCAATNGGTTACGAGCCTTACATTAGTCTTGATGATTTTANNTCTGGAAAAAANCATATNAACAGAAGCCTTATCTANAAATTAGGTGTNGCCAGTTTTGGCTTTGGAAACATTATGTTTCTCTCTTTTCCNGANTATTTTGAACTCAATGAATTTTGGTTAGAACAGTACAAACATGTGTTTAGATGGTTAATGTTTGCGATGTCTATTCCCATTGTTTTTTATTCTGCTCAAGATTATTTTATTTCGGCATATAAAGGTTTAAAAGCTAAACTTCTAAATATTGATGTACCAATTGCACTAGGTGTTTCGGTATTATTTATTAGAAGTACTATTGAAATTATTTTTGATTTAGGCTCCGGCTTTTTTGATAGTCTAGCGGGTTTGATTTTCTTTCTTTTGGTTGGTAAGTTTTTTCAACAAAAAACCTACGACTTTTTATCATTTGAACGTGACTATAAATCCTACTTCCCTATTGCTATCACTAAGATTGGGAAAAATGGAGAAGAATCATCCATACAGGTTTACGATATTGAGAAAGGCGACAGAATACTCATTAGAAATGAAGAGCTAATTCCTGTTGATGGTATTTTAATNAANGGTAAAGGAGAGATTGNTTACAGTTTTGTAACTGGTGAATCNCAAACCGTTTCAAAAAAATCTGGTGATAAGCTTTTTGCTGGTGGCAAACAAACCTCTGGAGTCATAGAGCTAGAAGCATTAAAATCTGTTGAGCAGAGCTACTTAACACAACTTTGGAGTAATGATGTCTTTAATAAGAATAAAGAAGATGGCTTTGCAACCATAACCAATAAAGTTAGTAAACATTTCACCATTGCTATTTTATCAATTGCTTTGGTTGCTACTACTTTTTGGCTGATTACAGATGCAAGTAAAGCCATGAATGTTTTTACGGCAGTCCTTATCATTGCTTGTCCTTGTGCTATTGCGCTATCAGCTCCTTTTACTTTCGGAAACTTATTGCGAATATTTGGTAAACTGAAATTTTATGTCAAAAATGCAAGTGTTCTTGAAAAGTTAGCACAAATTGATACCGTAATCTTTGATAAAACAGGAACCATTACTTCAAATAAATCCAGCAATGCTATTTATGATGGAGAATTACTTTCAGATAACGAAAGTTTGGTTTTGAAAAATTCATTGAGAGGTTCTAACCACCCTTTAAGTAGAAGCCTTTATAATATTTTGGACGAACACAATATTGTAACCCTAGATACTTTTGAAGAGCATATTGGTAAAGGTATTGAAGCAAAACATAATGATATTAATCTCAAAATAGGCTCCGCAAGTTTTGTTGGTAATATGCAAGAAGCTGCTGTTTTAAATACCACAGTACATATTAGTAGTAATAATGTTTATAAAGGAAAATACATCTTTTATAATAGTTATAGAAAAGGAGTTTCTAAACTCTTTAATAAACTAAAAAAGCAATTCGATTTAGTCATTCTTTCAGGAGATAATGAAGGTGAACGTGAAAACCTGAAGAAATTATTGCCTGCAAAAACAAAACTCATTTTCAACCAAAAACCTGAGGATAAATTAGATTTCATCAAATATCATCAGTCTGAAGGAGCAAAAGTATTAATGATAGGAGATGGTTTAAATGATGCTGGTGCCTTAGCTCAAAGTGATGTTGGTATTGCTATATCAGAAGATGTAAATGTGTTCTCACCTGCTTGTGATGCGATTTTAGACGCTTCAAAATTTAAAGAATTATATGCGTATATTAAAGCATCTAAATCAGCCATAAAAATCATAAAATGGAGCTTTGTGCTTTCATTTATTTATAATGTCGTAGGATTATATTTTGCTGTAACAGGACAATTAGCACCTGTTGTTGCGGCAATATTAATGCCTTTGAGTTCTATAAGTATTGTTGTCTTTACAACTGTTTTTACGAATTTCTTAGGCAGAAAACTAAAATAGCTATTTGGAATAATTTTA
>PAJL01000066.1 GCA_002706045.1 Flavobacteriaceae bacterium
ATTGGAGAAATTATTTTGGTAGTTATAGGGATTTTAATTGCGTTACAGGTAAATAATTGGAATGAAGAGCGTAAAGAAAAATCATTGGAATTTAATTTAGTAAATAAGATGATAGACCAGTCTATCTCAGACTCTATTTTATTTACCAATAGAATCAAAAGTGTTAAAAGTGATCATATATTATTTGGGCACTACATTTCTATTAATCAGGGTACTGCCAATTCGTTAGAGAGCATCAAATATCCAGGGAATCTTTTGCCTTATGTTAAAATGAATGATGGTTCTAACTTAATTCGAAATCATTCAGAAGATTTTAAACTCATTAATGATTTGCAGTTAAGAGAGAAACTTATGGATTATTCATTTCAAACAACCAAGATGAATGCAGCAATTGAACTCTTAAATATCAATTTGCAAGAATACTTAATTCCACTTCAGCTTGAATATTTTGAGGATTTAAAACACTTTGATTCTTCTTCAACACTAGCAGAGATGAAACATATTTTTCAAAATTCTAAAATGGAATCTCGTTTTGTTCTTTTTAGAAAATTAAACTTCGTTGTGTTAAAACAAATTGAAGAGTTAAAAATCAAAAATCATGAAGTGATAGAAGATTTAAAAAACTACAAATCTAAATTGAAGCCACAATGACTAAGTTCTTTAAAAATATCCGAAAATCACTTCTCAATGAAGGAAAAACAAGTAAGTATTTAAAATATGCTATAGGAGAAATAATACTTGTGGTTATTGGAATTTTGATTGCGCTTCAAATCAATAATTGGAAAGATTACAAAAAGAATAGAGTAGAAGAGCAGCAAGTTTTAAAGAACTTTAAGGAAGATTTAGAAACGGATAAGAAATTGCTTGATGAATTTAAGGGAAAGGCTTTATCCTATTCAAAATCTGCAGATACAATCTTGCTGTCAATAAATGAGGCTGTGCCTTTTGATCCTAATAAATTTATAGGTCACGCTTCAGCAATAATTTCAAATATCTATTTTGAGTCTAGTAGCTCAACTTTTGATCAGTCTTTGAGCACAGGTAAAATTGATTTGGTAGAAAATGCAGAACTCAGAAAAGGGCTTTTGGAGTACTACAAACTGACCAAACTTAATTTTGATGACAAGCGTATTTCAGAAACCAATCAAAATTTTGTTTTTCCTGAAGTTTTTTCTCAAATCGTTGCCACGAAAGAAGTGAGTGAGCAATTAACAGGTATTGCAACCAAACTTCCTCAATTTGATTTACATAGTCTCGCTACAAATAGAGCATTTAGTACATGGGTTATACTGAAAAAACTGGCTTTTAGAGAGCAGTCTACAAACTACACCGAGCTGTCTGAGAAAGTTATGGACTTAATAAGTAAAATAGATGAAGAAATAGAACGTAACAACTAAAGTTTAATGATAAAGTTTTTTAGAAAAATGCGTCAGAAATTAGTAGCTAAAAACCGTTTTAGTAAGTACTTGCTTTATGCTATTGGCGAAATTATTTTAGTGGTTATCGGTATCCTTTTGGCACTTCAGATTAATAGTTGGAATCAACAACGTATTGAGGATAAAAAGGAAGTGGAACTGCTTTTGGATTTGAAAAGTGAATTTCAATATAATTTAACAGAGTTAGAGGTGTCTATCAAAATCAATAAAAAAGTGAGTCAATCTTGTATTGAGCTTACTGAAATAATTAGGTCTAACACCATTGACAAAAACTCTCAAAAGGTTGATGAATTATTGATAGCCATAGGTAACTTTAATTCTTTTGATGCTAGAACAGGGGTTTCGAATGAGATTGTTAATTCCGATAAATTAAGCTATTTAAAGAATGAGGAACTACGTAGGCAACTGAGTAATTGGTTAACAGCAATTGTAGATTGCGAAGAGGATATTCTTTTTAGGTCAGATAATTACACTATAAATCTTATACCTTTTTTAATGAAACGATTTCCTTTGGCAAATGGTGAGCTAACCAAAAAATTAGCATTTGACAAGAATAACTATTTGGAAACCTACAAAGAAAATTCGCCATTCAAATATAATTTACCTCAAGAAGATTTAATGGAATTTGAGAACCAAATATGGCACCATAAACATAATCAAGATTATGTAGCTGTTAATGAATTAAACTTGAAAGATTTCATTCTAACCACCATAGATATGATTGAAAATCAACTAAAAGAAAACGAATGATTAAATTCTTTAGAAACATCCGTAAAAAACTTTTGAATGAAGGCAAAACTACCCAATACTTTAAATACGCAATTGGGGAAATTGTACTTGTGGTTATTGGTATTTTGATGGCATTACAGATTAATAACTGGAATGATAATCGTAAAACTCGAAACTATGAAAAAGAAATACTGTCTTTAATCAATCAAAATCTACAAAAAGATTCTTTAGCGCTGTCAATTGAGTTAGATAAAGCAAAGGAAGGTATCTTGTTAACGGATCGTGTATTAAAGGAGGTTGCTAAGGGAAATTATACAGATAGTCTCTATTTCTGGATGGGAAAAATAATAACATTTGAAAGATTTAAGTCGCAATCCAGTGCTTTTGAGATATTAAAAGCTAGAGGTATTGAAACAATATCTGATAAAACACTTCAACTGGCATTAATATCATATTACGATGATAATTTATTTAAAGTATATCAGTCTTTAGATGATGTGGAGCAGTCTTTTAAAAAAGATTGGCAACCAATATTAAAGAATGATTTTCTTGATTTTAGGTGGAGTGAATATTGTGAACCTAATAATCCAAAAGAGTTCTTTGAAAATCCATCAACCATAACTTTTTTTAAAATTTATCAAGACAATAGAAAAGGGATTGTGAGGAACACGCAATTAGCAATAGACAAAATATCTGAAATAAGAATAATTACATAAAAGCATGTCTATGATTAAATAAAACTAACCAAAATCACCAACCAAGATGCAAAATGATACAGTTAAACCCATCCAGAAAAGTGAGCGCATTCACTATCTTGATATTTTAAGAGGCATTGCCATATTCTTTATTTATTCTGCTAATATTTTATTCTTTTCTGGAATTTGGTTTTTTCCAAAAGAAAAGATAACGTATACATTACCAACCGATGAAATCTTTGCTTTTGTAAACTATGTTCTTGTCGATGGTAAGTTCTATTCTATTTTTTCCATATTATTTGGTATCGGTTGTTATATACAGTATAATAACCTTACGTCTAATAATAAAGCCTTTGCACCTTTTTTTAGGAAACGCATGTTTTGGCTTCTACTATTTGGTTTAATTCACATGTTTTTGTTTTGGCCAGGAGATATTTTAACCTTATATGCATTTCTAGGGTTTTTCCTCATTTGGTTTGTGAAGAAGTCAAACAAAACACTTCTTATCACTGCCTGTATACTTATTTTATTTCCTTTGGTGAATTGGGCGTTTATGCATTTTTCAGGAATTTATTATCCAGGAATAGCTTTTCAAAAAAGTACTGAAGTCTATCAACACTTTGGAATGCCAGTCATTAAATTTGGTGAACATTTACAACCAAACATATTAGCCTTTCTTGAAAATAACAATGTTGGTGATTTCTTCAAAATGAGCCTTGGAAACGGTTTTGTGAGGATAGGAATGATATTGGATGAAGCACGAGTTTTTAAAGTTTTTGGTATTTTTTTGATTGGTCTTTGGGTAGGTAGAAAAATTTTAAATAACAATCTTCTTGAAAATACGAGTTTCCTTAAGAAAGTATTTGTAATTGGATTGATTGTTGGCTTGCCAATAAATATTGTTAGAGGCTATATAGAAATTTATACTGAAAATTCAGATACCTTACATCTTTTTCATATTCTAGCTTATGCCTTAGGCACTGTACCTTTAGCTTTGAGTTATTCGGCAGGAATTGCGTTGTGGGCTAAAAAAGGGACAAAGTGTTTAAATTGGTTTGCTCCCGTTGGTAAAACAGCTTTGTCAAATTATCTTTTTCAGACTTTTATATCAATAATAATCTTTTATGGTATTGGATTTAACCTAACAGGTAAGTTCGGTTTTACTTATCTTATGATTATTTGTTTAGTAATTTTTGCTATGCAAATCATATTTAGCAAAATATGGTTATCCTATTTTAAATTCGGTCCTATGGAGTGGCTCTGGCGAAAACTAACTTATGGTATAAACTTTAAATTGAAGAAATAATCACCTATGCTTAAATTCTTTGGAAATATTAGAAAATCCCTTCTCAATGAAGGTAAGACTGGAAAGTACCTTAAATATGCTATTGGAGAAATTGTGCTTGTTGTTATAGGTATTTTAATAGCGCTTCAAATTAACAATTGGAACGAAAACAGAAAATTAGAGAATAGTAAAGAGACACTAATGTTTGCGTTAAAAAAAGAATTATTAATCAATCAGGAAACATTAGAACGCTATACTTTAGAGTTGTATGATAGCAATAGTAAGTTCAATAAAGTACTTAATGTTTCTGCAGGTAAAATTACTTTGCCTACAGATAGCTTAAAGCAATATTTGTCTGAGGCGATGTATGGAATAACATTGTCATTTTTGAATACGGTTCAAGAGGAGGCTGTTTCCACTGGTAAATTTGAACTTTTAAGTGATACTTTAAAACAAAAACTGTCCCTCTTAAAGGACTATACCAAGTCAAGAACTTCAATATATGAGGAAAGAAGTAAAAATTACTACAATAGTGATCTTAAACTTGAAAAACTAAAGATTAAATTGGGAATGAATCCTGATGTGCCAGAACGTATTTCATCACATCCGCCTATTCCTATACATCCAAAATTTTTGTTAAATGAATCGGAATTATTAGAAATAATTAAGGATCCTGAGGCCTATATAGCTTTAGGAAATATTTATAAAAATTATATGAATGATGAAATCTGGATAAAATTTGGTCTACTCAGACTAACCAAGGAGTCTATAGCTCTAATCGATAAAGAATTAGGTGAATTATGATTAAAATCTTTAGAAATATTAGAAAGTCACTTCTTAACGAAGGTAAAACCGGTAAATATTTTAGATATGCTATTGGAGAAATCATTCTTGTGGTAATTGGTATTTTAATCGCACTTCAGGTTAATAACTGGAATAATAATATTAACAGTAGAAATGAAGAGAAGATGGCAATTTTAGAGATTTATCAATCTTTAAAGTTCGAGTTTGAAGATGTAATACCATATCAGGTCAACAGAAGCAAGATTTTGGAACAGGGTATTACTACATTTTTGAATTTAAGAGAAGAGAAAGTAACTATTTCAGATACTGTTTTTGAAAGACTTTGGGATGAAATAAATATGGGATCAAGATTTACCTATGAATCAGGTCCTTTCGAAGCAGTAAAAAACAGAGGTTTAAATCTTATTTCAAATGACTCTGTTAGAGCAATGCTTGTAAATCTTTATGAGACCACTTTTCCACGGAGTCAATATTTTATAAACAGCTATTTGGATTCACAAGATTATAGTGTGCAATCTATAAAATTGAAGGAGTTTCTGCTTAAAACAGAAGTCTATAAGAATGCAAAAGGTGATTGGTCTTTTAAGAATGTTTTTAGAGATGATGATATGTTGTATAGCGAAGAGTTTTTGGAATATTTAAGTATTAAAAAGGAGAGTTGTGATTATTTTCAAAACCATATGGTATCAGTAAATTTAAAGATTGAAAAAGTTTTAAAAGCAATGCGCTTAGAGTTAAATACCTTTTGAATTATGATTAAAATCTTTAGAAATATTAGAAAGTCACTTCTTAACGAAGGTAAAACCAGTAAGTATTTTAGATATGCTATTGGTGAAATCATTCTTGTTGTAGTTGGAATTCTAATTGCACTTCAGATTAATAACTGGAATGAAGAAAGAAAGGATAAAGTTAAGAAAACAAAAATGCTAATGTCACTTCAGGAAGATTTTCAATCTACAAGAAGTAATTTAAAAGCTTCGCTAGACTATTATCCTGTGCTCAGACGTCGTCTAGAGAGACAAATAAAATATCTGGGTTTCACTAAGGAAGAAATCAACGATTCGGTAATTAGTTATTTATCGGGTACTTTTTTTCCTAATACCGAAATCATAGAAGGAAGTTTAAATGTTATTTTAAGTTCAGATAATCTTCAGCTTATTTCTAGCGATAGTTTAAAAAAACACCTTACAGCTTATCCATCTTACTTATCGAGTTTTAAAGAACAGGANTTTGAGACAAAAAATCTTGTTTTAAAAGAACATAGACCTATTGTAGAACGTCATATTTCTTTAACAGATTGGTTTCTTGATGATGAAAAATATCCAGATTTAAGAGATAGGGCAATTCCTTCTGATTTTGTATCGTTGGTCAATGATCATGATTTCCAAAACGTCTTAGTTAAAGAAATATATCATATATGGTATACTACTGATAGAGCAAAATTCCTTCTTGAAAAAACCGATAAAATTCTCGAAAGTATCAACGAAGAACTAAAGTCTGATTAATGACTAAGTTTCGATTGTTTTAGAAAAATATCTTATCGTATTATGAAGCTTTTTAATAGTGGTGTGCTTCAAAACCCTTATATTTACTAATAATGACAGATAGGTGACATTTAAATGTCGTGCTAAAAACCAAGTGTTAGCTGTAAGTTTGTATCAGCAAAACAATAGCAATGAAAAATAATTCTATCAGTGACAACTTAGTTTATCAGAGAAAACTAAAAGGCTTTACACAAGAGCAACTTTCAGAAGAATCATCAGTTACAATTCGTACAATACAACGAATAGAAAAGGGTGATGTGCAACCGCATTTGCAAACCGTAAAATTACTAGCTGTAGGTTTGGGAATAGAAGTAGAGGATTTAATAGTTTTAGACGACCCGAAAACAGAAACCGTACAACGCAAATGGATGCTGTTGCTACATGGCTCACCATTTTTTGGTTTAGTAATCCCTTTTGCAAATGTTNTATTTCCNCTTTTTATATGGATAAGTAAAGCAGAAGACAATAAAATATATGATGAACANGGNCGTGCAATTATTAATTTTCATTGTACTATAAACCTCTTGNTGATTATATCTTTATTATTGTTTTTTCCATTTCCAGGTTTCAATTATTTCCTAACNGCAGCAGTNTTTCTTTTCGGTATTATTTTTAGCCTGAAAAATTTAATGTCGGCACTAAGTTCAGGAACCTGCTATTATCCNTTATCNATNCCTTTCCTTAAATCAAAAAAGATTTANTTNATTTTTNAACATTTTAAAATTTATANGACATGAAAACAAAANTCATGCAGATATCTTCTGCNCTTATNTTACCTATTGCTTTTATAGTAATTTTAATTCTTTTGAATATTGTNCCCTTTGCTTCACTGAGTAAGTATGGCTTTGGNGGAATACTCGTTACTGCAATTGCTTTGTTGCTTACCTATGGTTTTGTAAAAAAAGATGGGAAAACATTAAGNGNTATNGGGTTTTCTTTTAGTAAGAATACTCCAATCAACTTTTTAAAAGGGCTAATGATTGGATGTTTGGTAGCAGTAACAATGTTGGCGATAATTCTATCCCTTTCAGAATTGCAAATTTCTTTTAATGAAGATGTAAATATTCCGAGTGTTTTGATATGGTTATTGGCTTTTTTTCCACTTGCATATATGGAAGAAGTGATTTTTAGAGGTTATGCATTTACAAAGCTCATTGAACTTGGAGGAATTTGGCCTGCCCAAATTTTAATGGCATTACTTTTTACTTGGTATCATGATTTTACAGGTGCTACATTTTTGACTCAGTTGTTAGGTCCTGGTGTTTGGGCGCTAATTTATGGTGTTGCATTAATCTGGTCTAAAGGAATAGCCTTGCCTACAGGATTGCACATGGGTTTAAATATTATTTTAGCTTTGGTAAGTCAAAAAGATAATAGAGAGGGTTTATGGTATTTAGACTATAAAACAGAAAATACTCAAGATTTAATTTTAGACAGTGAGACTATTAGTTTGATTATGCAGGTTTGTGTTTTAGTAACCGGAATAGTTTTGACAGAATATTTTAGAAGAAAGTATAGAAATAAAGGTAAAATGTTGAACCAATTAAAAGCAAAATAACGGTCGATAAAACACTTTTGTAAAATTCAATTGTCGATAAGTAGAAAAAAACACTAAGATCCAATTTAAAGTACTTTTTAGGCGTTTTAAGCAACTTTATCTTAATTAACAATTGTTAATAATTATCCCTTTCAATCGATTAAAAGCTTTTAAAAAGCCATCTAAATTCGTATATTTGTTTGTACTCAAAAGAGACGCCAAAACAGCGTCTTTTTTTTGTGTTGAAATAGCAATAAAATTATAAGTTTATATGAGCGAAGAAAACAAAAAGCAATATGGCGCAGATAGTATCCAAGCCCTNGAAGGGATGGAGCACGTGCGTATGCGTCCATCAATGTACATTGGTGATGTTGGAGTAAGAGGATTACATCACTTNGTGTATGAGGTTGTAGACAACTCTATTGATGAGGCACTTGCTGGTCATTGTAATAATATTTCGGTAACTATCAATGAGGATAATTCCATAACTACAGAAGATGATGGTCGTGGTATTCCGGTAGATTTACATAAAAAAGAAGGNGTATCTGCCCTTGAGGTTGTAATGACTAAAATTGGAGCAGGTGGTAAATTCGATAAGGATTCTTATAAGGTTTCTGGTGGACTTCATGGTGTAGGTGTTAGTTGTGTGAACGCATTGTCTGAGCACTTAAAAGCTACAGTTTACAGAAGTGGACAAATTTGGGAACAAGAATATGAAAGAGGAAAAACACTTTATCCAGTTAAGGCTGTTGGTGAGTCTGATAAAACAGGTACTATTGTAACTTTTAAACCAGACCCTCAAATATTCCAACAAACATTAGAATACAATTACGATACTTTAGCAAGTCGTATGCGAGAATTGGCATACCTTAATAAAGGGATTACAATTCATTTAATAGACAAAAGAAGCAAAAAAGAGGATGGTTCTTTTGAAGGAGAAACATTTCATTCAGAAGAAGGTCTTACTGAATTTGTGAAGTTCTTAGACGGAAACAGAGAGCCTTTAATGCAAAGTGCTATAGCTTTTGAAGGCGAAAAGAATGGTATTCCTGTTGAGGTGGCTATGATTTATAATACGTCTTATGCGGAAAATCTTCATTCTTATGTAAATAATATTAATACGCACGAAGGTGGAACGCACTTATCAGGATTTAGACGTGGTTTAACACATACATTGAAAAAATACGCTGATGAATCAGGAATGTTAGATAAGTTAAAGTTCGATATTGCAGGTGATGATTTCCGTGAAGGTTTAACAGCTATCGTTTCGGTAAAAGTTGCAGAACCGCAGTTCGAAGGTCAGACAAAAACTAAGTTGGGTAACCGTGAAGTTTCAGCGTCTGTTTCTCAAGCAGTTTCAGAAATGTTAACGGATTACTTAGAAGAACACCCAGATGATGCTAAAACTATCGTTCAGAAAGTAATACTTGCAGCTCAAGCACGTCATGCAGCTCAGAAAGCGCGTGAAATGGTACAGCGTAAAACCGTAATGAGTATTGGTGGACTTCCTGGAAAATTATCAGATTGTTCAGAGCAAGATCCTGAAAAGTGTGAAGTATTCTTGGTTGAGGGTGATTCCGCAGGTGGAACGGCTAAACAAGGTAGAGATAGAGCGTTTCAAGCAATTCTACCATTAAGAGGTAAAATTCTTAATGTTGAAAAAGCAATGACACATAAGGTTTTTGAAAATGAAGAGATCAAAAATATCTTTACAGCATTAGGTGTTACAATTGGTACAGAAGAAGANAGNAAAGCGCTAAACCTTTCAAAATTACGTTACCANAAAATNGTAATNATGTGTGATGCCGATATTGATGGGTCTCACATTGCNACTCTAATTCTTACNTTCTTCTTCCGTTATATGAAAGAATTGATAGAACAAGGTCACGTNTATATTGCAACTCCACCACTATATTTGGTGAAGAAGGGTTCTAAAAANCANTATGCTTGGACAGATAAAGAGCGTGATACTATAGCAGAATCTTTTGGTGGTAGTGTAGGCATACAACGTTATAAAGGTCTTGGTGAGATGAATGCAGAGCAACTTTGGGATACAACTATGAATCCNGAGTTTAGAACATTACGTCAAGTNAANATAGATAACGGAACTGAGGCAGACCGTATTTTCTCAATGTTAATGGGAGATGAGGTGCCACCACGTAGAGAATTTATAGAAAAGAATGCTATCTATGCTAATATTGATGCATAAATAGAATTTTTTAAAACTAAACTTAAAGCAATTACGTTAATAATGTAGTTGCTTTTTTTATACACTTAAATATCGTTAAAATACAAATTATACCGATAAAGCGTTTATTTAAGGTTGTTTTAATATATTTGTCTAACATTTAAACTTAATTCCAATGAAAAAAAGAATTTTATTTTCAATAGTTTTTTTAACCAGCTTATTAACTCGTGCGCAAAACGATATAGATGTTCTTCTTGCCGCAGGTATAGATGATGCGCAACGTTTCGCAAAAGATTATCTGGCTCCTGGTACTAATGGTATTATGCACAGTATGAATGCTAACTGGTTTAATTCGGCAAAAGTAAAGCCCTTAGGTGGTTTTGAGATTTCGGTAATAGCAAATGCTTCTTTGGTAAAAGATGAAGACAAAACTTTTTACATGAACACGGCAGATTATAATAACGTGCAATTTTTAACAGGTCCAAGTGCTCAGAATGTGTCATCCGTTTTAGGCGAAAATAATCCAGATATTGTTATAGAGGTTGAATACGATGATCCTATTTTTAATGACCCAATAACAAATGAACCAAGAACCGTTCAAATTACTCTTCCGCAAGGTATAGGTGATCAAAGTGCTAATATGCTTCCGACAGCCTTTATACAAGGTGCCATTGGTATAAGTAGTGGTTTAGAGTTAAAAGCACGTTTTGTTCCTAAGGTAGAAACTGATGAAGTTGATATAAGTATGTATGGTGCAGGTTTACAAATAGAATTTACAGATTGGTTGCCAGCAGATAAAATTTGGCCAGTGGCAATTTCTGGTTTGGTAGCTTATAATCATTTAGATGGTTCCTACGATTTAACTGAATCATTAGGAATTGATGGTGAAAATCAGAAATTGGAAAATAGTACTAATACATGGTTGTTTCAGCTTATAGCTTCAACCAAAATGCCTGTAATTAATTTTTATGGTGGTTTAGGATATATTAGCGGAAAAGCAGAATCTGATTTAAAAGGTAACTATAGAGTAACAAATAATGTTTTAACAACTGAAACGATTACAGATCCGTTTTCAGTTTCTAGTGAGGTTTCAGCTGTCAGAGGAACTATCGGGACAAAATTAAAACTAGGATTTTTCAGATTGAATGCAGAATATCATCTTTCAGAATTTGATGCTTTTTCAGTAGGTATTAATTTTGGATTTAGATAGTCAGAAAAAATAATTTTTTAAATATTGAAAAGCACAAGATATACTCTTGTGCTTTCTTCTTTTACAGGGATTTTATTTGTAAATTTGTTGCTATTAATACATTTAGTTTCACAATAAAAAATTATATAAAAACATGAAAGTAACAGTAGTTGGAGCTGGAGCAGTTGGTGCAAGTTGTGCCGAGTATATTGCTATTAAAAATTTCGCTTCAGAAGTTGTAATTTTAGACATTAAAGAAGGATACGCAGAAGGTAAAGCAATGGACCTTATGCAATGTGCTTCACTTAACGGATTTGATACAAAAATTACAGGTAGTACAAACGATTATTCTAAAACTGCAGATAGTGACATCTGTGTAATTACTTCTGGTATTCCACGTAAACCAGGAATGACTCGTGAAGAATTAATAGGTATCAACGCAGGTATCGTAAAAACTGTTTCTGCTAATTTAGTAGAGCACTCTCCAAATACTATTATCATTGTAGTAAGTAATCCGATGGATACAATGACTTACTTAGTTCATAAAACTACAGATCTTCCTAAAAATAGAATCATAGGAATGGGTGGAGCTTTAGATTCTGCACGTTTCAAATACAGATTAGCTGAAGCTTTAGAAGCACCAATTAGTGATGTTGACGGAATGGTTATCGGAGGTCACAGTGATGTAGGTATGGTACCATTAACATCTCATGCGACTAGAAACAGTATAAAAGTTACTGAATTTTTATCAGAAGAACGTCTTGAGCAAGTAAAAGAAGATACTAAAGTTGGTGGTGCTACATTAACTAAATTATTAGGTACTTCTGCTTGGTATGCTCCAGGTGCTGCTGTTAGTGGTTTAGTACAAGCGATTGCTTGCGACCAAAAGAAAATTTACCCTTGTTCTACGTTATTAGATGGGGAATACGGATTAAGTGATCTTTGTATTGGTGTGCCAGTTGTTTTAGGTAAAAATGGTATCGAAAGTATTGTAGATGTACCATTAAGCGATGCTGAAAAAGAGCATATGGCTGCAAGTGCAGAAGGAGTTAAAAAGACAAATGGTCTTTTAGAATTATAATATACATTAGTAATTAAATAATGAAGTAACCTTGCCAACACTATTATTGGTGAGGTTATTTTTTATAAAAAAACAACAAACAAATGAAAAAAATAATATTTATAAGTTTTGCATTAGTCTTAAGTTTTATAGGTGTAGCACAAGAAAAAATTAATGAAGGAGTGCTTACTTTCAAACAATCTATGTCTAGCGATAATGAACAAATCAACGCTCAGTTACAAATGATGGGCGAAACAACAGCAACAACATATTTTAAAGGTGATAAATCTAGAAATGAATCATCAACACCAATGACTGGAGATATGGTGATTATTATGGATGGTTCTAAAAAACAGATGTTAATGTTGATGGATATGGGCATGGGAAAAAAATACACATTGCAATCCACAGACCCTAAAGAAGA
>PAJL01000067.1 GCA_002706045.1 Flavobacteriaceae bacterium
TAGTTTATATTGCTTTTTCCTAATATGCAAATTGATAGATTTGCCTACTTTTGAGGAAGTAAAATAGAGTGATTTAGGGTGTTTATCTCCCTCATTATAATCATAAGAAGTTTAATTATAAGCCTCGTTATTATAAAGGCGATGGAAATCCTTATGAGCTAAAACATAAGTTTGATGATTACAGAACTACTGTAAATCCAGCAAAAGGTCTTAAGGGGAAATTTAACGCAGCCATAGATGATTATAATCATAATAGAGATGAAAACGTTAACAGACGTGTTCTTATTATTGTCGGCATTTTAGTGTTGTTATTCTTGCTTATCATTGGTTTCGACCTTTCTATTTTCTTGCCCAATAGCTAATGACAGATATTATTCAACTTTTACCAGATCATGTTGCTAACCAAATTGCGGCAGGTGAGGTGGTACAACGACCAGCTTCTGTTGTTAAGGAACTTTTGGAAAATGCAATTGATGCCGAAGCTTCTGAAATTAAATTAATTATAAAAGATGCTGGAAAAACGCTTGTTCAAGTCATAGATAACGGCAAAGGTATGAGCGTTACTGATGCGCGACTGTGTTTTGAGCGTCATGCAACTTCAAAAATTAAATCTGCTGAGGATTTATTCCAATTGAATACAAAAGGGTTTCGTGGTGAAGCATTAGCTAGTATTGCTGCTATTGCGCATGTGGAATTGAAAACCAAACGACCAGATGATGAGTTGGGTACAGCTATAGAAATCGAAGGAAGCAAAGTGACTTCTCAAGAGGTTACTGTAACTCCAACCGGAACTTCAGTCGCCGTAAAAAACCTTTTTTTTAATATACCTGCTCGTCGTAACTTCTTAAAATCAGATACTGTAGAATTGCGTCATATCACAGATGAATTTCATCGAGTAGCATTGGCGCATCCTTCTATTGCATTTGCTTTTTATCATAACGGGAGTGAGTTATTCAACGTGCCACAAGAGAATTACAGACAACGTGTGGTTCATATTTTTGGTGCTAAAACCAATGAAAAATTAGTGCCTGTTGAAGAAGAAACCGAAGTCCTGAAAATTTCAGGATTTGTTGGAAAACCTGAGTATTCCAAAAAGACCAAATCAGAGCAATTCTTTTTTGTGAATCAGCGCTTTATAAAAAGTCCGTATCTCAACCACGCCCTTAGTTCAGCTTTTGAAGGTCTATTGAAAGATGGTTATCACCCAAGCTATTTTTTGAATCTTACTGTAGATCCAAAATCGATAGATATTAATATCCATCCAACAAAAACAGAAATAAAATTTGATGATGAGCATACACTTTATGCTATTTTAAGATCGGCTGTAAAGCACAGTTTAGGCCAATTTAATATTGCACCTGTGTTGGATTTTGAACAACAAAGTAGTTTCGATACTCCATATAATTATAAGGATAAAGTAGCTACTGCACCAAAAATAGAAGTAGATAGAAGTTTTAATCCGTTTGTAGATGATAGTCCTATAGAGCGAAAGCAATCATCTTCTCAAAGAAGTGCTTTTAAGCAAGCACCTACGGCATCTTGGGAAAGTTTATATGTTGGTTTAGAGTCAAAAGGTAACGGATCAGATGACGATTTTAGTCAAGTTACTTTTGAAAGCGATTCTAAAACAGCTTCTGTTTTTGATGAGAATTCTGTAGAAACAACAAAGACAACCTTTCAGTTACAGCAAAAGTATATTGTAAGCACGCTTAAATCGGGAATGCTTGTTATAGATCAAAATAGAGCGCATCAGCGTATTTTATATGAAAATTTTCTGAAGCACATAACTATTAAAGAAGCAACAAGTCAGCAGTTATTGTTTCCGCTTCAGTTGCACTTTACACCGAATGAGACTAAAATTATCGAAGATTTAAAAGAAGATTTAGAGCATACGGGTTTTGTGTTTTCAGAATTAAATAACAAAGAAGTTACCATAATAGGTGTGCCTATTGGTGTACCCGAAAGTGAAGTGTCTATTATTTTAGAACAACTTATTAGTGATGTTGAAAATGATGTGCCAGACGCTAGTTTTAGTGCCGCAGATTTATTGGCAAAATCTATGGCAAAAAGTTTAGCCATTAAAAACGGACAAACACTTAACGGAACAGAACAAGAGCATATGGTAAACAGTTTGTTTGCTTGTAAAGAACCTAATGTATCACCAACTAATAGACCAACATTTATCACAATGGCAGTTGAGGATATTGAAAAGAAATTTATGTAATATATGAGACAAGGAATAACAGATGCAGTAAAGCATCTTCTGATTATAAATGTGATAATGTTCATCGGTACCATGGCAATTGGTAATGGTGAGGCTTTTTATCAGTGGTTTGCGTTATATTTTCCAGAAAATAAGATGTTTCAGCCTTGGCAGGTTGTAACTCATATGTTTATGCATGGAGGTATCACACACATTTTATTTAACATGTTTGCCTTATGGATGTTTGGGACAGCTGTTGAGCAAATTTTCGGTTGGAAAAAGTTTTTAGCATTTTACCTTTTATCAGGTTTGGGAGCAGCAGTAATACAAGTTGCGTTTTTATATTTTCAATATAACTCTGGTTTAACGGCTTTAATGGAATCAGGAATTCAACAATCGGATATTTTAAGTGTTTTGAATGACGGTATGTATGATAAGAATTGGTCTTCAGTTTTGGGTAGTGATTTATTGAATTTTGTAGGAGCTTTCAATTCTACAATGGTTGGAGCTTCAGGTGCCATAATGGGAATCTTGGTAGCTTTTGGAATGCTATTTCCAGAATCTAAGTTAATGTTGATATTTCTACCTATTCCAATAAAAGCTAAGTACTTTATACCAGCAATTATAGCTTTAGATTTATTTTCAGGATTAACAGATAAGTCAATATTTAGTCCAAGCAATACAGCTTATATGGCTCATGTCGGCGGAGCTTTAACCGGTTTTCTGTTAATGTATTTCTGGAAAAAAAATGAAAGAGATAAATACCGTTGGAATTAATGAGTAGTTTTGATAACCTAAAATATAAATTCAATAGATTTAATGTTTTTGAGAAGATTATTGTCATTAACATCATTGTCTTTGTTATAGGGGCATTGTTGGGTGTTTTTGTAAGAACAAATGATTCATTATCATTACTTAAACTTCCCTCGGATTTTTATGACTTTTTATTGAAGCCTTGGTCTATTTTCACTTATGGCTTTTTGCATTATGATTTTTTTCATATTCTTTTCAACTTACTGGTTCTTTACTACATATCAAGAATGTTACTAAACTTATTTAGACCTAAAATGGCTTTAAATATTTACTTTTTAGGTATTATAGTAGGAGGTTTGGCGTTTTTATTTGTTTATAATGTTTTGCCAAGTACCCTTTTAAAAAATACAGGAGGTTTGGTTGGTGCTTCTGCAGGAATTAGAGCATTATTAATTTTTCTTGGTGTCTATATGGCAGAAACGGAAGTAAGGGTATTTGTGATTAATGTAAAGTTAAAATATATCGCAATTATCCTAGTTGCGATGGATGTTCTAGGGTTGTTTACATGGAATCAAGGAGGAAACGTCGCTCATCTAGGTGGAGCTCTTTTAGGATATTTTTATGCTCTAGAATTAAAAAAAGGAAATGATATTGGCTCAGGTTTTGAGCGTATGATGGATACTATCGCTAGTTGGTTTAAGCCAAAATCTAATCTAAAAACTGTTCATAGAAGGCAAGGTAGGTCTAAAACAGAAATGGCTGGTAAAACTAAGCAAGAGTTTGATACGTATAATAAACAAAAGAAGATCGATTTAATTCTCGATAAAATAAGCAAAAGTGGCTACGAGAGTTTAACAGCTGAGGAAAAGGAGTTTTTGTTTCGAGCAGGAAAGTAACAGTATTTTTGTTTAAAGAGCTAATATGAAAAAGCTGAAATTTGTAAATAAAATAATTTTTGTGGTCAATTCATTGGCAGCATTTTTATTGCTTATTTCATATATTTTACCGTACATACCTCCAAAAAGTTTTGCAACATTATCCGTTTTAAGTCTTAGTGTCCCCTTGCTTATAATACTCAATCTTTTATTTTTCTTGTATTGGTTGCTTAAGGTGAAAAAACAGTTGCTTCTTTCACTCATTGTACTACTTCTTGGTTGGAGTCATATTACTTCTATGTATAAGTTTTCTAGTTCTAAAAATGTTAAAGACTCGGATGATTTTTCTGTGATGACATTTAATGTTAGGTTGTTCAATAGATTCGGTTGGTTGCCTAATATACATGTAAAAGAGGATATTGTAAAGCTTATTAAAACAGATAAACCAGATATTGTTTGCCTTCAAGAATATAGTAGAGGAAAAAACCCGATAAAAAATCTTGATGGCTATTATAATTTTAATGCAACTTATACAAAAGATGCGAAAGGTGGACAGACTATATTTTCGAAATTTCCTATTATAAATTCAGGTTCATTAGAATTTCAAAACACATATAATAATGCCATTTTTGTAGATGTAGTTAAAGGGAAAGATACACTTAGGGTTTATACTTTACATTTACAATCTGCTGGTATTAGGACAGATGTAGATAATCTAAAACGAGAAACTTCTAGTCATTTATTTAAGCAAGTTGGAGCAACTTTTAAAGCTCAACAAGAACAGGTGGAATTGTTTTTAGATCATAAATCCAAATGTAAATACAAGACCATAATAACAGGTGATTTTAATAACACGGCATATTCTTACATCTATAAAGAGATAAAAGGTGAAGACTATGTAGATACATTTGAAGAAGCTGGTAATGGTTTTGGTAGAACTTTCGATTTCAAATTCTTTCCCTTACGCATTGATTTTATTTTAGTGGATAAAGATTTTACAGTTAATGGTTTTAAAACCTATGATGTAAAACTCTCAGATCACTACCCAATTAAAGCAACGCTCAAACTTTAATTCACATTAATAGGCAATCTGTTGTGTCAGCTAATATGTGAATGATTAGTCCAATGCCTAATAATCTAGTTTTTTTAGGAATGAGTAATAAGCAATAGATAACGATGGCGTAATATGAATGCAACGGATGAAAATTGATACTACATCTGTTGGAATCAAAAATAGGATTTGCAAGTAAATGATCTAAATCAATTAGCATCCCTAAAAGCATTATGCCATAAGCTTTCAGCCAAAAGCTTCTGAAAAATAATACCGCTATCAAAAGCGGCAATCCAAAATGGATACCATAATGAATTGTAGATTGAAACATTATTAAAGCTTTTGTTTTTGTAGATACAATTCTGTATTGGGACCTTCATTAAATAACAAATCTAGTATGCTCAAGTTATTTATAAACCCGTGCTTATCAGTGAAAACTTGAGTGTAGGGTGAAAGTGTCTCTGCTTTATAGTTTCTATTGACTAAGTTTCTGAAATCAGTTACTTGATCTGGATCTTTTTCATAAACTTTAGTCTTGGTTACGTTGATTTCTAATTGAAGGCATTCTTTTAATATTTCAAAACAATTCAAATTTAGGTCTAATATGAAGTCGAATTGATTCTCAAACAAAGGCATTAAATCATCAATATAGTATTCATAAAAAGGTGACATACTATAAGCCGATTGTAAAGATTTAAGATGCTGTTGTTGCCATAATCCGTCGTTAGCTATGGCAACATCTTTGTAGAGCTGCCTATTCTTTTGAGTGTAACTCACAGGAACAGTTAATGCCAGTTTACCGTTAGCTGAATATATTTCCGCTCTGTTTCTAAAGCTTTGTTTTTGATAATTATCGCAGACTTCAAAAACAACATCATCAGAATTAACCATAGCCACAAAATGAGCGACATTAGGAAAATATGTAGGATGTAGAAGACAACTCATCTTGTCTTTTTTGGTTTAGAAATAAGGTTTAGGCTTTGGCCTTCTTTTTCTTTCTCCATTTGTTGAAAAAGGTAAGTCCTAAAACAACAACTATAAAAGGAATGAAATAAGAGGTGCGTTCACCATTTCCGCTTACAGTAGTAAAGATTCTGTCCCATCTGAAACTCCAGTTTTTTATACCGTCGTTTATACCATCAATACTCATCCAAATGAATACAGGTTTACCAAAAATATGATTGTAAGGTACAAACCCCCAAAATCTACTGTCAATAGAATTGTGTCTATTATCACCCATCATCCAGTAATAGTCTTGTTTAAAAGTGTATGAGGTAGCAGGTTCATCATTTATAAAAATCTGATTTCCTCTAGTAACTACAGTATTACCTTCATATTCTGATATGGCACGTTTATAAAGCGGTAGATTTTTAGAAGTTAATTTAACCGTTTCACCTTTTTTAGGAATCCAAATGGATCCAAAGTTGTCAATATTCCAATTGTAACTAGGGTCTTGAGGAAAGATGTTTTCTCTTTCTCCAGAGGCTCTTCTAACAGGTTTTGTACTTGCAACGTTTGGTTGGACTTTTAACTGATTTATAGCCTCTTCTGTTGCTGCAAAAATTCTATAGGTACCATCATTATTTAATCCAGCTCCATCAGTAATACCTAATTTCTTTAATAATTCAAAAAATCTAATTTGTTCGCCTTGACTTCTAATAGGTTGTTTTAATGTAATATCATAAGAAAATTGAAGCTTAGCTCTATTTGGAAGTACATTTTGCTTTCCATTTATAAAAACGTAACCATTTTTTATTTCGAGAGAATCACCAGGTAAACCAACACAACGCTTTACTAAATTGGTTTTCTTGTCTATTGGCTTGTAGTAATTACGATCAGGTTGAAATTTATTCATATCCAGAAGCGTATCTGCAGGCTGATTGAACACTACAATNTCNTTNCGCTCTACATCTTCAAAACCAGGNAATCTGAAATATGGTAACTGTAGTTTATTCATCCANGATGTNTTACGTTTTTCATATTCATCATTGAANAAATAAGACTTNANACCTAACTTTGGAATNGTATCATGTACCATTGGTGCAGCNACAGTGGTCATNGGTGTTCTTGCNCCATAATGAATTTTACTTACNATTAAAAAGTCGCCAANCAANAGTGATTTTTCCAAAGATGAAGATGGAATAACAAACGGTTGAAAAAAGTAAGTATGTACTATTGTAGCAGCAACTATAGCAAATAGGATAGAGGTNATCCATTCGCCAGTTGATGTCNTTGGTTTTAGCTTTCTGTCTTTGATATATTGAACATCAGNTGCNTAATTCAAATAATATAAATAAAANCCTAAAGTTACAATACACAAAAGCGNATCTACTTTAGAATCTTTGCCAAAAGCTCTTGCAGTTTCTACCCAAGCAGCTGGAATCATGATAAGATTTACAATGGGTAAAAACATTAAAATAACCCACCACCAAGGACGCGTTATAATTTTCATTAGAACGACTGCATTATACACAGGAACGAATGCTTCCCATGCTTGTCTTCCTGCTTTTATGTAGAGTTTCCATGTGCCTAAACCATGGATGATTTGTAATACTATTAGAAAAATAAACCACTGCGTCCAGCTCATAATTTTATAAATGATAATTGTCTAATGACAAATGATTAATTGTTAAGGTTCAAATTTGCAGTTTTTCTTGATGATATAAAAATCCTTGTAAGTTCATNTGCTTCATTTAACAAAGATTTACAATTGCTCGAAGGTAAGAGTTTTTCGTCAATAATGAATTCTAGCCAGAAATGACTTTCATCAATTTCTTCTATAACAATACTTATTTTAGAAATAAAACTACGCTTAGACAGAGCAATACAAGTAGCTCTGTAATTGGCAGCTACAGGTGTAGAACATCTAATAAGTTGC
Source organism: Flavobacteriaceae bacterium (assembly GCA_002706045.1). Taxonomy (GTDB): domain Bacteria; phylum Bacteroidota; class Bacteroidia; order Flavobacteriales; family Flavobacteriaceae; genus Winogradskyella. The sequence goes on from PAJL01000067.1 coordinate 7,761, forward strand.
TTTTTTATATGGTTGGATAAATAATTATCTGGTAATATTGAGGCTAACTTTACAACATTGTGCGCAAAGATTTTTGTTCTATGCTTTAAGTCATTCTTCATTAAACATTAGTCATTAACCATTAACCATTAATATTTAACACATCTTTCATATTAAAGATGCCTTTTTTTCCTNGTATCCATTCTGCNGCAATAACAGCTCCCATAGCAAAACCTTGTCTGCTGTGCGCTGTGTGCTTTATNCTTATNGAATCTATTTCAGAATTATAAGTGATTTCATGAGTGCCAGGAACACCTTCAATACGTTTGGCTTCAATATGTATTTCGTTAGATTTAGGAAAGTCCAATGTCCAATTCGTATATTCAGTTTGCTTTATAATATCTTCAGCTAAAGTTATAGCTGTTCCACTAGGTGCATCTAGTTTTTGTGTATGATGAATTTCTTCCATTTCAGTAGAGTACTCTGTGAAATTAGACATCATCTCTGCTAATTTTTTATTAATCTCAAAAAAGATATTGACTCCCAAACTAAAATTTGAAGCATATAGAAAAGCTCCATTTTTTGAATTGCAATATGAAACAATTTCATCATACTTATCTAGCCAACCAGTTGTGCCTGAGATTACAGGAATATTGGCATCAAGAGCACGTTTAATATTGTCAACGGCAGTTGAAGGTAAACTAAAGTCGATAGCAACATCTGTTGTGGAAATATCAAAGTCGGTTGTACTGCTAGTAGCTTTTAAAGAAATGTTATGATTACGGTCTATGGCAATAGCTTCAATGCTTTTACCCATTTTACCGTAGCCTAATAATGCTATATTCATTTTAAAATTTAAAATTCATAGTTAAACCNAAATCAGATGTGTTTTCCATCTGATTATATTGGTAATGTGGTCTGAAGCTTAAGTTTTCGTCAACATTAAACTGAAGTAAATGCGCATCAACATTGGCATCTATGATGTTTAGTGCGTATAGACCAAAAGTAACCAATAAGGAAACCTCCTTGTTTCTTCNGAATTGTTCTTGTGCTCTAATGAGACCTTCGTCGGAAACAACATTTTGAAATTCATCGTCTGTAAAACCAGCTAAACGTCTTTTATAAGCATCTCTATAGCGGTCGAACTGTTTGTCATTTCTAACATAGAAATAAATACCAGTACCAATAGCACCCCAAACAAGTGGGATTTTCCAATATCTTTTATTGTAGGCTTGTCCTAAACCAGGTAAGATAGCAGAATAAAAAGCCGCTTTAGAAGGTCTTAAAGGATCAATTTCTTTTTTGGTAACAAGATCTTCCTCAAGAACAACAACCTCATTAGTTAAACCAAGACTATCTTTTACTTTTTCCTGTTGTGAAAAAGCATAGAATACTGAAAAAAGACACAGTAAAACAGTGAAAACATGTTTATTTGGCACTTTGTACTAATTTTTTAATACGATTAAAATCTTCCTCAGAATGAAATGGAATAGAGATTTTACCACTACCATTCTTAGACATTTTAACGTCTATTTTATGTCCAAAGTATTCAGAGAATTCTTTTATTCCTTTTTTAATATGTTTAGGAACTTCTGTAGGTGTAGATTCTGTTTTTTCAGGACTTTCAGAATTTAAGTTTTTAACTAATTGCTCTGTTGCTCTAACAGATAGTTTATTACTAATAATTTTTTCATAAACTTCTAACTGATCCACTTGGCTTTCAATATTTACCATGGCTCTACCATGTCCCATACTTATAAAACCATCACGCATTCCTGTTTGAATGATTGGATCTAATTTTAATAAGCGTAAGTAGTTGGCTATTGTAGAACGTTTTTTACCAACACGATCACTCATTTGTTCTTGTGTTAGATTGATTTCATCAATAAGTCTTTGATAAGATAAAGCAATTTCTATTGGGTCTAAATCCTGACGTTGAATGTTCTCAACTAAAGCCATCTCAAGAGACTCTTGGTCGTTAGCAATACGGATGTAGGCAGGAATAGCTTCTAGACCAATTAATTTAGAAGCTCTAAAACGGCGTTCACCAGATACCAGTTGGTATTTGTTGAACGCTAATTTTCTAACCGTTATGGGTTGTATAACACCAAGTTCTCTAATTGACGACGCTAATTCNCGTAGTGTTTCTTCATTAAAATTNGTTCTAGGNTGAAAAGGGTTAACCTCAATACTGTCAATTTCTANTTCAACAATATTACCTACAACTTTATCTGCGTTAATATCTTCAGCAGAATTTATATCATTTTCTGGGTCTTTCAATAAAGCAGAAAGTCCTCGTCCTAGTGCTTGNTTTTTCGTTGCCTTCGCCATTTACTTTTCATTTTTGTTTATCAACTCCTTGGCTAAATTCAAATANTTTACTGCTCCTTTACTGCTTACATCATAGTTGATTATACTTTCTCCATAACTTGGTGCTTCACCTAAACGTACATTACGTTGAATAATAGTGTCAAAAACCATATCACTAAAGTGTTTTTGCACTTCTTCAACAACTTGGTTAGATAAGCGCAATCGCGAATCATACATGGTCAGTAGCATACCTTCAATGTCTAACGATTGGTTATGTATTTTCTGTACACTTTTAATAGTATTTAACAGTTTGCCTAAACCTTCTAGTGCAAAATATTCACATTGAATTGGAATAATAACTGAGTCAGATGCTGTTAAAGCATTAAGTGTTAATAAACCTAAAGAAGGTGCACAATCAATTAGAATATAATCGTATTCAGATTTTAAGTCAATAATAGCCTTCTTAAGCATATACTCACGTTCGTCCTTGTCTACCAATTCAATTTCAATAGCAACAAGATCAATATGTGCAGGTATGACATCAACGTTTGGAGCGTTAGAAGCTACAATAGCTTCTTTAGCAGTTAGTGTGTGTTCTAATACCTGATACGAGCCAATCTCTACCGTGTCTACATCAAGACCAAGACCAGAACTGGCATTGGCTTGAGGATCAGCATCTATAAGTAGGACTTTTTTCTCTAGAGCTCCCAAGGAAGCAGCTAAATTTACTGAGGTTGTTGTTTTACCAACACCACCTTTTTGATTAGCAATTGCAATGATTTTACCCATTAAATGATTTGGTTTATTAAGGGTTTAAAAATACGATTATTTATCATTTTAGGAAATCGAAGTTGTTAACAGTTGGTTTTATTATTAATAAAAAATGGTTTTTAGCCTAAATCTTTTTTTAAGAATTGAGAATGATGCTTACTAGAACTCGTAAAAGTTTTGTTAAATGCTCTAATAGTCAATTTTTTAACATCATTTTAAATTTGAATTTTTAACTTTATAACAATTCTAAAAATTATCAATCATGAAATTAAACATTCGTACTACACTAGTACTGGTTGTGTTATTTTTAATGTCATTTGGCATAAATGCACAGCTGAAACAAACAGCTTCCGTAGAGGGAATTACAGAGTATGTCTTGGATAATGGACTTAAAGTCTTATTGTTTCCAGACAACTCATCTCAGACCATAACCGTTAATATTACCTACAAAGTCGGCTCTAGACATGAAGGTTATGGTGAAAAAGGTATGGCACACCTCTTGGAGCATATGGTTTTTAAAGGCACCCCAAATCATCCTGATATTCCAAAGGAATTAACTTCTCATGGTGCGAGACCTAATGGTACTACTTGGTACGATCGTACAAACTATTTTGAAACCTTTAATGCTACTGACGAAAATTTAGATTGGGCATTAGACTTGGAAGCCGACCGAATGGTGAATTCTTACATCGCAAAAAAGGATTTAGAATCTGAGTTTTCCGTAGTGAGAAATGAGTTTGAATCTGGTGAGAACTCTCCAACAGGTGTTTTGATGGAGAAGGTTATAAGTTCTGCCTTTCTATGGCATAATTACGGACAGTCTACAATTGGAAATAAATCCGATATTGAACGTGTGCCAATAGAAAACCTTCAGAATTTTTATAAAAAGTATTACCGTCCGGATAATGCTGTATTAATGGTAACGGGAAAGTTTGAAAAGGATAAAACCTTGGCTTTAATCCAAAAGAAATTCGGTAGTATTAAAAATCCTGAAACACCTTTAAAAGATGTGCCAACAGTAGAGCCACCACAAGATGGTGAAAAACGAGTTGAGCTCAGTAGAGTAGGAGATTTACAATTGGTTTCAGCTTTATATCACACTGCAGCAGGATCTCATGAAGATTATGCCTATTTAGCGCTTATAGAAGATGTGTTAACCGATCAGCCTTCGGGTCGTTTGTACAAAGCTTTGGTGGAGAGTAAGAAAGCTTCTTCAATATGGAGTTTTTCACCTTTTACTAAAGAGCCAGGATTTATGTACTTTAATGTTGATGTGCCTTCCGATAAGTCATTAGCCGAAGCAGAATCTACTTTACTAAATATTTTTGATGGCCTAAGAGATAATCCTATTACTGAAGAAGAGTTAAAACGTGCTAAGTCTAATCTAGGTAAGCAAATGGACCAAATATTAAGAAATTCGTCCTATCTAGGAACTTATACAAGTGAGTTTATTGGTGCTGGAGATTGGAGGTTGATGTTCATTTTTAGAGATCGTGTAGAGAATGCAACTTTAGAAGAGGTTAACAATGCGCTTAGCCGTTATTTTATTAAAACCAACAGAACTGTTGGGAATTTTATTCCGACCAAAAAGCCAATGCGAATTGATATTCCGCATACTGAAGGTTTAGAAGATTTAGTATCTAACTACAAAGGTAAAGAAGCGTTGAGTACAGGTGAAGCTTTTGATGTGTCTTATGCTAATATTCAAGATCGTTTAGAAACTGGTGAAATAGGAGGAACAGGTATTGAGTATGGGTTCATCCAAAAAGATAATAGAGGCGAAACGGTAAATGTCACCTTTACTTTTAGAAACGGAAGTGTTGATGACTTAATGAATAAGGGAGATGTGGCAAGCTATACTGCTAGAATGCTTAATAAAGGGACTAAGTCTAAATCGAGACAAGAAATTGAGGATAAACTGAGTGAATTAAAATCGAGTATTTATTTCAGTGGTAATAATGGTAGAACCTATGCTTCCGTAAGTTCCACAAAAGAAAATTTAATGGAAACGATTAAGTTAATGACAGAAATGCTGAAAACACCAGCATTTGACCAAGAAGAACTCGATAAGTTAAAGACACAGGATATAGCTAATATTGAACGTAACAAAACTGAACCTCAATATTTGGTTCAAAAGAAATTAGGTCAAATTAATCAGAATTATGAAAAAGGACATCCTTTGTATAATATGACAATGGAAGAGGAGCTTCAGGCAATAAATGATGTTACTGTAGAAGCTATTCAAGATTATTATAATGATTTTTATGGTATCTCTAATAATGCCACATTAGTAGCTATAGGTAATATTGATGAAAAAGAATTAAAGGATTATTTTGAAAAAGAGTACGCTGATTTTAAATCAGACTTACCATATTCTGAAATTAAGGATCCTTTTAGGGTTAATAATCCAGCTAATGAAAGCATTAAAACGCCAGACAAGAAAAATGCGTTCACTCTAGGTTTCTTAAATTTTGAATTAAGTCAGTACGATGATGATTATGCAGCTTTACAAATTGCAGGAACTGTGTTTGGTGGTGGTTTCTTAAACTCGCGTATCGCTACAAGATTGCGTCAACAAGATGGTGTGAGCTATGGAGCTGGTGGTGGAGTTAATGTGGATGGAGATAAGGAAGATAAAAACTCCGGAATGTACATTTATGCGATCTATGCGCCAGAAAACGAAGCTAAAGTACAGCAAGGTTTTAGAGAGGAAATAGCACGTTTTATAAAAGGTGGTATTACACAACAAGAATTAGACGATGCTGTTGCTGGTTGGGTACAAGCTCAGAGTGTTTCTAGAGCTAAAGATGGAGAATTGGCAAGTACAATTAATAACAATCTGTACTATGATAGAGATATGATGTTCCAAAAAGAAATTGAAGAAAAAGTGAAAAAACTTACTGTTAAAGATGTAAACAAAGCTATTAAGGCCTATTTTAAAGAAATGGATAAATGGTCGGTTGTAAATGGTGGAGACTTTAAGGAATATGATATTAAAAATGAAGATAAAAACGTTGAGGATTAAATAATCTAATTCTTGTAATAAAAAAAAGCCTCCTTAATAGGAGGCTTTTTAATTTTAAAGAACAAACAATCTGTTTATTCTTGTTCAGGATTGTGGATTCCAATAATATAACCTTGTGTTAGATATTTTTTAGCAACATCTTGTAAATCTTTAGCTGTAAGACTATTAACGGCTTCTTCAAATTTTAAAATATTTTCCGCATCTTTTTTCTGGTAATCCGCATCTTTAAGTTGGTTTAACCAGAATCTGTTAGTTTTTAAATCTTCTTTATATTCTAATATTTGTGCTTCTTTAACTTTAGCTAAATCTTTTTCTGTAGGTCCTTCTTTAATTAATCTGTCTACTTCTTTAAGTGTAGCAGCTCTTAATTTATCTACATTTTCTGGTCCACAAGGAAAACTGATATTAAACCTGTACCAGTCGTATGGCATATCACTAATACTAGCGCTTGCCCCAGCTCCGTATACACCACCTTCTTCCTCTCTTAACTTTTCAATGAGCTTTATAGAAAGCACTTCTGCTAAACTTTTAAAGGCATGAGCTTCTTTTTTATCATAAGTTGTAGGGCCATGATAAGTTATTCTAACAGAACTTTTAGGATCTTCTCCTTTTTCTATAATTTTTTCATGCGAACCTGTTAATGGTCTAAAATCTGAAACTTTATACATTTCATTACTTCCTGTAGAAGGTAAGCTAGCTAAATACGAGGCACAATACTCTTCAAACTTTTTCTCGTCAATGTTTCCAACAAAATAAAAGTTGAAATCTCCAGCATCAGCAAAACGCTCTTTGTATTTTTGGTATGCTAAATCGTAATTTGCATTATCCATGTCTTCTGCTGTAGGGAAGCCTGTGTATCTTGGGCTTTTGCCATAGATGAATTGAGACAATTGATCTTGAAAATAAAATTGCGGACTCGATAATAAGTTTCCTAAAAAAGCTTTTTGCTTTTCGGCAAAACTCTTGAAGGCTTTTTCGTCTTTATTTAATGACGTAAAGTATAAGTGGGTTAGCTGAAATAAGGTTTCTAAATCTTTAGGTGTAGTATTTCCTGAAAAACCTTCGCTATAGGTTCCAATAGACAACCTTACATTAGCGATTTTACCAGACATCATTTTGCTTAAATCTACCTTGTTAAAACCATTTACGCCAGCTTCACTTAAGCCGCCATTTGCATTAACTGTGGCTTTGTATTCCTCATCTGTATAAAGTGAAGTACCACCATAACTAAAGGCGTCAAATAAAATTTCATCGTTTTTAAAATCAGTTATTTTGTAAGTAACAGTTGCACCATTGCTAAGGTGAAGTGTTTTAGTACCAAGTTCTTCGTTGGTTTCAGTTTTAACAATGCTTCCTTTTTTAGGAAGGTTTGTAATTAAGGAACTTGCTACTTCTTTATCTTCATAAGGTTTTAAGTCCATAGATTTAACCGATTCCAATAAATCTAAAACTTGTTTTTCTGTTACTTTTTCAATGTCGTCTTTTTCAGGACCTGTAAGGATCACTACGCGGTTGTCTTCTTTTATATAAGATTGAATAAGCGCATTAACTTCTTCTAAAGTAATGTTTGGTAGTTGTGATTTCATAAAATCAAATCTCCAGTCTATACTTGGGATAGGCGAGTTTTCTAGAAAATTATTGACATATCTGCCCACAATTCTCTCAGATTCCATTTTGTCTTTATCCTTAAAGGCTCTCTCCATATTTGCGATAAGGTCTTTTTTAGCACGATCAAATTCACCAACAAAAAAACCATGTTGACGGACACGTTCATTTTCTACCAAAAGTGTTTTTAAAGCATCTAATTGACCTGTAGGACTTGTCATAGCAGAAGACTGAAAAGCATTTTTGGTACGAGCATACGTGCCTCCATAATATGTAAACCCATAAACAAAAGGAGGATTTTCGCCATTTCTTATTTCATCTAAACGATTGTTGATCATTTGTGAGAACAAGTTTTCAACAAGTGATTTTCTGTAATCACTATATGTTACATCTGGCTTTGCATTTATCTTGTCCTTAAACATTATTCTAACGTTAGAGAATGGAGCTTCTTTGTCAGTCTCTATGGCCACGAATGTTTCTTCATGATTAGGCAAATCAAAAACTTGTCTTTCTTTTGGTTTTTTAGGGTTCTTGATATGTTCAAAATGCGACTTTATTTTTTCCTCAAGAGTTTCTACATCTATATCGCCAACAGCAACAACAGCCATTAGGTCTGGTCTGTACCAATCTTTGTAAAAACGCTTTAAACTTTCATATTTAAAGGTTTCTAAGTTCTCTTTTGTACCAATAGGTAAGCGTTTTGCATACATTGATCCGTACATCATTTTAGGAAGGTATTTTTGCATCATACGCTCGTTGGCACCTTGGCCTAAACGAAACTCTTCTAATACAACACCACGTTCATTGTCAATTTCCTCGTCAGTTAATAAAGCATTGTGTGCCCAATCTTCTATAATTTGAAATCCTTTTTCTAGTTTTTCAGGATCATCACTAGGAATTGGTAGAATGTAAACCGTTTCATCAAAACTTGTGTAGGCGTTAAGGTGAGCACCGAATTTTACACCAATACTTTGTAAGTAATCTACAAGATCATTTTTTTTGAAGTTTTTGGTGCCGTTAAAATTCATGTGTTCCATAAAGTGAGCCAATCCTAGTTGATCTTCATCCTCTAAAATAGAACCAGCATTAACCACTAAACGCAACTCTACTTTGTTTTCTGGCTTAGGATTATTTTGAACATAATACTTAAGACCATTTTTGAGAGTGCCCATTTTTACATTGGGGTCTGTGGGAATAGGATTTTTGGGGTTGTAATCTAAATTGGTTTCTTGTTGTGTTGTTGAAACAACTTGTGCATGTGTCGGTAATATTGTGCTTAAACCAAATATTACCAATGCTCCGAAAAATAATTTTTTCATTGATTGATGGTTTTTAAATTAATAGTTTATAAGAAAATTCTTTGAATTTAATTATAATAACTTGAAAAAAAAATATTTAGTGTTTTTTTAACTAAATAATTAGTTATTAGGACTGGTGGAAGTATTTATAAAGTTCAAGACTTCATTGAAGTAATTATCGCCACCAACTTTCCATACGTTAAGGTGATTTGCGGACTCTATTTCTTTGAAAATTTTATCGGAACTTTTTATTTTAGAGAAGTTTTGTTTGCCGTATTTAATGTTAATTCTATCATCTTTATTCCCATGAACAATAAGTATTGGTTGTGTAATATTACTGCAGTATTTTATTGGTTTGGCATCGTTGGGGTCAAATCCTGCAATAGAAGCCGCTCTGTTGGCTAGGTAATTCGAAAAAGGAGCAAAGCTAAAACCTGTATTTAAATGAAAATAATCATTAACAATAGTTTTGTAATCTGTAAATGTACTTTCAATTATTCCAAACTTAATCCGATTGTCATATCCAAGAGCTTGAAGTGCAACAGCTCCACCTAAAGATTGTCCCCAAATTCCAATATCTTCAATGTCTTCATTTTTGATTAAATAATCCATTAAAGCTTTTACATCTTTCTTCTCTTTCACACCAAAAGTACAAAACTGACCTTCGCTTTCTCCATGAGCTCTTAAGTCTAGTGCAACAGAGTTATAGCCATTTTTTGAAAGGAAAGTACTTAATTCTAAAAAATGATCTTTACTAGAGCGAATACCATGAAGTAATATAAGTGTGCCTTTGGCAGAGTCTTTAGCAGCATATGTTAAAAGTGCAGATAATTTTATGTTATCGAAAGATGTAATGTCTAAATCTTTGCGTATAATTTCAGAATAATTATCAGCTACTAATTCAACTTTGACAGGTTTGTTTCTTTTAATTAAGCCAACAATAGGGTTTCTTATCTCCGTGATAAGTCTAGGAACAAAAAAGTGTAAAATCAAAAAGCCGAAAACTAAAACTGTTAGAGCAAGTCTTTTTATTGTTTTAGTTTTCGGCTTTTTTATCATTAAAAATGAGTTATTAATTTTTTAATCAATCAAAATTTCTAAAATTTTAATAGCGGCATCACTGATTTTAGTTCCAGGACCAAAAACGGCAACGGCACCAGCATCAAAAAGATATTGGTAATCTTGTTTTGGAATCACTCCACCTACAATCACCATAATATCATCTCTACCGTAAGCTTTTAGTTCTTCAATAACCTGAGGAACTAACGTTTTGTGTCCTGCGGCTAAAGAGGATACGCCTAAAATATGAACATCATTTTCAACAGCTTGTTTAGCGGCTTCTTTTGGAGTTTGAAATAGTGGGCCAATATCTACATCAAAACCAACATCTGCATAACCGGTGGCAACAACTTTAGCACCTCTGTCGTGCCCATCTTGTCCCATTTTCGCAATCATAATACGAGGTCTTCTACCTTCTTGTTCTGCAAACGTGTCGGCTAGTTCTCTTGCTTTCTTAAAACTTTTATCGTCTTTCACTTCTTTGCTATACACTCCACTAAATGATTTAATTTGTGCTTTATGCCTTCCGAATTCCACTTCCAATGCGTCACTAATTTCACCTAAAGTAGCACGTTTTCTGGCAGCATCTACAGCTAAAGCTAGTAAATTTTCTTCACCTGTTTTAGCAGCTGAGGTCAATTTGTCTAAAGCAGCTTTGACTTCGTTAGTGTTTCTGGTAGATTTTATACTATTTAAACGCTCTATTTGTTGGTTGCGAACCGTTTGGTTATCTACTTCCAAAATTTGAAGTGGGTCTTCTTGTTCAAGTTGGTATTTGTTCACACCAACAATAATATCCTTGCCAGAGTCAATTCTCGCTTGTTTACGTGCAGCTGCTTCCTCTATTCTCAATTTTGGAATACCAGCTTCAATAGCTTTGGTCATGCCACCTAACTCTTCAACTTCTTGGATTAATTCCCAAGCTTTATGAGCAATATCATGGGTTAGTTTTTCAACATAATAGCTACCAGCCCAAGGATCAACCGTTTTGGTGATATGTGTTTCTTCTTGAAGATAAATCTGCGTATTTCTTGCAATACGTGCCGAAAAGTCTGTTGGTAATGCAATAGCTTCATCTAAAGCATTGGTGTGTAAACTTTGTGTGCCGCCAAAAGCAGCAGCAGAGGCTTCAATACAGGTTCTAGCTACATTGTTGAATGGATCTTGCTCGGTTAAACTCCAACCAGAAGTTTGACAGTGTGTTCGTAACGCTAAGGATTTTGAGTTTTTTGGGTTGAATTGCTTCACTAATTTTGCCCAAAGCATTCGTGCAGCACGCATTTTGGCAATTTCCATAAAATGATTCATGCCAATAGCCCAGAAAAAGGATAGGCGAGGAGCAAAGGTATCGATGTCCATTCCTGCGGCTAAACCTGTTTTAATATATTCTAAACCGTCGGCAAGTGTGTATGCTAGTTCAATATCGCATGTGGCACCAGCTTCCTGCATATGGTAACCAGAAATACTTATACTGTTGAATTTTGGCATGTTTTGACTTGTATATTCAAAAATGTCCGAAATGATTTTCATAGATGGAGTCGGTGGGTAAATGTAAGTGTTACGCACCATAAACTCTTTTAAAATATCGTTTTGAATGGTTCCTGCAAGTTGTTCTGGTTTTACACCTTGTTCTTCAGCAGCAACAATGTAAAATGCCATAATTGGTAACACAGCACCATTCATGGTCATAGAAACCGACATTTTATCTAAAGGAATTTGATCGAAAAGAATTTTCATGTCTTCAACCGAATCAATAGCAACTCCAGCTTTACCAACGTCACCAACAACACGCTCGTGGTCTGAGTCGTAACCTCTGTGTGT
>PAJL01000068.1 GCA_002706045.1 Flavobacteriaceae bacterium
AAAACTTATATGTTCTTCACTACGTTTTGCTAAACCAAGCTCCATGGCAACATCTTTAAACATTGCCTTTTCACTTTGAAAAAACCCATATTTTTTATCAGCGATATGTTTTGTTGGCTTTTTTGGTAAAGACTCTTTAGGATATTTCATAAATGCCCCAAGTGTGGCATAACTTAAGCGTAGTCCACCTTCTCTGCCATCTCTACTTTCGGTAAGGATTTTGAATCCGTTGGCATTACCTTCAAAATCACATAAATCTTGGTATTGTTTATCTGTTAAATGCATTTTGAATTCAGAACCATTTCCATCCTTAAAATAGGATCCTATTGCCTTTTCACCAGAATGACCAAATGGTGGATTACCAATATCGTGTGCTAAAGCTGCAGCTGCCACAATAGCTCCAAAATCATTAATTTTGTAACCATGTACTTCCTCTAAGTGAGGATGTTTTTTTAGTAACAGTTGCCCCACCTTTCTACCTAAAGATCTACCCACAACACTTACCTCTAAGCTGTGCGTTAATCTTGTGTGCACAAAATCGGTTTTAGATAGCGGAACTACTTGAGTTTTATCTTGAAGCCCTCTAAATTCAGATGAAAATATGATACGATCGTAATCTACTTCGAAACCCAAACGTGTTTCGTCTTGTTCTTTTCTTAGTCTTTTATTAGTATCACCGTAACGTTTTAAGGAGAGTAATTGTTCCCAATTCATAGCTGTATTCTTAGAATGTGCAAGATAGATAAAATGAGAAGTAATTTTCAAATTAAAATCAACTACTCTCAAAGCTTTCCAATGTTAAGTTAATGTTTCCTTTAGAAGCGAATATTTAATGTTAAGCTAATACTTAGCTAACGTTTTTATTACAGAGGTTTAATTTTGGTTTAACCTATAGAAATGATTATCAGCGTTTCTTTGCAATGATAATTTATATCATTTTTATTGATGAACAAGCATATTTTTACAACTGTATTTTTTCTACTGTTTACGGTAGTTTTGGTGGCTCAAACAGGTTCAATTGCCGGTAAGTTAACCGACAAAGATTTTAACGATGAGCCATTACCTTTTGCAAACATTTTAATTAAAGGCACAACCAAAGGAACAACTTCTGATATGGATGGCCTTTATCAATTTCAAGATTTAGAAGCTGGTACTTACACATTAGTATTTAGCTTTGTGGGTTATGAAACCCAAGAGATCCCTGTAACTGTTACTGCTGGAAAAGTAACAACAGTAAATGTTCCTATGGGAGCAAGCGCAGCAAGTTTAGACGAAGTAGTTATTACAACTACAACACGAAAAGAAAGTGAAGTCGCTTTATTATTAGATCAAAAAAAGGCTGTTGAAATTAAAGAAAGTATTGGTGCGGAACAACTAAGCAGACTTGGTGTTTCTGATGCTTCAGCTGCTACAGCAAAAATTTCTGGCGTTTCTAAATCTGATGGATCTGGACAACTTTATGTTAGAGGTCTTGGTGACAGATATCTTACCACAACTTTAAATGGATTACCTGTACCGTCTGATAATATTGATAAGAAGAATATAGACTTAGGTTTATTTCCTTCAAAATTCATCCAAAACGTATCTATTAGCAAAACATTCTCTCCAAAAAATTCAGCAGATCAAGCATCTGGTAATATTGATATCGTCTCTAAAGAGGCTGGATCTAAGGAATTGGGAATTAGCCTAAGCGGTGGTCTTAATAGTAACGCTGCAGATGTTTTTGATAATTTCAAAGTAACTGCCAATAATAAAGACATTACTCTAGGTGTATACTCTAGAGCATATTCTGCAGATAATCTTGGTAATGCTCTAACCAGACAATCATGGGAACCTCAAACCTTAAGCACACCTATTGATCATTCTTTTTCTGTTAATGCAGGAGGTAAAGTTGGTGAGTCTAAAAAACTAGGATTGTATTTTAGTGGTGGGCAATCTGTTGAACACGAATACCGCGAAGGTATCTTTAGACAATATGACCAAGGTAACATCAGAGACTATATTAGAGATAATGATAATGTAAGATGGTTGAGAACTGTTAGTACCGTAGGTATGTTTAACGCTCAATATAAATTTAATAGCGATAACAGATTAAGCTTTAACACCTTTGCAGTTAACAAGGTTTTTGAAGAAACTTATGAAGCTGGTAGAAAAGGAACTTCTGAACGTTTTGAAGAATTAGATAACACTGACGAAGGATTTCAATTTGTTAGAGACCAAAATATTAAAAACACTTTATTATCTGTAACTCAGTTATCTGGTACTCATAATATTTCAGAAAAAAACACCTTACAATGGGCTGCTGGTTTTAACTATGTAGACGCAAATGAGCCTAACCGTATAAGAAACGAACTTAACTTCATTAACGACACAGGTTTAATAGAGTTAGCTTTTATAGGTGGTACTCAACAGCGTAAATCTGTTCAAGAGATCAATGATATTGAATACAGTGGTCGTATTCAAGATGAAATCATTTTTAAGGAAAATGAAGATGGTGATGCTGTTTATAAATTAACTTTTGGTGGTGACATCAGAAATAAACAACGTGATTTCACCTCTCAGTTCTTTGGTATTGTTGAACAAACCAGAGGATCTTTGAACCCTTCTTCTGTAGATGGTTTATCTGAAATTTTCACAGAGCAAAACTTCAACAATGGACTTTTAAACTTCAACCCTGTAGCACCAGACTTTTATGATGGTACTCTTACTTCATTTGCTGGTTTTGCAGATTTTGTAGCTGTATTTGATAAGTTTACTGCTCAATTAGGCTTAAGATATCAGAATGATGAGATTGATGTTAACTTTGATGTAGGTAACTACATTGACCCAGTTACATTCCAACCTAGAATTGGTAATTCTCTTCAAAACTACGAAAGACTATATCCTTCATTCAACTTAAAGTATGAATTAAGTGAGAAATCAGCTGTTAGATTAGCTGGTAGCTTCAGTCAAACTTTACCTGAATTTAAAGAAATCGCTCCTTTTGAATATGTATCTCCAGAAGGTTTAGTAACTGCAGGTAACCCTAATATACAAGCATCTAAAAACATAAACGTAGATTTAAAATACGAGTTATTCCCTTCTAGTGATGAGTTAGTTTCTCTTACTGCTTTTTATAAGCGAATTGAAGACCCTATAAATAAAACATTACGTCTAGGAGCTGATGGAAGCGTATTCTCATATTTCAATACAGGTGAAAAAGCTACAGTAATTGGTGCTGAGCTAGAAGGTAGAGTATACATCATCAAAAAACAAGACTCTCTTCCAAACTTAAAATTAACAGGAAATGTTTCTTACTTAGATCATGTCCAAGATCTTAAAGTAGAAAGAAACAGTGATGGTCAAGTTACACGTACATTCAGATATGGAAATAAAGAAGAAGTTGGTTTAGAAGGTGCTTCAGACTGGATAACAAACGTAGCTCTTACATTTAATACAGGAAAAAAATACCCTTACGAATTTACACTATCTGGTAACTATGCATCTGATAGAATATATGCTTTAGGTGCACCAAGAAACCAAAGTCAACCTGATGTGTTTTTCAATGGGGAAATCGTAGAAAAAGGTGTAGTTGTTCTAGATTTTATTTTCAATAAAGAAATCAACGACAACTGGAGCATTGGTTTTACAGGAAAAAATTTATTGAATCCAACAATTAAAAGATTCCAAAACAACCAATCTTCTGTAACAGGAATACCTTCTAAGGATACGGTACTGACTTACTCAACAGGAATTAATACTTCCCTGACGATTAATTATAAATTTTAAAAAATCAATTAAATCTTAAATTAACAATGATGAGAAAATTAAGTAAATTATTAAGCCTTGTAGCAATTACAGGTGTGCTATTTACATCATGTAACAATGATGATGATAATGGCGGTGGTAGTGGCCCAGGAGCAGAATCTATTCTTTCTGGAGCACTTACTGAAAGTAGAACTTTAGACCCAGCAGTATCTTATACTGTAAATGGTGTTCTTACTGTACCAACAAACATGACTCTTACTATTCCAGCTGGAACTGAAATTACTTCTAACGTTGGAACAGAAAACTACATTGCTGTATTACAAGGAGGTAAAATAGATGTACAAGGTACTGCAGATAGTCCAGTTATCATGAAATCTAATGGTACTGCTGGTGCTTGGGGTGGACTTGTAATTTGTGGTAACGCAACTACAACTGAAGGAACTAATGCAACTGCGGAAGTTGGTCAATTATCTTACGGTGGAACAAATGATGCAGATGATTCTGGTAACATCGACTATTTAATTATTAGAGATGCTGGTGCTCAAATCAATGCTGATTCTCAGTTTAATGGTTTAACACTTTATGCTGTTGGTTCTGGTACAACTATCGATAATGTTGCTATTATCAATGGAACTGATGATGGCGTTGAGTTTTTTGGTGGTACTGTCTCTCCAAACAACCTTTACTTAGAAAACAATCAAGATGATTCTGTTGACTGGACTGAAGGTTGGAATGGTACTTTAACTAATGCCTATGTAGTTAACACACTTGAGAATTTCTCAACGGCAATTGAAGCTGATGGTGCTAACAACAACCCTACTTTAGTTAATTTTACAGCTGTTTCTTCTACTGGAGGAACTGCAATTCAAATCAAAAATGATTCAGG
Source organism: Flavobacteriaceae bacterium (assembly GCA_002706045.1). Taxonomy (GTDB): domain Bacteria; phylum Bacteroidota; class Bacteroidia; order Flavobacteriales; family Flavobacteriaceae; genus Winogradskyella. Next base: position 4,634 of record PAJL01000068.1, read on the forward strand.
TGCAACAATAAATGGTTTAACTTTAACTGGTTTTGAAACTACTTTCGACTTTAGAGATAACGCTCCTGTTTCTAACTTACAAATTGACGGTGCTGATGCTGATACTGCAGATGACGCTGTATACAACTCATCAAACAACAACGCTAGCAATTTTACTTGGGTAACAAACGCTAGTATTAATGAAGATGGTGTTTTACCTGCAAATATTACTGCTAGTATTACACTAGATCCTACTGTTCAATATTCTGTTAGCGGTCCTGTATTAGTAAACAGTGGTGCTACTTTAACTATTCCTGCTGGAACTGAAATCGTTTCTGCTTCTGGTACTGCTAACTATATCGCTGTTTTAAAAGGTGGTATGATTGACATCCAAGGTGATGCTTCTAGCCCTGTTGTTATGCGTTCTAACGATGGTGAAGCTTGGGGTGGTTTACTACTTTGTGGTGATGCTACTACTAGTGAAGGTGTTAACGCTATCGCTGAAGTTGGTGGTTTAGTGTACGGTGGTACTAACGATACAGATTCTTCTGGTAATATCGATTATTTAATCCTTAGAAATACTGGTGCTCAAATCAATGCTGATTCTCAGTTTAATGGTTTAACTCTTTATGCTGTTGGTTCTGGTACAACTATCGATAACGTTGCTGTTATTGAAGGTGCTGACGATGGTGTTGAGTTCTTTGGTGGTACGGTTAGCGTTACTAACTTCTATGCTGAAAACTTAGAGGATGATGCTGTTGACTGGACTGAAGGTTGGAACGGTACTTTAACTAATGCTTATATCAACTTAACAATTGCTGGTTTCTCTACTGCAATTGAGGCTGATGGTCCTAACAACAACCCTACTCTAGTTAACTTTACAGCTGTTTCTTCTACTGGTGGAACAGGTATTCAAATTAAAAACAACTCTGGTTGTACCATAAACGGTTTAACTTTAACTGGTTTTGATACACAATTTGATTTTAGAGACAATGCGCCTGCTTCTAACGTTCAAGCGGATGGAGCTAATGCAGATGAAGCTGCTTCTTATGCTTCTTCTACAACCACTTCAGGTGATTTCTCTTGGATTAACAACTAAGAATAAATTTTATTATAAATAAAAAACCCGCTTCAAATGAGGCGGGTTTTTCTTTTTTAAAATCTTATTTCAATTTCAATCTGACTAATTAGAAGCTATTATCGTTCTGCTTTCTGTCCATTCGCTAACTGATGCAATAGCACCTTTATTGTAGTCTACTTCTTTAAGAGAATCATTGTTCCAGTAGAACCATTTCCCTACTTTATTTCCATTGTCATACTTTGCAGAGACTGTTTTTTCTCCTTCAGTATCATAAGCATACCAATCTCCATGCAACTTACCCTCTGCTGTATAAAAACCTGTTTGACTTACATTACCATTGTCGTGGTAATAAGTCACTTCAATTAAGTTTGTTTCTTTATTTAGTTTCAAACTTCTTTCTTTTTGTGCGTAGGTATAACCAACACTCAACATCATCAAAAATATTACTATCTTTCTCATAACTATTTGGGCTTTAATTAATAATAACCTTACAAACATAACATTAATTTTACATTTAAACAACAATTACATAACATTAAGTTAACATAAGAGTTTTAATNACTTGTTTTTCANGTTTTTATTAAATTAAAATTTCGTAACATTTCATAATATTACACTAAATACTAGTAATAACTATTGTTCTCAGTTAATCTTTTTTTTAAGGACTTACAAAGAACATAACCTTTAGTTAACATGACGTTCAAATTAAAAGAAGAAATTTGCGTACAATTTTAGCTTTGAATTAAATGGAAAACCTTTATATCTATATGCTTGCTGCTTTGGCGTTTTTGGCAATAGCAGATTTAGTTGTTGGTGTAAGTAATGATGCTGTTAACTTCCTAAACTCGGCTATAGGTTCTAAAGCCGTCTCCTTTAAAACCATAATGATTGTTGCCAGCTTAGGTGTTGCTGTTGGTGCTATGACCTCTAGCGGTATGATGGAGGTAGCTCGTAAGGGAATTTTTAATCCTGGAGAATTTATGTTTGATGAGATTATGGTCATTTTCATGGCAGTAATGCTTACTGATATTCTACTCCTCGATTTTTTTAATACACTTGGTCTACCAACCTCTACTACAGTTTCTATCGTTTTTGAATTATTAGGTGCCTCTGTTGCTGTAGCATTAATAAAAATCTATGCTGATAGCAATGAAACTATTTTAGATTTAACCAACTACATAAACGACGCTAAAGCGGTTGAAATTATTCTTGGTATCCTACTCTCTGTAGTAGTTGCTTTTACTGTTGGTGCTATAATTCAATACGTATCTAGATTATTATTGACTTTCAAGTTTCAGGAAAAACCATCATGGTATGGTGCTGTTTTTAGTGGTTTAGCAACAACAGCNATATTGTATTTTATACTTATTAAAGGGGTTAAAAACGCNTCTTTTATGAGTCCTGAAATNACTGAACTCATTACTTCAAATCCTTTNGCNTTAATGGGNATTAGTTTTGTTGTACTTACTGTAATATCATATGTTGCTATCAACTTCTTGAAATCTAACATCTATACNATAATTATTATCATCGGTACNTTTGCTTTGGCTGTTGCTTTTGCTGGTAACGACTTGGTAAATTTTATTGGTGTNCCAATGGCTGGATANGACTCATACCAAAAATGGTATGAAGCTTACTTAGCAACAGGAATATCTCCATCTGAATATAGCATGGAAGGTTTAGCNGGAAAAGTACCTACAAAACCTATTCTGCTCCTAATTGCTGGACTTNTAATGGTATTAACACTTTGGTTCTCTAGNAAAGCTAANGCTGTNGTAAAGACTTCTGTAGACCTNTCNAGACAAGATGAAGGCAAGGAACGTTTTGAACCAAANTTCCTTTCAAGAAATATTGTAAGACTAACGATAGGCTTATCTGAAAGCGTGAATAATATACTTCCTGAAAACTATAAAAATTGGGCTGANAAACGTTTTGTNAAGCCTAAAGTTATAGCTAAAACTCAAGATTTACCAGCTTTTGATTTGGTAAGAGCAGCTGTAAACTTAATGGTTGCCAGTGTATTGATTTCTATAGCGACCTCAATGAAACTTCCATTATCAACCACATACGTTACTTTTATGGTTGCTATGGGTACTTCTTTAGCAGATAAAGCTTGGGGAAGTGAAAGTGCTGTTTATAGAGTTGCAGGTGTTTTGAATGTTATTGGTGGTTGGTTTTTCACTGCATTCAGTGCTTTTGTAGCTGCTGCAATCATGGCCGTTATCTTATTCTACGGAAAAGGATATGCTTTAGTTGGACTTCTTGTTCTTGCTCTGNTGCTTTTATTAAAAAGTTATTTGTCGCACCGTAAGAGCTCTAAAATAATGAAAGAAGAAGATCAGCTAGAGAAAGCTGAGAGTAGCTCTACCCAAGGTGTTATACACGAAAGTGCCGCAAACATTGCAAGCGTTGTAAAACGTGGTAACAGAATATATACCTCAGCTATTAATGGTTTAGCTGTTCAGGATTTAAAGCTCTTAAAAAAGAATAAAAGACAAATAGATAAACTTTCAAGTGAAATAGATGATTTAAGAGATCACATTTTCTATTTCATTAAAAATTTAGAAGAGCCTAGTTTAGCTGCAAGTAACTTTTACATCAATATTTTAGGTTACTTACAAGATATGACTCAATCTTTAGAATACATTTCTAAAGTGAGCCACAAGCATATCAACAATAATCACAAAAAATTAAAATTTAGTCAAATTAAAGAGCTTAAGGATTTAGATGCTCGTATGGAAGCTTTATTTACTACAACACAAAATGCATTTGAATCTCGTTCATTTGAAAAAATTGGTGCTGTTTTAGACAAAAAAGCAGAAGTGTTTGAACTTGTTAAAGAAAAGATTCAAAAGCAAGTAGAACGCACACGCAACGAAGAATCTAGTCCAAAGAACACAACGCTTTACTTTAGTCTACTTTTAGAAACTAAAGACCTATTAACGGCAACCATGAATCTTTTGGATGAATATTATGGAGCACATGACAGTTCTGTAAAACCAGCTACTTTAACAATTGACAAAGACAAGGAAGAAGAATAAAATTCCTCAAAAATATATTTCNCAAAATGCCTAAGATGATCATCTTAGGCATTTTTTATTAAAATTATANGTATTTCAACGTCTAAAAATAAACTTTCNTCGTATATAATAGTGTATTTAATTAACCTAAAAACACAATATGAAGAAAATTTCAATCCTTTTAGTTACAGCAATCTTAGTAAGCTCATGTGTTTCTAAAAAGAAATATGTGGCTTTGCAAGAAGAAAATGGCCAGATTAAAAGTGAGCTAACCAAAACTAGANTAGAAAAAGAAGANTTAGAGAATAAGTTTGCAAAAATCCAAGCNCGTGTAGACGAATACAACTCTAAAATCAACTCACTAAATGATGATGTTGAAGGTCTTAAAATAGAAAATGACATTAAAATAGATGTCAATGAGGATGGCACTGTACTTTCTAATGAGAGTAAGCGAAAAATGCTTGCGACTCTAAAGAATGTTGATCAAGAAGAATTAGCTAAAGCTAAGACCTTAAAAGATTCTATGAATTTAGCTGTTCAGTATAACTTAGCTAAATCTATGGACACTTCAGATTTAAATGAAGATGAAGACATTGCTGTAAACATTAATGAAACGGTAGTAATGATTTCAATCTCAGACAAAATGTTATTCAATACAGGAAGTTATAGAATAAGTAACAAAGCAAACAACATACTTCAGAAGTTAGCAAATGTTATTAATTCTGAAGAAAGTATTGATGTAATGGTTGAAGGTCATACGGACTCTAGAACTATAAGTACTGAGAAAATTGCAGACAATTGGGATCTTAGTGTTTTAAGGGCTACATCTGTAGTAAGAAAATTACAGAATGACTATGACGTAGATCCAGCAAAATTAATTGCTTCAGGTCGCAGCAGCTACCAGCCTCTTGTTGATAATGACACTAGAGAAAACCGTTCTAAAAACAGAAGAACACGTATTATACTTTTACCTAATATTGATAAATTCTTTGCTTTAATGGAAGCAAATTAATCCATTGAAATAAAAGGTAAAATTTTATAAAAAGCATCCTCCCGTAAAACTCGGCATTGGATGCTTTTTTTATATAGACAAACTTGAATTATAAAAATAGTAATCCATCATCAAGACCAAAAAATTATGGATGAAATGAATTATAATGCCATACCACAAAGTATTGTACTTACTTCTTAAATAGCCCAAAACAATTCCAAATGGAAATATCCAAAGTAGCGAAATAAAAGAAAAGTGAACCAAGGCAAAAATAAATGCAGTTGCAATAATAGTTACTCTTTCGCTAACTACTTTTTGCAATTGGTTAAATAAAAATCCTCTAAAAGCCAATTCTTCAAAAATTGGNGGTGTAATAGCTATGAATAAAATAGCCCAAAACATAGGATTCTCTAAATAAATATATCCTAAATAATAATTATCGGTCTCTGAATCGAATAAAAATGAATTAGTATAATCCGTAAAGAAATAGACTGTTAGAGCAGAAAATACGGGAAAAATAAACGAGAAAAAAATGATTTTCCAATTTACATATGGAATTTTATATAAGCGTAAAATATTCTTGTAGTCTATTAGAGAAAAACCAATAACAAGAAGCGCAAAAACACTTTCTAAACCTATCTCTACACCTAAACTTGTTGGATATTCACTGTATAAAAAATAAGATACAACGGCATATACCAAAAAAATCACATAAAAAACAATGATAGAATTCAATGATTCTGCACGTGTTTCGGCAGCTCTTTTTACAAGCGATTTACCACAATTCGTACAAAATTTTGCCTCATCTTGATAAATGGTATTACAGCTATTACAAATTTGACTCATAGAGCTAATCTATTTCTTAATAGATGAAGCTGAATATACTCCTTTAGCCAAATAACCAATAATAATAATTTTAAATATCACACCTCTAACTATTGATGAAGGCTCAAATATTGCAGAAATAATGATAACTGTTAAATACAACAAAAAACCCAATAAAATAGCTACTAATGGCTTTTTAGTAGTCCATGAACCCAAAACTAAATAGATAAGTCCNAAGATTACGTTTGTCACTAAAATCGCANNATCTTNCTCAATAAAAAANTATATAATACCAAAGACAATAGTAAACCCAGCTAAAACGTAAAGTACGTTTCTTGCTGATTTAATTTTTTTATCAGCATCCATATGCTCATTATTTTTCATCGCATTTCGTGCATGAAATTGAGCAACATCTTTATCTGTACCGTTTTCGGGAAAGCCACACTCTGGACAAAAAATATTTTCTGACACCATAGGTGTTTTACATATTGAGCAACCAGATTGACTTGCAGCAGAGATATTCAATTCTTCCATTCCTTTATAATTTACTAACGGTTTATTTTTTCAATATAGAAAAAAGCTATATATCAAAACCTTAACCAAAGTAAATTATCGTTATTTATACATAAATATTCGTTAGACTTCTAACTCATATGCCTTTTAGACAACTACTAATCAAAAAAAAATGAAGTTTATTTTCAAAAGGAGAAGGGTTAAATAAAAAAAGAGCGCTTGAATTAAACGCTCTTTTTCTTCCCTAATAACTAACTAAATTAATGAAAAGCAACATTGAAATTGCTTATCCTTAAAATTAACACCATAAAAGTCTAAACTTAAAATTTCGACTTTTACAGATTAATAGCTTAAACTATAGAGGTAAGTCCCCACTTTACCCTTTATAGATTGTTACGCAAATATCTTAATTATATACTCCGCTGGTCAACCTCATTGTATAATTGGTTTAAAAAATTGTATAACTGGTTTCGGAAAATTCCGAACTATCAGAAATAACTTATTATACACAAAACCAAACATCATACACATATTTATAAGCATCGCATTTATTATATGTATATATTTATGTTTTAAAGTTTTCACTATGTTAAAAGCTGTAATTGTTGACGACGAACCTAAAGCTATNCAAAGCTTAATTTGGGAGCTCGGTAACTTTAAAAAAGACATTNAAGTTATTGCCTCTTTTACTGACCCAAATAAGGCNCTACAGTTTTTAGAATCTNATACACCAGATTGTTTGTTTTTNGATGTACAAATGCCAACAATTGGNGGTTTTCAATTTTTAGAAAAGCTAAAAGACATTGATTTTGCAGTAATNATTACCACAGCTTATGATGAATATGCAATTAAAGCNTTAAANCANGAAGCCATCGATTATCTTTTAAAACCAATAGACTCTGACGACTTAAAAGATTCCATAAAAAAAATTAAGAAACATAGCGAACGNAANATTAATTCTGCAAAATTAGAACANATGCTTTCTAATTTTAATTCGCAATTTGATAAAAAACGTATTACCATAAACACNGATGGAAAACTCTTATTCCTAGATGTTGATGATATCATTTATGTTGAATCTGACGGNAACTANTGTACNCTCTTTTTAAAAGATCANAAGAAAATTGTGGTAACCAAAAAGCTTAAGGAAATAGATAAAATTTTACCTGAACATTATTTTTTTAGAATTCATAATTCNTACGTTATCAATCTAAATAAGATTAAAGCTTTTATAAAAAACGAAGGTTATGTAATTATGGATAGTGATCAAAAAATNCCTGTTGCCAGACAAAGAAAATCTGATTTTCTTGAAAAATTATAGTCAATGAGACGTCTATCGGTTTATAAATTTATTTTCGTTTTAGCACTTACATTTTCTCAAGTTGCTTTTTCCCAAGACGTTAATTTTGAAACTACATTAGAGTATATTCAAAACGAGAAACCTACAAAATATGAAGTAATCGACTCTATTTTCGGCAGTTTTGAAAGAGACAGCACTAAAATGAAATTAGCTTTAAAAGAGTTTAGAGCTGATGATTACAATGAAGGTATTTGCTTTTCACTTAATGCTCTTGGTATAATTAATAGAAATATTTCCAATTACGATAAGTCTATCTCACTTCATAAAGAAGCCAAAGCATATGCCGAAAAAGCTAAAAATATTGAACTAAAAATCATAAGCATCAATATGATTGGTGTAGCCTACAGACGTATGGATCTTATAAAACCTGCATTAGATAACCATACCGAAGCACTTAAAATTGCCTATTCTGTTATTAATCCTTCCAAAACTATAGAAAATAGCATCGCTGTTTCACAAAACAGTATTGGTAATATTTATCTGGCCTTAAAACAGTATGACTATGCTATAATTCAGTTTAAAAAGTCATTAGAAATTGAAAGTAAAGCTAATAACAAACTTGGTTTAGCTATAAACTATCACAATATTGGATATGCCAAAGAAGCCTTAGGCGATTTAGATACCGCATTAGCAAACTATGAAAAATCACTAAGCTACAACAATGAAATAGACTCAGAAATTGGTCGTGTAATTTGCTACAACAGTATTGGAGGTATTTATCTAAAACAAAAAAACTATGAAGATGCTGAACCAATAATTAACGAAGCACTGGACAGAGCTTTAAAGGCGGAAGATAAATTTTATATTGCTTCATCTTATGTCAATCTTGGGCAATTAGAGATAGAACTTAATCAGTTAGAAACAGCAGAAAAAAATCTAAAGAAAGCCTACGACATTGCAACCAATTATAATTTAAGATCATCCATTGCTCAATCTTGCAAGCTACTCTCAAAACTTAGCCAAAAAAATAATGACTATAAGTCGTCATTAGCGTATTACAAAAAAGCCGTTGAAATTGAAAACACCATACTTACCGAGCAAAACCTTCAATATGTCAATGACATTGCTATTGAATATGAAAATGAAGACAAAAACAACCAAATAAAAGCGTTAGCTTCAGAAAACGAAGCTGTAAGACTTCGTTTAGAGCGTAACAGAAAAATTTTATGGACTTCACTTCTCGGTCTTGTTATACTCAGTATTGTTCTAATCATAATCAATAGAAATAAAGCTTTAAAACGAGACAAACGCATTTTAACACTTGAACAAGATATGTTGAGAAATCAAATGAATCCGCATTTTATTTTTAACTCATTAAACTCAATTAAACTTTACATCATCAATAATGAGAAGGAAAATGCAGTCTATTACCTCAACAAATTCTCTAAACTGATTAGGAAAATCTTAATGGCCTCAAAAGAAAAAGAGAGTTCGTTAGAAGATGAAATAGAAACGATGAAACTCTANATGAATATAGAAAACATACGTTTTTCNAANCAAATAGATTTTAAAATACATGTAGATGACTCTATAAATACTGATGTTATTAAAGTACCTTCCTTAGTACTACAGCCTTTCTTAGAAAATGCACTATGGCATGGTTTATCGTCTAAACCAAACGATAAAAAAGTAGAACTTAATATTCTTAAGACTTCTGCTAATTATATAACTGTAGAAATTATAGATAATGGTATTGGAAGAAAAGCTTCTGCCGAAATCAAAGAAAGCAAAAAACTAAAAAGAAATTCTGTTGGGATTGATATTACAAAAGCTCGTTTAGCCAACTTTTCTGAGTCTTTTGCTAATTCTTATAGCTTAGAAATTGAAGATCTATATGAAAATACAAAGCCTTCAGGAACTAAAGTGATTTTAAAAATACCTATCAAAAAAAGTAAATAGTAAAACCGCTGAACTAAAGCTATTGATTCATCTTTTCTGCAACTTTTTCTAGCTCAGCGTACCAGTCTTCCCCAAATTTTCTAATCAANGCTTCTTTTACAAATTTATAAATAGGTACTTGAAGTTCTTTACCCAAAGTACAGGCATCATCACAAATTTCCCATTTATCATAATTAACTGCTGAAAATTCTGTGTAGTCCTTTATACGAATTGGGTACAAATGGCACGACACAGGTTTTTTCCAATCAATCTCACCTTGGTTATAAGCTTCTTCAATAGCACAAAGTGCCGTGTTTTTTTCATCAAAAATTACATACGCACAATCAGCACCATCAATGAGAGGTGTTTCAATATCACCAAAATCGGTAACAATAGACGTTCCTTGCGCTTCAATAGCTTTTATTCCTTCTTTTCGTAACAAAGGTTTTACTTTAGGATAAATATCCTCAAGTATTTTNGCTTCTTCTTTTTCTAAAGGTGCACCTGCATCTCCATCAATACAGCAAGCNCCTTTACAAGCCGAAAGATTGCANACAAAATCCTTTTCTATAATCTCTTCTGAGATAATGGTTTTTCCGAGTTGAAACATGCCGCAAAAATAGTTAAACTTTACGGTTATTTAATATGGAAATTCATGATTAAAGTCGCACCTTTGCGCCGAATTTCAAAAGCGCATAAAATGCAACTAAATTTTAAACAGATTTTTACAGCCTTTATGGTCCTTTTCGCTGTAATAGATATAATTGGCAACATTCCTATCATTATAGATTTGCGTAAAAAAGTTGGTCATATTCAAAGTGAAAAAGCTTCAATTATCGCTGGAGTTATTATGATACTTTTTCTTTTTTTAGGAAAAAGTTTATTGAACTTAATAGGCATCGATGTTAATTCGTTTGCCGTTGCTGGTGCATTTATCATCTTTTTTATAGCNNTAGAAATGATTTTAGGNATCACNCTTTATAAAGANGATGGAAGTAATGCCCTTACTGCTTCTGTATTTCCNTTAGCATTTCCTCTTATTGCAGGACCAGGAAGTTTAACAACCTTATTATCATTACGTGCAGAATTTGATATTGAAAACATNATAGTTGCTGTAATATTCAACGTTATAGTTATTTATATCGTTTTGAAAACCTCAGCAAAAATTGAAAAATTCATAGGATCTAATGGTATTAACATTATAAGAAAAGTTTTTGGTGTAATTTTGTTAGCAATAGCAGTGAAGTTATTTGCTCATAATATAAAGGCACTGTTAATTTAAATTCTTATTATGAAAATATTCACTTTAATCTTATCGGTTGTTGCTATTGGGTTAATTATATTTAATGCTACAAAATTAAATTTTGAAGCACTTTTTGAAGGAGAAAGTTACACAGCTATCCTTACCATTATAGCAGCACTATGTGCTATATTGCTACTACAGATTCTTAGAGTTTCAAAAAAAATAGAAAAACTTAGTAAAAAAAGATAAAGCCCAAACACTATTTGACTAACTCAAAATCAAATAGCACATGGGCTTACAATTCTTTATTTGAATATTAAAGTTCTGTATATTTTACATCAAAACTACCTTCTGTAAAAGTATACCCATTACTTGAACCTACCATTACAGGTTCTGTTACAAAGTTAAATGTACCGCTTACTCGTTTATCATCGGTATCGTGAGAAGTAATTGTTATAGAGCCTTCTGAATTAGCCATACTTACATCATTTTCATCCGCATTATAAGAAGCTACAAAATCTAGGCTTTGTATTGTATAAGTGCTGCCTGCTGTTGCTGTTATAGGAAATATTAAAGTTACTTCTTTACCATTTCCATCACTTCCAGATATGGTGATAGTTGTGTTAAAAGTGGTAACAAAACCTGAAGCAAAATCAGCATCAAAATCCTCACCATCTATTTTTGTAAAAAAGGAATTATTATCACCTTGATTATTATTCGAGTCGTCGCTACTACAAGATGGCATAATAGAAATACATAATAAAAGTAAAATTGTTTTAAACATTTTCATTTGTTTGTGTTTTGGTTATTGAAAAATCATTTTCCTATTAATGACAACTTTTAAAAAAAGTAAACATTCATTTGTAATAAAAATCGTCATAAAAATGTTTTTTCTAAATTTGAGTTTACTTATTTGCCCTATTTACATTAATGAATAAAGAGCCATCGATACAAACACTTTTACAGGATAGTGACAAAGCCTTTGAAAAGCTTTACTCCAGTTATAAAAGTGATTTTTTGGCTTTTGGAAAAACATTTTCTTTAAAAGAAGAAGATCTTATTGATATATACCAGGAAGCATTTTTAAGTTTTTATGAAAATTTGCTTAGTGGTAAAATAACCCATTTCACCAGCTCTATAAAAACCTATATTTTTAGTATTGGTAAGTTTAAAATATATGAACATTTAAGAAGTACTTCTAAGATCAAAATTATTGATGAACCTATAAATTCTGAAATTACCTTAGAAGATCTAAACCTAGATACAGAAGTTTTATCTGAGCGAGAGCAATTGGTAAAATCTAATTTTAAAAAGCTAGGCAAACAATGTCAACTAATTTTAGAGCTGTTTTACCTCAAAGGAAAAACACTCAAGGATATAAAAATTATTGAAAATTATGACAATACAGATGTTGTTAAAAGCCAAAAATCGAGATGTTTAAGAAAATTAAAACAACTCGTAAAAAAGTAAAATGGAACACAAAAAATTAATAGAACTTTATTTTGAAGACAAACTCACTACTGAGCAAAAAACTGTTTTTGAGAACCTACTCGATACAGATGAGAAGTTTAGAGCTCAATTTGAACTAGAAGAGCAGGTAAAGAAGGCTATTATTTCTACAAAAAAAGATGACTTAAAAGAGCGTCTAAAACAAATTGAACATCAGCAGGCTAACAAAAAAACATCTAAATATTACAAAATAGCTATTGCCGCTTCTCTAATTATATGTCTTAGTATTGTAGGTATATGGAAACAAAATCAACCCATAAGTAACGATGCTATATTTGCAGCATATTTTCAACCTTATGACAATATTATTGTACCTAATTCTCGTAGTAATGAAGTAGAAAGCCCAAAAGCAATAGCTTTTAGAAATTATGATACTCAGAAATACAAAATAGCTTCAGAACAATTTGCAGATTTATATAAAACCACCTCAACATCTTATTATTTGTTTTACCAAGCTATATGTGAACTACAACTAGGCAACGAAGATAAATCAATAGAATTACTTAATAGCCATAAACAATATTCGGATAACTTATCTCAACATCGTAATTGGTATTTGGCTTTAGCTTACCTCAAAGCTAATAACGTAGAAAAAGGTAAAACTCTGTTACAGGAAATTGTAAACAAGAAAGCTTATAAGCACAAGACTGCAGAAATAATTTTAAAAAAATTGAATTAACCACGTTTACCTTTTGTAAAAGTTGTCATTAATAGAAAAAACCATTCTATTATGACACTTTTTATTAGAAGATTTCCGTTATTGTTAATAGCACTCATTACTCTAGGCTGCAGTAAAGATGATGACGGCGGGAACCAAAACTCATCCACACCTAAACTGGTGCGTTTTTCTAATGATACAGAAAACTATCAAATTTCTTATGAAAACAGTGGTAAGCCACAAGCTATTATAAACTCTAATAACGCAATAACACCAATAATTTTTGCGGAGGATAAACTCACAAGTTTCTCTAACAACAGTTATACTTATGACAGCAATGGAAGGTTAGAAACAATAACTAACGAAGAGGGAAGTTGTACCTTAATTTACAATATCCAGAATCAATTAACCAGACAAGATATTGTAATACTTCACTCATTAACAGGTAACCCAATACTGACCATACAGAGAAATTTAATTTATAACACTGAAAACCAGCTAACAGAAGTTACCGAAACGAATAGCGACAATTCTAATATTGAAAAATACACATTAACATACAACAATGAAGGGCAAGTTGTTAGAGTCGTAAACTCGTATACCAATGGCACAAATTCATCTTACATCGTAAGGCAAGATGTAGACCTATTATACCATACTTCTATAAACCCATTATACGAGTTATACAACCAAACAGGAATGAATACTAATGTAACTTGGGTAGACCTACAGGATTTAAATCCTAATTATTGGGTTACTATTAGTATTAGCAACTATGTTTATTTTAGACTCTATTACATTAACGAAAACAATCTCTCCAATATAGATATAACTGCATATTCTAATAATTCTAGCGAGACATTAACATATTCATTCAATTATTTACTAGAAAGCGATTATCCAATAGCAGCAGATATGATAAGAACTTACAATAACTCTAGTTCAACCTATCAATTTTTTTGGGAATATAGCAACCTATAATCTCACTATAATAAATTAATACCTATGAAAACACAAATAACCACCCTCATCCTTATATGCATATCAATAATTACCTATTCACAAAGTTCAACCTTTAATGAAAAAATTATGGCACCTGATGGCTCATTTAATGACCGTTTTGGTTGGGCTGTAGATATACAAAGTGAAGTTTTAGTGGGAGGAGATATATTTGATGGTACAGTTAGCGAACCTAATACTGGTGCTGCATATGTTTTTAGAAAAAACTCTAGCGGTAACTTCATTTTTGAACAAAAACTAAAAGCACCATTCCTTGAATCTTATGATAATTATGCCAGTGAAGTAGAAATTAATGGTGATTTTATAGCTGTGGGAGCACCTAGATATAAATATAATGATAGTGCTAATGGTTTTCCGACTGTAGAGAGCGCTGGTGCTGTTTTCCTCTATAAATATAATTCTGCTATAAACCAGTGGGAATTGGTCAATCAAATTTTTGCACCCACAAGACAGCTTAATCACTTATTTGGATTTAGAGTTTATTTAACCAATAATCAAATTTTTATAAGCGAAATAGAACATAGATACACTAATGTTAATGCTTTAAGAAGTGGTAAAATTCACGTTTACAATTATGACAACAATGGTAATGTAACCTATAATCAAGGTATTGATAATCCAGAACCTAGCTCAAATGATTTCTTTGGCTCTGAAATTTCTCTATTTGGAAACACTCTTGCTATTGGTGCTAGAGGTGAAAAAGAAGATGCTAATGGAAATAATACCCTAAATTTTGCTGGAGCGGTCTACGTTTTCGAAAGCAATAATATGGGACAATTCATATTACAACAAAAAATAGTTCCAAGCACAAGGTTTGCTTATGCTGATTTTGGAGATGGTTTAGACATAGACGATAGCACGTTAGTAGTCGGCGCTTCTAGCGAAACAAGAGTTCAACCAGGAACTAGCAATACAGCAGATTGTGGTATTGTTTATATTTTCAAAAAAGTGAATAATACTTGGTCTCAAACTGAAATTGTTGAACCACCTAATGTAGAATTTAATGCTGGTTATGGTGCTTCTATAAATTTGATAGAGAATACTGCTTTGATAAGCTATAAGGGAGGTCGAGTACCATACAACGGTTCTACAATAGCATCTGGGCTTGTAGAGGAACTAAACATAGATAGTAATGGAAATATTGATAACAGATATGTGATTCCACCACCATTTCCAGACAGTACAAATGAGTTTGGTTATATTACATCTTGGGATGGTAATCAACTAGCTGTTGGTGCCTATGCTGATAGAGGTGATATCAATGGGAGCATAATACCTGAAGGAAGTCCTGGTGCTGTATATATTTATAATTTAAGTAATAGCTTATCCACAACTTCATCTACGTTCCATAATATCCGTATTTTAAATCCAGTAGAAAATACAATTAACATCTATGGTCTAGAAAACGACGGTACTTATCGACTGTTCGACTTACAAGGAAAAACTATAGCCGAAGGTAAACTAACTCATGTGGATCCTCATATAGATATATTCAATTTAGCAAAGGGTATTTATTTATTGAATATAAAAGTTGAAAGCTCGGTTCAAAATTTTAAAGTCTTGAAGAAATAAAATTCAAAAACGTTCTAACCTAAATTAGAACGTTTTTTCATTATGATGATCACCAATAAAAGAAATAAGGAACCAACTATAATATAAATCCAATAGTTAGGACTATTAGTAATTGGTGATGTATCTCCTGTAAGTACAAAGCCTGCCCAGTAATATGGGTGTTTTAAATTAGCGTCATCAACACTTTCCAAGTATTCTTGTTTTGCTTTTTTTAGTGCTTCATCTTTCGATAAACCTTCTTTTAAATATTCATAAAAACGCTTCATTATAATTGAAGTTTCTTTATCTGGAACACGCCATAAACTTGTTAATGTTGCATCACTACCAGCATATTGAAAAGCTCTTGAGAGACTCAAAACACCCTCCTCTGAGTCTACACGCCCAAAACCTGTATTACAAGCACTTAGCGTGGTTAAATCAGCATTTAGCTTAAGATTGTAAATTGTATTTAAATCTAAGTGATTTTCACTATCGCTACCCGAAAACAATAATTTAGAGTTATATTCATTGTCTTCGTCTACATAAGCATGCATTGCCAAGTGAAGTATACCGTAATTAGAAACCGTACTTAAAAAATTCTCTTTATTGGCTGTAATCCCGTTATACAAATCACCATCAAATAGGGATGCTACATAAGCTGCTTCTTCTTCAGCAAAAGGCAATTGGTAAGCGTTATTGCTGCGCTCTATAAATGCTCTAAATTCATTTTTATTATCTATTTTTTCCACATAAGTAGGTGAATATGATGCCAAAAGTTCACTATTGTCTTTATTGATATTACCAATTAACTTTAAAGATGTATTGTAGTTTACAACTCTATCACTTTCCAAGTTTTTATCCAAAAATAGTTCAAACGGTATTAGAGAAACATTACCTTCTGGCACTATGGTTACTTTTTTAAAATTTAGGTTCTTATTTAAGAACTCCAAGTTGGAACTTACATCATTATAACTGTTTTTGTAATTTTTAAGTTGTTTAACATCACTTAAAAAATTGAAAAACTTTTGAGATAAATCTTCACTATTTCCAAGGTTAAAAAACTGTGTGTTATTTTTTGAAATTAAAAAGGCATACAAGTTATCGTAATCATAAAAACGCACAATAACCTCTTGTTTAGATAGGTTAGATTTTAATTCTGCAAGATTAAAATCTAAAGCATCATTAATTTTACTATCATAAGATTGCTTTTTTAGACTCAATAACAGATTTGATTTATTCAATTTTAAGCTATCAAGTTCTTCAATTAGATTTTTATCATCATCATTTTTTATCAGTCGAGATTTTAACTGAGCAATCCTTACTTCTATTAAATTGAGGGTATCTAAAACTTTTTTAACTCCCTCGTTGTAACTATACTTAATATTATTGATAGTGTTTTTTATAGTAAGTTGCGAGTTAGTATTTTGCTCTACAACATTAACAATATTGTCATTGAACATATTATTTTCAGTATGATCTACTTCTAATAATGATCTACATAGTAATAGATTAGTATTTATATTATCAATTAGATTTTTTTCAAAAACATTAAAGTTGAATTGACTCCTATTTTCATTCACTAACATTCCAGATAACAAGGCCAACTTAAATGATTTATGAAACAAACTTTGATTATTGAATAGTTTGGCGTTCTCTAAAATCAAATTACTTAATTCTATTAATGTTTGAGCTGTGTGCAAACTACCATACAAGTGATTATTTGTTATATCAGAAGCACCTATTTCATCTAAGCTATTTACTTTAATACGTTTCAAATAATTATTGATTGTAATATCTAAATCTTTACTATCGCTCCTTAGTAGAGCATATTTTACACTATTTAGGGTATGTTTATTTAAAAAGTCACCTCTTTGGAATTTATTAGCGAGTTCTAGGTGAATGTCCAAGTAATATGGTATAGAATCTAAATTATTAGATAAGAATCTTTTTTTCACCTCTAAATCATATGCATATAAAGCAAACATTTGGTCTTTCTTTATATCCGAAACACTCATTTCCATGAGCCGTTTAATTCTATCATCTAAAAGTTCGTGGTCAAATTTTTTTTTCTTGAGTTCAATTTTAGCCTCTCTATGAATTATTGAGGAATAAAACATATTCTTAAACCTATTATTTTCTTCAATTAAATTGTAAACTTCATTTGCCTTTTCAAGATTAAAGGTCAGTTGATCGTATTCTTTATTCAATTCCTGAATTTTGGATTCCAAGTCTATAATCATTAGTTGATCTATATACTTGTTTGGTGGTATCAGTGATTTCCAATGTGAGATATGATTTTTAGCTTTTTCAAACTCACCTAAATCTATACAGACATCTGCTAAATTACTAAGAGCATAAGGCAAAAATTCTTCAGCCTGCTTTGGCATGTTATCTTCTAGCAAATACGCTTCAAAATCATCTACCGACTCTCTTAATATCTTCCCGTTCTCTAATTCCTGAGCATATATTATAAGCTGCCTGTAATTAACCATTTTTGTAACTTGTAGTTGAAGTTTTAGCGAATCAGGTATAGTTTCCTTTAATAGAGAATCTATAGTGTTTTTGATAGGAAAAACACTTTCTTGCAGAGCATCTAATGGCTTACCAATATCACCTAGAGAGTAACCTAGATTTGTAGTTGCCATTAATAATTTTTGATAATTCTTATTATCATAATTCTTATACAGATTAATAAACTCTTTGTTGTATTGAATGTTCTTATCAAGTTGATTTGTCTTGTAAGTGAAAACATCATAATAACTGTAGAGATTACTCAGATCTTCAATGGGTATGTGCTTTAATTTTTTATAATATAACCTGGCACTA
Organism: Flavobacteriaceae bacterium; assembly: GCA_002706045.1. Classification (GTDB taxonomy): domain Bacteria; phylum Bacteroidota; class Bacteroidia; order Flavobacteriales; family Flavobacteriaceae; genus Winogradskyella. The sequence continues at coordinate 23,088 of PAJL01000068.1, forward strand.
TCTAAGAGTTTTTCGGTTTTACCATCCAGCCGTTCTTTTTGAATATTCTTGATAGCTTCAGCAAGTATAGATCTCGCTTTTTTTATTTGTATACTATCTTGGTATGTAGCTTCAGTTTCATTATGAACATTTTTGTTATTTAAATTATCAGTTTCATTTTTTCCTTTACAGGAACCCAAAAAGATTGACACTGTAAGAATTAAAAACAATCGGAATAAAAACCTCATAAAATCTGTTTCAAAAAAAATTTTAATATCACATATGAAACATTAAATATAACTTATATTGTTAATTAATAGAATAAACAAAAAATATGTTTGATACATTAATTATTGGTGGTGGAGCTGCAGGTTTATCTTGTGCTTTGGTCTTAGGGTCAGCTAAAGACAAAGCTTATGCAAAAGATAAAAGAATAGGTATTATAACACATCAAAAGACTTCACATCTACAAACAGCATTATTTAATAATGTTCTTGGTCTAGAACCTGGAACTTTGGGCAAGGATATCCTAGAGAGTGGAAAAAATCAGTTAAAAAATTTATACCCACATGTTGATCAAATTGAAAAAGAGAAAGTAAAATCGGTAATAAAAACTACTGAAGGATTTATAGTTGAAACCAATAAAAATAGTTACATCTCTAAAATCGTTGTAGTTGCTGTTGGTTATACAAGCTTAATAACGATTAAAGGTTTAGAAAACTATATTGAACCGCACCCAAGAGCCGCCATTGAAAAAGATAGAATTTGGTTAAAAAACACTGATCATTTAGTGGAAGAGAACCTTTATGTTGCTGGTACTTTAGCAGGTTGGAGAAGCCAATTTTCTATTGCTAGCGGAAGTGGTGCTCATGTGGCTACAGATATTCTCACACTTTGGAACGATGGAAAACACACCAAAGTTCACGATAAACATAGCTAGTTTTTAATAGTCTGAAGGCTTGGATATTCTTGGCTTAAAAGAATAACTTCTTCAACCATAATATCATCTTTGTTTATAATTTCCTCAAAGGCATTGTCATCAAACAACTGACGCGCAAGAGTAGCTTTTATAAGACGTCTTATTTCATCATTATAAGCTACGAAAGTAATATTTGTACGTTCTCTTTCATTAATAAAATCCTGAAAACGAACTACAATATCATCGCTGACTTCAAAATTATTTATAAAATCGTACTTAGTAACATTCTTATAAACACTTCTATTTTTATCTAATTCTTCAAAAACAAAATATCCGAAATGACCTCTTCTCCTTAGGTAATTAATAGTTTCATTATCAAACAATCGATCTACAGGTACAAAAACGTCTGGTATAATGCCTCCTCCACCATAAACGACTTTTCCTTTTGGAGTTGTAAATTTTAAAGAATCATCTACTTCAATATTCTTTTCATCAACAAGTTCACCTGTTCTTAAACGTTTGTAATAGTCATTGTAATAACTATAATTATCACCTGTGGTATAAGGTTTTTGAATAGAACGCCCTGTTGGAGTATAATATCTAGAAACTGTAAGACGAACCGCACTTCCGTCACCCAGTGCCATTTCGCGCTGCACTAATCCTTTACCGTAAGATCGTCTTCCGACAATAATACCTTTATCATTATCTTGTAAAGCACCAGCAATAACTTCGCTTGCAGAAGCGGAATTTTCATTTATTAGGATATAAATTTCACCATCTTCAAAATCTCCACGCTTGGTTGCATAGGTTCTTTCTTCTCTACCCTTCTTGTCTCTCGTAAATAAAATTAGCTTATCATCTTCTAAAAATTCGTCGGCAATTTGCTCTGCTATACCTAAAAAACCACCTGGATTATCTCTTAAGTCTAAAGCTAATTTTGTAGCTCCTTGTTCTTGAAGTTCATCAAGTGCATCTTTAAATTCATTAAACGTAGATTCAGCAAAACGATTGATTTTAATATAACCTAATTCATCTGTTAGCATATAAGCCGCATCAACACTTTTAATAGGAATGTCTTTTCGCTTTACAGTGAACTCAAGCAAATCATCTTCACCTTTTCTGAATACAGTCAATTTTACCTTAGTGTTTTTATCACCNTTNAGCTTTTCTGTNATAAGATCGTTTGTGATGTTTTTTCCATAAAGCGTGTCACCATCTGCCATCAATATTCTATCTCCAGCCATAATACCAGCGCGCTCACTTGGACCACCTTCAGTTGGTTTTACTACGGTTATAGTGTCTCTGTAGGTGTAAAAATTTATTCCGACACCTACAAAATCACCTTTCATGTTTTCTGTAATGCGTTCTAAATCTTCTTTTGGAATATAGGTAGAATGTGGATCGAGATTATCTAAAATTCCATTAACAGTAACATCTACAATACTATCTGTATTTACATCATCTACGTACTCATAGTCTATGTAATCTATAAGCCGATTTATTTTATCCTTTTTACTATTCGTTGTAAAAAGATTATCTGAAGTATCTGTAAAGTTTAATTTTCCACCAATAACAACACCTGCTGCTATTGCAACACCAATAATTAGTGGTATGTATTTATTTTTTGTGGCCACTAGACTTTTAAATCTTCTATTTGTACAAGTTCTATACCTGCTTTTGCTAAAAATTGTAATCCAGAGTCATCTTTGTACCCTTGCTGATATACAACACGAATTATGCCAGCTTGATGAATAAGCTTACTACATTCCTTACATGGAGATAAGGTAATGTACAAGGTAGCACCTTTAGCCGATTGTGTTGATGAAGCTACTTTTAAGATCGCATTGGCTTCAGCATGTAAAACATACCATTTGGTGTAACCCTCTTCATCTTCACAATAATTCTCGAAACCTGTTGGTGTACCATTGTAACCATCTGAAATAATCATTCTATCTTTTACAATGAGTGCTCCTACTTGCTTACGCTTACAATGTGATAATTTTCCCCATTCCTTAGCTATCCTAAGATAAGCCTTGTCGTAACGCAATTGTTTAGTCTTGGACATATATAAATATTAGGGCACAAACGTACCATCTAAGTAACGAATATAAAAGGATAGTATTTTATAAACAATTCGTTACCAGTTAAAGTTTTATCAAACTTTCGTCTTAATTTAACAATTCGCTATGAATTATCATGGGAATTACAAGCCCTATAACTATAGAAGAAAGAACCATTACCCAATCTCTACGCGAAAATCTAAAAATAGTTTGACATAAAAAACCTATGAATAAAACGACAAAAACAATGATTATTTGTGCGATTTCTATTCCTAAAGCAAACTCTATTAAAAGTTCTAGCCTATTCTGTGATTGCCCTGCAAACATTTTAAATTCTCTCGCAAAACCTAGTCCATGGATAAGGCCAAAAAATAATGTTGAGAAAAACAGTAAGCTTATTTTACTGTTTCTTTCTTTTTTGCCAGCAGTAAACACATTATAAATAGCGGTTATCAATATCGTTACAGGAATCAAGAATTCCACTAATGAACCATTCACACTTACAATACCATAAGATGCTAATACAAGTGAAAGCGTATGCCCTAATGTAAATACTGATACTAATAACAGTACACGTTTCCAATCCTTAAAAAGATAAGGCACTGCTAATACCATTAAAAAAAGGACATGGTCATAACCATCGAGGTCTAAAACATGATTAATGCCATACTGAACATTAAACCAAAAGTTATCTAACATAATTAATTCGTTTGGGTAAAACCAAAGATATAACTAATACTATTCAATCAAAATAAAGAGAATAAAATTTGTTTATTCTTATTTTCTTTCAGAGTTTTGTGCTTTCAAAGTTCAAACAACTTATTGAGATGTTATCAAGAAAGGTGGAGGGATTAGACCCTTTGAAGCCTTAGCAACCCTTAGACTTACTAAGAAGGTGCTAAATTCTACTTGATTTTTTGATCCATTTATCAAAAAATTAGATAGATAACTAAAACAAAAAATGCATTTCCGCATTATTATTTCTTTATAACATTTCCTATTAAGCACGTCTAATCATGGCGCTTTGGGCTTTTGGTTTTACCAAATAGATTAAATTTAATGGAAAATGAATTCTAAACATTTAGAAACTGCCGCAATCCGCACTCAAATAGAGCGTACACAGTTTTTAGAACATTCTAACCCTTTGTATCTAACATCGAGTTATATTTTTGAAGATGCTGAAGATATGCGCGCCTCTTTTGCAGACGAAAAAGAGCGTAATATTTATAGTCGATATAGCAATCCTAACAGCTCTGAATTTGTAGAAAAAATATGCCAAATGGAAGGTGCCGAACGTGGCTATGCATTTGCAACTGGGATGTCTGCTGTGTTTTCAACATTTGCCGCTCTTTTAGATTCTGGTGATCATGTTGTGTCTTGTCAAAGTATTTTTGGGTCTACCCAGACTTTGTTTAATAACATTCTTCCTAAATGGAATATTTCAACAAGTTACTTTAGAATCAATGAAATTGAACGTATTGAAAGTTTAATTCAGCGTAACACAAAAATTCTTTATGCTGAGAGCCCAACAAACCCAGCTGTTGATATACTAGATTTAGAACTTTTAGGAGAAATTGCTAAAAAACATAACCTCATTTTTATTGTAGATAATTGCTTTGCAACTCCCTATTTACAACAACCCATTAAGTTTGGTGCAGATTTGGTTATTCATTCAGCAACAAAACTTATTGATGGACAAGGTAGAGTTCTTGGTGGTGTAACTGTTGGTAATGCTGAACTAATTCAAAAAATCTATTTGTTTTCGAGAAATACTGGTCCTGCGCTTTCACCTTTCAATGCTTGGATTTTGTCAAAAAGTCTAGAAACATTACCTGTAAGAGTAGAAAGGCATTGTGATAACGCATTGAAAATAGCTGAGTTTTTAGAGAATCACGGCAAAGTAAACTTTGTGAAATATCCTTTTCTGAAATCTCATCCTCAGCATGAATTAGCAAAAAAACAGATGAAATTCGGTGGTAGTATTGTCGCTTTTGAAATAAAGGGAGGCATTGATGCTGGCAGAAATTTTTTAAACAGCATAAAACTCTTATCTCTATCTGCTAATTTAGGTGAT
>PAJL01000069.1 GCA_002706045.1 Flavobacteriaceae bacterium
AGTCGGGGTGGCAGGATTCGAACCTGCGACCTCCGCGTCCCAAACGCGGCGCGATAACCGGGCTACGCTACACCCCGAAATTGGTTATCTGTTGCGGAGAGACCGGGACTCGAACCCGGGCAGCACTTACGCGCTGACAGATTAGCAATCTGCTCCATTACCACTCTGGCACCTCTCCTTGCAATATTTAAAGAACTTATCCTGAAATTGCGGATGCAAATGTAAACTTTCATATTAAAGTTCGCAACAATTTTTCTGAGTTTTTTTGGATTAAATATTGTTACTCCTCTTTATAGATTTAATCTAGCTATTCAGGGTACTCAATTCTAAGGTGATAGATGTTTGCTAACTTATGTTTTAATACTTTTTTTATGGATTGAATTTCCTTAAAAGTAATATTGGCATTCAAAAATTGCCCACTTTCCATCTGCTTATCAATGATATTTTCTACAAATTCATTGAGTTTAGTGGTTGTTGGTTCCTTTAAGCTTTTTGAAGCAGCCTCTAAACTATCACACATCATTAAAATTGCTGTCTCTTTACTAAATGGTTTTGGTCCAGGATATTTAAAATCTTCAACATTTACATTCTCATTCACAGATTTTTCTTTCATATAGAAATAATAAACCAAACTTGTGCCGTGGTGTGTTCTTATAAAGTCAATTACTCTATCTGGCAAGTTATGTTTTTTAGCTATTTCTATACCTTTTATAGTATGACCTATGATAATCTTAGCACTTTCTAAATTCGATAATTCATTATGTGGATTGATTCCGGTACTTTGATTTTCGGTGAAGTACGTTGGATTTTTCATTTTACCAATATCATGATACAAAGCTCCTACCCTTACAAGCATTGCATTAGCTCCAATTTCATTTGCAGAAGCTTCTGCTAAATTGGCTACATTTAATGAATGGTGGAAAGTTCCTGGTGCTCTGTTAGAAAGTTCCTTTAGTAATTTGGTATTTGTATCAGAAAGTTCTAAAAGAGATACATCAGATACTAATCCAAAAATCTTTTCATACATATATATTAGCGGCTGAACAAAAAGCGTTGCTAAACCACAAAGTACAAACAAGCCAAATGTTTCCCATTTCATACCTGTTAGTTGTCCTTCGTGAATAACAAAGAATGCAAAATAAGCTATGATATAAATAAAAGTAATTTGTCCTACAGAAATAAAGAGATTTGCTCTTTTGTACAGCTCTGAAACTGTGAGTATAGTTACGATTCCAGCAATAATCTGTAAGAACATATATTCGTAACTATTCGGCACTATAAAACCTAAAAGCAACACTGTAAGTACATGAGAAAACAGTCCAAGTCTCGCATCAAAAAAGGCCTTTAAAACCAAAGGTAATATACATAGTGGTACAACATAGATATATTGCGAATTGTAATTGATAACCACAGTTGTTAAGGTTATCATTAACGCAATATTGAAGAATATGAACGTTACTTTGGTATTGTTTTGAAATACTTCAACCCTGTATTTTCTTAGGAATAACAGGAGCATAAGGAGTGTTAAAGCTACAAGTAAGGTGTATGCAACCAAAACCCAATTATAATTAGCGGTATTCCATGTTTGTGATTCGTATTCAGATTTTAAAGAATCAAGAATATCGAATTGGTCATCTTCTACAACTTGTCCTTTTGAAACAATGAGCTGATCTTTCTCTATACTTCCTCTAGTCAGAGAAATCTTTGATAATTCTTCATCTAAAACCTGTTTAGTAAGATTCTCGTTGAGTGTAACATTAGGCTTAACGACATCAAAAAAAACAGATATCATTTTTTTCTTTCTGTCATCTGAAATATTCTTACTGAAATCTTGATCTATAAGCTTTCTTAAGCTATTTAATTCATAAAGATCACCATATAGCAACTCTTTTTGCACTGTATTAGAAGACGCCAGAATCACCTGTTTTTTATCCGGATAACTATATTCAAAATCTAAAACTCCATTGTTGTAAAGCTTATTAATGAACTCCTTTCCCTTAACATATAATTCAGCATCTTGAATTTTCAAATAACTAGAGTCTTTAAATGTCTGATTAAAATACTGAACATAATCAGATACTACTTCCTTTTTTACTTCAAGATCTGCATCGAAATAAACAGGACTATTTCTTTCTACTTCAACCTTTTCTTTATCAATTTCTTGCTGTGATTTTTTAATAGCAAAATTGAATGGTGCATATAAATTTTCAGATTGCCATGGCTTTCCTTTTTCAAAAGAATACCTAAATTTTCCTGTTTTTGGAAAAAGGTAAACAATAAAAAACGTGGTAACTACAAACAACAAAACCTTGTATATTAAGGCATGATTTTTATACCATTTATTTAGAAGTGTATTCATATACAATCAAATGTAATAAATAATAAAATTTTAGAACGCTATAGTATGTAATACATTCCGAATTCTCTTAAAAAATGATTAATTTCGCAGCTACTAATATAAACACAAACATAATGAACAAGGAGGTTGTAATAGTTTCTGCCGTTAGAACACCAATAGGAAGTTTTTTGGGAAGTTTATCTAGCGTGCCTGCACCAAAATTAGGAGCAGTAGCAATAAAAGCTGCACTAGAAAAAATAAACTTAAAACCAGAAATGGTAGAAGAAGTTTTAATGGGTAACGTTGTCCAAGCTGGAACAGGTCAAGCACCAGCAAGACAAGCTGCTATTTATGCTGGCATACCTAATACAGTACCTTGTACAACTATTAATAAAGTTTGTTCTTCTGGAATGAAAGCTGTTATGCAAGCTGCCCAAGCCATACAACTAGGTGATGCTGAAGTGATTGTTGCTGGCGGAATGGAAAACATGAGTTTAATTCCTCATTATTACCATGCACGTAGTGCTACAAAATTCGGTCCCGCTACTCTTGAGGATGGTATGCAGAAAGACGGTTTAGTAGATGCATACGACAATAACGCTATGGGTGTTTGTGCTGATGCTTGTGCAGTTGAATATAATTTCTCTAGAGAAGATCAAGACGCATTTGCTGTTCAATCTTATGAGAGATCTAAAGCTGCTTGGGATAATGGGAAATTTAAAGATGAAGTTGTTCCTGTTGAAGTTCCTCAAAGACGTGGAGAGCCTATTATATTTAACAAAGACGAAGAGTACACTAATGTAAAAATGGATAAAATTCCTGCTTTACGTCCTGCATTTACAAAAGATGGTACCGTAACAGCAGCCAATGCTTCTACAATAAATGATGGTGCTGCTGCACTAGTATTAATGAGCAAAGAAAAAGCAGAAAGTCTTGGTCTTAAACCTTTAGCGACTATTAAAAGTTATGCTGATGCTGCTCATGAACCAGAATGGTTTACAACAGCTCCTGCTAAAGCATTACCAAAAGCTTTAGCTAAAGCTAATGTAGATATTAAAGATGTTGACTATTTTGAATTCAACGAAGCTTTTTCAGTTGTTGGATTAGCAAATATGAAAATATTAGGATTAGAAGATAGCAATGTTAATGTCAATGGTGGTGCTGTTTCTTTGGGTCATCCACTTGGATGCTCAGGAGCAAGAATTCTTGTTACTCTAATTAATGTTTTACAACAAAATGATGCCAAATATGGTGCTGCAGCTATCTGTAATGGCGGTGGTGGTGCTTCAGCAATGGTATTAGAACGCGCTTAAATTTCTTTTATGCAATACGGCATCTGCAATCTCGGGATTGTACCTATTCGATTAGAGCCTAGCGATACTAGTGAAATGGTAACGCAAGCCCTATATGGTGATGCTTTTAAAGTATTGGAGCAAAGAAAAAAATGGAGTCGTATACGATTTGCTTTTGATAAGTATGAGGGTTGGATTGATAACAAACAATATCTAGAAATCCAAGAATCTGACTATGATGAATTACTAAATTCAGAATTAAAGCTTTCAAAAGACTTAATAGAGTTTGTTTCAAATCCTAATAATAATCAATTATACCCAATTCCTATTGGTTCAAACTTACGAGGATTAGCCTTATTGGGTCATGAATTTGATGGTACAGCAATTACAGGTAAAAAAGATAAATCTGAAATTATTAAAACCTCATTTTTATTTTTAAACTCCCCATATCTGTGGGGTGGAAAAACACCTTTCGGTATTGATTGTTCTGGTTTTACTCAAATGGTTTACAAACTTAATGGTTATAAACTTTTAAGAGACGCTTCTCAACAAGCAACTCAAGGTGAAGCTTTGAGTTTTATAGAAGAAAGCGAACCTGGGGATTTAGCCTTTTTTGATAATGCCGAAGGTAATATTATTCATGTTGGNATTATTATGGAAGATAATTACATCATTCATGCACATGGTAAAGTTCGTATTGACCGATTAGATCATAGTGGTATTTATAACGTAGACAAAAATACCCATACTCATAAGTTGCGGGTCATTAAGAAAATTACATAATAAAAAAGCGACTTAGTTTTAAGTCGCTTTTTTATTATATAATTGAAATTTCTAATTAGTTACCAGCAGCCGAAGCTTCCATTTCTGCAACTTTAGTTTTCATTTCTTTAAATTTTTCAGTTTCTCCTAATGCACTATATATGTTCATTAATGTTCTAGCTGCATTAATATTGGTTTTTTTCAATTCTAAAGCTTTTTTTAAGTAAGGAATGGCCTCATGATAAAGTTCAGAACGTTTTTCTTTTAATTCATCATATCTTTTGTTATCAGCAGAACTAGTACCAAGATTATTCATCTCTTCAACTATAGCTGCTTCACCTTGTAATATAGCTACAGCTAAATTATTATATGCATCAATATAATTAGGATCAATTTCTAAAGCTTTATTATAATATTTTTTTGAAGCCTCCAAATTTCCACCTTCGGCTGCTAAAACACCCAAATTATATTGTAACTCTGCATTATTAGGATCTTTTTTTGTTGCCTCTTCCATTAAAGCTTTGAACTTTTCTTTATTGCCCATTTTAAGATATACATTCGCCTCAGACAATAAAAGACCTAAATCATCAGGATTTTCAGCTCTAGCATCAGCCATTGCCCCTAGTGCTTTTTCATTTTCTCCTTTCTGAACGTAAATCAGAGCTATATTCTTAACTATTTCCGCTGTCTTAGATTCACTTTTAGCATCTCTTGGTGTACTATAGCTACTACCTTTAGCTGCTATATCTCTCATAGATTTACTACTAAATAATTCCTCCTCGCCAGTTGATGTATTTGTTGCATAATAATCTGTTCTTTCCCCTTTAAAGCCTAAGTTTTTAAGCTGAACATAATAATCTAAAGCTCTATCATAGTCTTGATCGGTAACAGCTGAAGATGCAGCATAATACAAATAAAGCGTATCTTTAGGAGACATCTTATACACTTTTTCGAATTTAGTTGCAGCAGATTTATAATTCTTATTTTCAAAATCTTTATTAGCTTTTGTTAGAAAAGAATTAACCATATTGTTTTTCATTTCATTAGCTTCATCAGTATACTTTAACTTACCCATTGAAGATTCTAAATCCTTAAGCTTATCTAAGCTTGTTATTGCTTTATCAATGTCAGCATCAGATCCTGCACCGTTAGCATATAATGCTTGTGCTTTTAGGAAATAGAATTTTGCTTTTGACTTATCGTCCATATTGCCTTCCAAAGCTTCTGCTGCAGCAACTGCAGACTTAGCGTCAGCGAAATTCGATTTCTTAAGCGCTTTTTCTATATCCTTAATTTCATTTTTCTGTGCAAAGGACATTGATGTTACTGCTAATAACAGCATTAATGTCATTAATTTTTTCATCTTGTATTAAATAATTTTATTGTTAATTTTAGTTTTCAGTTTCATTATTATCAATAGCCGTGCCATCCTCATTAAGCTCACCATTTTCAAGATCTTCAGACTCTTCGTCATCTTTCATAACTTTAGCGACCGCAGCGATAGAATCGTTACCTTTTAGATTAATTAATCTAACTCCTTGAGTAGCTCTCCCCATAACTCTAAGGTCAGCCACAGCCATACGAATAGCGATTCCTGATTTGTTAATAATCATTAAATCGTCATCATCCGTAACGTTCTTTATAGATACTAAGTTACCAGTCTTTTCTGTGATAGATATGGTTTTTACACCTTTTCCTCCTCTGTTTGTGATTCTGTAATCATCCAAACTAGAGCGTTTACCATATCCATTTTCAGAAACCACTAAGATATTGCTTTCAAAATCATCTACAGCAACCATACCTATTACCTCGTCATTATCATTTGCTAAAGTTATACCTCTAACACCTGAAGCATTTCTTCCCATTGGTCTGGTTTTAGCTTCTTCAAAACGAATTGCTTTACCTGACCTAAGTGCTAACATTACTTGACTTTCGCCTGTTGTTAATTTTGCTTCTAACAATTCATCATCTTCGCGAATAGTGATTGCATTAATACCATTAGTACGAGGTCTAGAATATTGTTCTAAAGCTGTTTTCTTAACCTGACCTTTCTTGGTTGCCATTATGACATAATGACTNTTGATGTANTCTTCNTCNTTAAGATCNTNAGTACANATNAANGCCNNNACNTTNTCATCTTGCTCAATANTAATTANNTTTTGNATNGCTCTTCCTTTTGAAGTTTTTNCTACCNTCTGGAATNTCATAAACACGCATCCAGAAACATTTCCCTTTTTGCGTAAAGAATAACATATACTGATGATTTGTACCAACAAACAAATGTTCAAGGAAATCTTCATTACGTGTTTTTGTAGCTTTTTGCCCTACTCCACCTCTATTCTGAGTTTTGTATTCCGATAATGATGTACGCTTAATGTAACCTGCATGAGAAATAGTTATTACTACTTTTTCATCAGGAATCATATCTTCAATACTAAGATCTCCACCTGCATATTCAATTACAGAACGACGATCATCACCATACTTATCTCTAACAACTTCCAACTCTTCTTTTATAATATCCATACGACGTTCTTTTTTATCTAGGATATCTTTTAAGTCTTCAATAGTCTTTAAAAGTTCATTATATTCTGCACGTAACTTATCTTGTTCTAGACCTGTAAGCTGACGTAATCGCATTTCTACGATTGCTTTGGCCTGAATCTCTGAAAGTTTAAANCGCTCAATTAACTTTTCTCTAGCTTCATCTGCATTTGAAGAAGCACGTATTAAAGCAATTACTTCATCAATATTATCAGAAGCAATGATTAAACCTTCTAAAATATGAGCGCGCTCTTCAGCTTTGCGTAATTCATATTTTGTACGTCTTACCACAACTTCGTGTCTATGCTCAACGAAGTAATGGATTAAATCTTTAAGATTTAATAACTGTGGTCTTCCGTTAACAAGCGCAATATTATTTACACTAAACGAAGACTGAAGTGCTGTATATTTATAAAGTTTATTTAAAACGATATTAGGAATGGCGTCACGCTTAAGCACATAAACAATACGCATTCCCTTTCTATCAGACTCGTCTCTAATAGTCGAAATTCCTTCTAACTTTTTGTCATTCACCAAGTCCGCAGTCTTTTTAATCATATCTGCTTTATTGACTTGATAAGGAATTTCATTTACAATAATACATTCTCTACCATTAACCTCTTCAATATTTGCCTTACCGCGCATTACAATACGGCCACGACCTGTATGAAAAGCTTCCTTAACACCATCATAGCCATAAATTGTTCCACCAGTTGGAAAATCTGGTGCTTTGATATGTTGCATTAACTCATCTATTTCTATATCTGTATTATCGATATAAGCTATAGTTCCGTTAACAACTTCAGTTAAGTTATGAGGAGGCATATTTGTAGCCATACCTACAGCAATACCTGAAGCTCCATTAACTAATAAGCCTGGTATACGCGTTGGTAAAACTGTTGGTTCTTCTAAGGTATCATCAAAATTAAGTTTATGGTCTACAGTTTCTTTATCTATATCTGCTAACATATCCTCAGATATCTTACGCATACGTGCTTCCGTATAACGCATTGCTGCTGGACTATCACCATCTACAGAACCAAAGTTACCTTGACCATCAACTAACATATAGCGTAAACTCCATTCTTGAGCCATACGTACCATTGTATCGTAAACCGAAGTATCTCCGTGAGGGTGATATTTACCTAAAACCTCACCAACGATTCTTGCTGATTTTTTATGTGCCGAATTAGATCTTACACCTAATTCATGCATACCAAAAAGTACACGTCTGTGTACAGGTTTTAAACCATCTCTTACATCTGGTAGCGCACGTGACACAATGACCGACATTGAATAATCAATGTAGGCTGATTTCATTTCATCTTCAATGTTAATTGGAATGAGTTTTTCTCCTTCTGCCATATATAAAATTAATTAGTTTTTTATAGGTTTTCAAAACGTGCTAATATAAGAATTTCAGCAGTGTTTAAAGAGAATTAGACCGTGATTTTCGTAACTTTTTATTAACAATTTTTGATATCTTTTTAGTTAATAAGTATCTCCCTATTTACTTTGATTTAAAATCCCTTTTTCGTCTATTCGTTTTATTACTTTTAATTAAGGTATAGTTTTTGTTCTATATCGATATGTTTTATTACTTTTAATGCAGAAAGGATTTTAATATGGATGATAATTTTTCCCCAAGAGTTAAAGATGTTATAGCTTTTAGCAAAGAAGAAGCTTTACGACTAGGCCATGACTTTATTGGTACTGAGCATTTGATGCTCGGACTATTAAGAGATGGTAATGGTAAAGCTATTGATATACTTAGTGCTTTAGATGTAGATTTAAATCATTTGAGGCGCAAGGTTGAAATATTGAGTCCTGCTAACCCAAATATAGTTACAACCTCTAACGAAAAGAAAAACTTGCACCTAACAAGGCAAGCCGAACGTGCTTTAAAAACTACGTTTCTTGAAGCTAAATTATTTCAAAGCACGTCAATAAACACCGCACATTTATTATTGTGTATCTTAAGAAATGAAAATGATCCTACTACAAAGCTTTTAAATAAGTTGAAAGTGGATTATGATAACGTAAAAGAAGAATTCAAATCTATGATAACTAGTGAAGACGATTATTTAGACACTCCAAAAGCGGAATCGTTCTCTGATGATGATATCAACGAAGAGGATGATGCTAAACAAAACCCATTTGGTAGTCAGTCTAGTAAGACGAATAAGAAATCTAAGACGCCAGTTTTAGATAACTTCGGTAGAGACCTAACCGTTTTAGCCGAAGAAGGAAAATTAGACCCTGTAGTTGGTCGTGAGAAAGAAATACAACGTGTCTCTCAAATATTGAGTAGAAGAAAGAAAAACAATCCACTTTTAATTGGTGAGCCAGGAGTTGGTAAATCTGCTATTGCTGAAGGTTTAGCACTTCGAATTGTTAAACGTAAAGTATCTAGAACATTGTTCAATAAACGTGTGGTAACTTTAGATTTAGCAAGCTTAGTTGCTGGCACTAAATATAGAGGTCAGTTTGAAGAACGCATGAAAGCCGTAATGAACGAGCTCGAAAAGAATGACGATATTATTCTTTTCATTGACGAGATTCATACTATAGTTGGTGCTGGTGGTGCTACAGGAAGCTTAGATGCATCTAACATGTTTAAACCTGCACTTGCAAGAGGTGAAATTCAATGTATTGGAGCTACAACTCTCGATGAATACAGACAATATATTGAAAAAGATGGAGCTTTAGAAAGACGTTTTCAGAAAGTAATTGTTGAACCAACTTCTGTTGAAGAAACAATTGAAATTCTGAATAATATCAAAAACAAATATGAAGAACATCATAACGTTGACTATACACCTGAAGCGATTGAAGCTTGTGTAAAGTTAACTAACAGGTATATGACTGAGCGTTTCCTTCCAGACAAAGCTATTGATGCTTTGGATGAAGCTGGTTCTAGAGTTCATATTACTAATATTGATGTTCCAAAACAGATTGTTGATTTAGAAAAACAATTAGAACAGGTTAAAGAAACCAAAAATAGCGTTGTTAAAAAGCAGAAATATGAAGAAGCTGCTAAACTTCGTGATGATGAAAAACGTCTNGAAAAAGAGNTAGCTACTGCNCAAGAAAAATGGGAAGAAGAAACCAAACAACATAGAGAAGTNGTTACTGANGATAATGTNGCTGATGTTNTTTCTATGATGACAGGTATTCCTGTAAACAAAATNGCGCAGACNGAAATCAANAAATTATCAAAATTACCTGATTTAATAAAAGGTAAGGTTATNGGTCAAGATCAAGCTGTTGCTAAAGTTGTTAAGGCTATTCANAGAAACAGAGCTGGNCTTAAAGATCCTAANAAACCAATTGGTTCATTTATATTTTTAGGTCAAACAGGTGTTGGTAANACNCANTTAGCNAAAGTTNTGGCTCGCGAATTATTTGACAGTGATGATGCNCTTGTAAGAATAGANATGAGTGAATACATGGANAAATTTGCTATNTCTAGATTAATTGGTGCACCTCCAGGATATGTNGGTTATGAAGAAGGNGGNCAATTGACNGAAAANATTAGACGTAAGCCTTATGCTGTAGTNCTACTNGATGAGATTGAAAAAGCNCATCCAGATGTTTTCAANATGCTTTTACAAGTATTAGATGACGGTTANTTAACGGANAGTCTTGGAAGAAAAATCGATTTTNGAAATACNATNATCATTATGACTTCTAATATTGGTGCNAGAAAACTNAAAGANTTTGGNACTGGTGTTGGTTTTGGTACTTCTGCAAAAGAAGCTCAAGAAACAGAATATGCNAAAGGTGTTATAGAAAATGCNCTNAAAAAAGCTTTTGCTCCTGAATTCTTAAATAGAATTGATGATGTTATTGTTTTCAATGCTTTAGAAAAAGAAGACATCAATAAAATCATTGATATCGAGTTAGTGAAGCTTATTAAGCGTATCAAAGATTTGGGTTACGAACTAGAGCTTACAGATAAAGCAAAAGACTATATTGCTGAAAAAGGTTTTGATAAGCAGTATGGCGCTAGACCTCTAAATAGAGCTATTCAGAAATATGTAGAAGATGCTTTAGCAGAGGAAATTATAAATTCAAAAATCCACGAAGGAGATACCATCTCTATGGATTTAGATGAAAAAAATGATGCTTTAAAAATCAAAATAAAAACTTCTGGAAAAGCTACTGAGTCTTAAGCTTTTGACAAATTTATTGAAAAAACTCCTCAAAATTGAGGAGTTTTTTTTTACCTTAATGGTCTAAGAAACAATCAAAAATTGGAAGAAACAATCAAAAATTGGAAGAAACAATAGTAAAATTAAAATTTTGCACACTTACTTTCTTTGATAATTATGTTATTGCAGTTATCAATGAAGGGGAGCATGTAGACCATCAAATCAATCAAAAGTTGATAAATATCATGGACGAACATTATGAAAGACCTTATGTTTACATAACACACAGAATACACTCTTACTCTGTAGACCCACATATTTACCCAAAAACCACTACAACTAAAAACCTGGCAGGCTTTGCCGTGGTTTCAGATGATTACATTTCAAAAAATAATGCCAAAATTGAGCGCTTATTTTTTGGGAAACCCTTTGAAATTTTTAGTGTATTAGATGATGCTATAACTTGGGCTAAAGACCTAACAAAAAAAGCCTCTTAGTGCATCAATATTTTTTAGAATACTACTAATCTAATGTTTCTCTACACCATAGTTATTTAAGAAAAGTTCTTCAACTTCAATATCTACATCCTTTAAAAATTGAATAGAGTTTTCAATATCATAATGTAAAACTTTATCCTCTTTAATGAATGGCACAACACTTCTATAGTGTTCTAGAAAAGTTTCTAATAAAGGTGAAGTTTTTGCTGGTCTTCTAAATTCTAATGCCTGAGAGGCGTTCATTAATTCTATCGCTATAACACGTTCTACGTTCTTAATTAAAGTATAAGCCTGAGTTGCTGCATTTGCTCCCATACTCACATGATCTTCTTGCCCATTACTAGACACAATACTGTCTATACTCGCTGGAGTCGCCATTTGCTTATTAGCACTTACAATACTTGCTGCTGTATATTGAGGTATCATAAACCCAGAATTTAAACCTGGATTATCCACCAAAAAGGCTGGTAATCCTCGTAAACCAGAAACCAATTGAAAGATGCGCCGTTCAGAAATATTACCTATTTCAGCCATGGCGATTTTTAAATAATCTAAAGCTAAGGCTAAAGGTTGTCCATGGAAATTTCCACCCGAAATAATCAAATCTTCTTCTGAAAAAATATTTGGATTGTCAGTGACTGAGTTTATTTCCGTTAATATGACTTTTTCAACAAAATCTAAAGTGTCCTTCGTAGCTCCATGAACTTGCGGAATACAACGAAAAGAATAAGGATCTTGAACATGCTCTTTGTGTCGCTCTATAAGTTCACTTCCTTTAAGAAGTTCATTAAAACGTCTTGCTACTTTTCGCTGTCCTGGATGAGGCCTTACAGCATGTACCAAATCATGAAAAGGATCCAACCTTCCATCAAAAGCATCCAAAGAAATACTTGCAATAATATCTGCCAGATAAGAAGTTTTATGAGACATTAAAAGCAAATAAACACCATAAGCGCTCATAAACTGAGTTCCATTAAGCAAAGCCAAACCTTCTTTTGCTTCTAGCTTTATAGGTTCCCAATTGAATTTTTCTAAAAGCTCAGACGCCTCAAACTCTTTTCCTTCATGCACCACTTTTCCTTCACCCAATAATGGTAAAGCCAAATGGGCTAATGGTGCCAAATCACCCGAAGCACCTAAAGAACCTTGAGTATATACAAATGGAAAAATATCATGATTAAAAAACTCTATAAGTCGGTTTACAGTTTGAAGTTGCACACCACTATGGCCATAACTTAATGACTGTATTTTTAGCAGTAGCATCACTTTTACAACAGATTCCGGTACACGTTCACCTGTTCCACAAGCATGAGACATCACTAAATTTTCCTGAAGCTTAGTTAAATCCTCATCCGAAATTTTCACATTATACAATGATCCAAAACCTGTATTAATACCATACATTGGATTTTTATTATCAGCTAACTTAGCATCTAAATAAGCTTTACAGTTTGTGATTTTTGTTATGGCATCCTCTGATAATTTTAGCTTTTTATCTTCATGAAAAATGTTATAAATTGTAACGATATCTAACGGTTCAGAAGAAATTATATGGTATTGACTCATTATATATAAATTTGTTGTTGCCCAAAATTGCGAATTATTATGGAGTTGACAATATTTTGTTAATAATTCATTAAAGCTTTAAATTTCCTAT
>PAJL01000070.1 GCA_002706045.1 Flavobacteriaceae bacterium
GAGAAGAAGGTGTCAGATTTTGACTTTAAACCACAGTTAGATGGTTATGCTATAAAACAACCAGTCTTTTCGTTTAATAAGTTCCCTAATGTAAATAAAAAATTAGGTCCTGAAATGAAGAGTACAGGTGAAAGCATTTTGTTTATCGAAAGTTTAAAGGACGATGAATTTTATGATTTGTATGCAAGAAGAAAAATGTATTTGAGCAAATAATGGCATAATTTTCGATGACGTGTTAAGTATATTAACTAATATTTGCTAACTTAGCATGTACAATAGTGTACGAGTATGAGAATAAAACTACTATTTTTATTGTTTTTTGTATCTGCTTTTTCCTTTGCACAGCTTAATGTTGATCAAAAGGATGAATTTACTATTTCTCCAAATCCAGCAAAAAATAAGCTTAATATTACATTACCAAGTACGGATAGTGATATTAAACTTGAAGTGTTTGATGTATTAGGAAAGCGAGTGTACAAAGGTGTTTTAACACGTTTAGAATCCTCAATCAATGTATCTGATTGGAAGAATGGAGTATATTTAGTAAGAGTGACTAATGATAAAGTTACTCAGACTAAGCGATTTATTAAACAATAAGTTTAAAATCAAAATATTGAAAAGCCATCACATTGTGATGGCTTTTTTTATTTCATATCAATTTTCACTCTAAAGTCTTTAAGTAAATCTAGATAATCGTCAACATTTTTATAGATCTCGTTTAGAAACTCAGCTTTTTTAGCATCGTCTTCTCGACGCTTAATCGCTCTAATAAAGCGTTTAGCTTCAATTTTAGATTTTATGATTAACCCAGGAACTGATGCTGTTTTTCCAAATTCATCGACAGCAACCATAGTGAAGTAAGAAGAATTACAATGTTTTACCTCACCTGTTGTTATGTTTTCAGATTCTACACGTATACCAACAACCATTGACGATTTACCAACGTAATTAATAGACGCTTTCATCGTTACTAATTCGCCAACCTCAATAGGTCTTAAAAAATTTACTTTATCAACAGAAGCTGTAACACAATAACTTCTGGAGTGTTTTGAGGCACAAGCAAAAGCAATTTGATCCATTAAGCCTAGAATATAACCACCATGTATTTTACCACCAAAGTTGGTGTTAGATGGTAGCATTAATTCGGAAATCTGGATTTTGGAGTCTTCAGTAGTTTTAAACATAAACGTTGTGTTTCTAATATAATTTTCTAAATATCATCATCCGAAGCACGCTTTATAATGCTTTCTGGTAGTGCTTTTTTGGCTTTGG
Source organism: Flavobacteriaceae bacterium (assembly GCA_002706045.1). Taxonomy (GTDB): domain Bacteria; phylum Bacteroidota; class Bacteroidia; order Flavobacteriales; family Flavobacteriaceae; genus Winogradskyella. Next base: position 1,273 of record PAJL01000070.1, read on the forward strand.
CACCCATTTTCTTAATTTTTTCAACTCTCGAAATTAGGTTGCCTTTACCTTCAACAAGTTTGTTCATGGCTGCAGAATAGTCACTTTTAGCAGCATCTAATTTTTTACCTACACCAGTTAAGTCTGAAACTAAACCTTCAAATTTATCATACAACGCACCTGCTTGTTTGGCAATTTCCATAGCATTTTGTTGTTGCTTTTCGTTATTCCACATGGTGTCAACAGTACGTAAAGTGGCTAAAAGGGTAGAAGGAGTAACTATGACTATATTTTGTTCAAATGCTTTATTGTATAGTGTGTTATCTTCATTGATAGCAACAGCAAAAGCAGGTTCAATAGGAATGAACATCAATACAAAGTCAGGGGATTCTATATCGTATAAATCTTGATAGTTTTTTGCGGAAAGTTGATCTACATGCTTTTTAATGGAATTAACATGAGCTTTTAAAAACAAAGGGCGTTCCTCATCTTCTGCATTTACTAATTGTTCATACGCTGTTAAGGACACTTTGGAATCGATAATCATTATTTTTGAATCAGGAAGATGTAAAACCACATCAGGCATTACACGAGAACCATCTTCGCGCTGAAAATTCTGCTGAACAAAATACTCTCTATCTTTCTCCAAACCAGATTTTTCCAAAACACGCTCCAGTACCAATTCGCCCCAATTTCCTTGAGTTTTACTATCGCCTTTTAAAGCTTTGGTTAAGTTAGTGGCCTCTTTAGCCATTTGTTGATTAAGATCTTTTAAGCCCAACAATTGCTCTTTTAGAGCTGAATGCATACTAATACTTTCCTTTTGGGAATCTTCAACACGCTTTTCGAAGGTTTTTATCTTTTCTTCAAGTGGATTAAGAATGTTTTTAATGTTTTCTTTATTCTGAAGTGTGAATTTTTCTGACTTTTCATCCAATATTTTAGAAGCCATCAATTCAAAATCTTTGCGTAATTGTTCTTGTTGTTTAGCAAGTTCTTCATCACGTTTAAGGTTGTGTTGTTGAAGATTTTCAAATTCGGTATTTCTTCGAGAAAGTTCAGCATTGAGGAAATCTTTTTCTTTACGAATATCTTCACGTTCTATTTCTATCTTAGAAATGGTTTCTTTTAAATCTTGCAACTGCTGATTAAAAAGTATATGTTGTTTTTCATTTTCTAGTTCAGAATTTTGTTTTAACTCTTCAAATTGTTTGTTAAGATTGGCGTTGCGTTCTTCTAAAGTACTTTTGTCACTTTTACTCTTTAATTGAGCAAATTTTAAGCCGATAAAAGCGCCAATTCCGCCAGATATTAATATGGCTATAAATAAAATGAGTGTGTCGTTCATGTTTTAAAAAGGAAATTTATCAAAGATAATTTATTTGTCATTCAGAAGGAATGAAATGACTGAAGAATCTCTGAAAAATAGATTCTTCGCTGTGCTCAGAATGACATTATTTCTTCACTTTAAATCCACCAGAGGTATTGTCAAAAGTAATTAAATCATCAGGGAAAAGAGATTCAAAAACACCTTGTGAAATAAGATTACACGGTTGGTCGTAAAATATATTATCGTGCGTCATCACAATCATATGGTCACAAAGTTGAATGGCTAAATCAATTTCGTGAGAGGAAAACAAAATTGTTTTTCCTGTATCTTTTGTCAGCTTTTGAAGTAGTTTCAGGATATAAGCTTTGTGATACATGTCTAGGTGAGTAGTTGGTTCATCTAAAACAATAATGTCTGTATCTTGCGCTAGAGCACGAGCAATCATTACTTTTTGTAGTTGACCATCACTAAGCTCGTAACACTTTTTATATTTTAAATCAGCAATATTGATTTGCTCTAATGCAGCGTTAATAATATCGATGTCTGTATGGCTAAGATTACCAATCCAATTGGTGTAAGGTTGTCTACCTAAAGCCACAAGTTCTAATACAGAAAGGTTTTTTGAAGTTAAAGCTTCGGTTAATACAATGCTAAGTTGAGTAGCCAGTTCAATAGGTGAAATGGACTCTAGGGATTTATTGTTGAGTAATACTTTCCCAGATAAAGCAGGTTGGACTTTTATAAGTGTTCTTAATAATGTGGATTTTCCAATACCGTTTGCACCAACCAAGCCTATTAATTGCCCTTTTTGTAATTCAAAATTGATATTTTGGGCAATAACAGTTGCTTCCTTTTTGGTGTTATAACCAATGGAAAGTTTTTCTGTTTTTAGGATGGTATGTTGATTGGCAGTCTTCAAAATTTAAAAAATATTCTGTCATCCTGAACTTTATTCAGGATCTTATAAGATTCCGCATCAAGTGCGGAATGACAATTAACGTCTACCTTCATACTTCTAACTTTTCTAAAACATCATTTTTCGTTGTCTAACCAATAACCAAATCACAACTGGAGCACCAACCAAAGCCGTAATGGCATTGATAGGTAAGGTGTAGTCGCTTCCTGGTATTTGCGCTATGCTATCACAAATTAGCATAACTATAGCTCCAAACAAAAATACAGCAGGTAATAAAATCTTATGGTTTGAAGTTTTAAAAATCTGTCGTGTTAAATGTGGAATGGCTAAACCAATAAAAGCAATCGGACCAGCAAATGCAGTAATTGTACCTGCAATAAGACTTGTAGCTAAAATGATAATTAAGCGACTTTGTTTGAGGTTCAAGCCTAAGCTTTTAGCATAATTATCACCTAGTAGTAAACTGTTGAGCCCTTTGATAGAAAAAATACTTAGAATAGTTCCTGCACAATAAATACCAAAGAAAATTAAGAGTTCGTTCCAAGATAGGTTGCTTAGACTTCCAAAGCCCCAAAAAATGTATTGTTGTAATTGTTCTGCTGAGCTGAAGTATGAAAGTACACTCACCACTGCAGCTGTTATACTTCCAAACATTAATCCGATAATAAGGATTGCCATAGTGTCTCTTACTTTACTCGATACAGCTAACACAGCCATAAGTACTAAAAAACTCCCCAAACTAGCAGCGATAACAATACTCCACTTAGAAATTAAAGCTGAAGCAAAAAGACCACCAAATAACCCAGAACCTAAAATAACCAAAGCTACACCTAAACTAGCACCAGAACTGATACCTAAAACAAAAGGACCTGCTAATGGGTTTCTAAATAGTGTTTGCATTAAAAGCCCTGAAATACCCAGTCCTGAACCCACCAAAATTGCAGTTATAGCCTTTGGTAATCTAAAATTTATAATAATGACTTTCCAAGTTTCATTGTCTGAGTTTCCAAATAAAGTTGAGACAATTGATTTTAGAGGAATACTTATAGAGCCAAGACTGATATTTACAAAAAAACATATTACCAAAACTAAGGTAAGTGTTGTAAATGAGGTGTAATATGTATTTTGGTTGTTCAACTATTCAAGTGGTTTAAAAAAGAAAGGAGTATAATCTTCTAATAATTTAGGGTGACTAACTTTTATAAGATCTTTTAATATTAAATCTGGTCGCGCTGTTCCTAGTTCGTAGTACAATACACCGCCTGTTTTACCAGTAGTATTTGTAAAACTATAAATAGCTTTATTCTTAAAAGCTTTAAAGTTTGTATATAATGTATTGGCACTTTCAAGTTGTTCTAAACTGCTGTAATAAGAAGGACTTAACCATAAATCGGCATCTTTTGCTTTTTCAAAAACGGCTTCAAAACTCAATGCTAAACTGCCATTTCCAGAAGTATCTTTCCATAGGTAATTAACATTGGCGTCCTTTAGAAGTTGTGCTTCAGGACTAGAGCCATTGGGCAAGTACCAAACATCTTTATGCATAGCTCCACTTAAAACTGTTGGTTTATTTCTTGCGTTTTTTGCTAATTTTTTTGCTTCTAAATAATTTGCTTCAATGGCGTTAAAAATAGAGTCAGCCTTAGCTTCTTTATTATAAATTGTACCAAAAAATTTAATCCATTCCGCTTTAGCTAAAGGAGAAGATTCCACCCAGTCTCCATTGTAAATTACTGGTATTCCAGCTTTTTTTATGGTTTCAAAAGTTTTGTTGACACCATCAACACCAAAACCAATAACTACATCAGGATTTAGGTCTAACAATACTTCGGTATTTATACCTTCATTTTTTCCAAGTTCACGTATTTTACCGTTATCTATGCGTTCTCTAGTTTTTTCAGAAGACACGTAGTCTGTACCAGGAAAACCGACCAAAGTTTGTTCTACACCCAAGAGTTCTAAAGCAGGAATATGAGTTGTTGAGGTTACTACAATTTTGGAAATACTATCAGTTATAAAAGCATCATATTCATCTTTTGGAAAGGTCATTTTCGATAGTTGTTCTTTTGAAGCGATAAGGTATTTATAACTCTTTTTGGATTCAGGCCAAGGATTTTTTATGGTTAATATTTTATGGCTAGAATAATCTTCAACAGAAAATCCTTCGGCATATTTTAGTATTAATGCACTTTGGTCTTTGCTAGGTAATTCAGGTAAGCTTCTCGAAGCATCTTTATCTTCTTTACAGCCAAGTAATAGAACCAATAAAATTATTAAAACTTTAAACTTTCTCATATGTAACCTTTGTAACGAAACAATTTTTGTACTGTTGGTAAATTTGGTAAAACTACAATAAGATGCGAGGAGATTCAAATTTAACACTATATATTGTTGCAGGAGTCATTATAGCTCACTTTGTAATTGGCTTTATTTACCTCATTTATAAAATGAATAAGAAAAAGTAAATTATTTACTTCTAAAATTCTTTTATGTTCTATTTTTGCTGAGAATTTTTGGTTCGATAAGGTTATGTCTTAAAATTAAGGTGAGATACAACCACGTCGATTAAAAGGGAATCTGGTGAAAATCCAGAGCTGTTCCCGCAACTGTAAATTTTTGCCGAAACATTTTCGGTACCATTTTAGGTTATTGCTAACTTCATAAACCACTGTTCTTTTAAGAATGGGAAGGTTAGGGCAATAGAAAATAAGTCAGGAGACCTGCCAAATTCAAATCAAACAAAGTCAAACTTTCGGGATAAAAGTTTACTCGATAATAGAGAATTCATTTTCTCATCATCGCTGTATGTTCTCTCGAGCAATTAATTCTTAAAATGAACAAAACAAAATTGTTTTGTAACATACTTGGTATGGGTATGTTTACTGTTGGGTTGGCACAAACACCATCCGACTCTTTAAAAGTTGAACAACTAGACGAAGTTGTAGTTACGGATTCTAAATTTCAACTAAAACGTGAAAATTCAGGTAAAGTTATCACGAAAATCACTTCAGAAGATTTAGAAAAACTTCAAGGACAATCTATCGCTGAAATTATTGGAAGAACTGCAGGTATCGAAATCAATGGTGTTAGAAGTAATGCAGGGCAAAACTTAAGTTATTTCGTTCGTGGAGGAAGAAACAGACAGGTTTTGGTACTTATTGATGGTATTCAGGTTACAGATCCATCTCAGATAGCCAATGATTACGATTTGCGTTTGTTGAATGCAGATCAGGTAGAATCTGTGGAAATCTTAAAAGGTGCTTCAAGTACATTGTACGGCACAGGTGCAGCAACAGCTGTAATCAATATTAAATTGAAAGAAGCCTCAAAAAAAGCTGTTAATTTAAATTTAAAAACGGTATTGGGAACCAACCAAACCGCAGAAGAGAGCAATTATGCGATTGAAGATTTTAGAAACAGTGTGTCTTTAAATGGAAGTCTTGGTGATTTTAATTACTTAGCTAGTTTTGGACACCAATACACTGATGGATTGTCGGCAATTTCAAATGGTACAGAGTCCGACCCTTTTAACAGTTATAATGGTAATTTAAAACTAGGGTATAAATTCAGCAGTAATTTTAAGCTAAATACTTATGCTAGTTTTGATAATTATAAAGCTAATTTTGATGACAGCTTTGCTATGGTTGATACTGATGATGTTTCAGAATCTAAACAATATAGAATAGGGGTTTCACCAGAATTCAAATACAATAATGGTAGTATTACTGTTAATGCTGCTTATAATGATATTGAAAGAGATATTCAGTCTAGCTACCCTTCGAGGTATGATGCCCAAAGTATTGTTGTAGATGCTTATAATAGATACACGTTTAACAAAAAGTTTTATACAGTTTTGGGTGTGAATTTTCAGGATAACCAAATGGAAAGTTTTTCCATTCCTTTTGGAGAAACAGAGTTTAGTCAGGACATAGATCCAGAAAACGCACAATTTACCATTACAGATCCTTATGCTAATGTAGTCTATGTGTCAGATTTTGGTTTGAATATTAATGCTGGCGCACGTTTAAATAACCACAGTGAGTATGGAAGTTATTTAGTGTATAGTGTAAACCCTTCTTTTAAAAAAGATTTGTCCTTTGGATATATTAAAGGATTGGCGAGCTATAGTACAGCTTTTATAACACCGTCTTTATATCAATTGTTTGAACCAGCTTACGGTAATGCAGACTTAGAACCAGAAGAAAATCAAACGATAGAAGTAGGAGCTGAGTTATCGGTAGAGGATATTGCTACAGTGAGTTTGGTTTATTTTAATAGAAATGAAGACAATTTTATAGATTTTGTAGATTTAGGAAATTTCGTTTATCAATATAGTAATGTAGATACATCATTTACAGCAAGTGGTTTGGAGCTTATAGCACAATTGAAAATAGCAAAAAACTTAAATATTAATCTTAACGGAACTTATACCAAAGTAGATGAAGACTTAAATTTGAGAATTCCTGAAATCAAAGTTAATTCCAGATTAGATTATCAGTTATGCGATGCTACGATGTTAAGTCTGTCGTATCAGTATAATGATGAGCGTAATGATTCTGTTTATAACAGCACTACTTTTATGAATGATATTGTAGCATTGAAATCTTATAACTTATTAGATTTTTATATCAGTCATAAGGTGTTAAAAAATAAAATGACCATTTTTGCTAATCTCACCAATATTTTGAATGAGGATTATCAAGAGCTTTATGGTTTCTCAACGAGAGGTCGAGGTTTTAATTTAGGTTTCAATCTCAACTTATAAAAAAAGAGCCACTTAAAAGTGGCTCTTTTTTTATTCAATATACATGTCTTGTTCTAGTGGTTTCAATTTCGATTTTATAAGTTGTAAAGAACTACTAGTTTCAATAGATTGATTTAAAGGCCTTCCGTTTAAAGTTATATCTTGTATAGCTGCTGCTAAAAGAGGTTCGTTAACATCACCCAAAATTCCAAGGTTGGTTCCTATTTCAGAAATTTCAATATCTGGAGTTAAACCATTTGAAGGCACCAATTCATTATTGACATTAGTTGAATTGGCAATCAAAGGTTGTAAAGCATAAGTATGATTAGGGTTAATATTATCTGTACTAAATAAACCCGGTGAGTCATAAACTGTATTTGAAGCCTGAGTTTTCCCAACCGTATTTTCACCAACAACAACAACCTCAATGTAAGGTTTAAGACTGTTAATTACGAGTTCACTTGCAGACGCTGTTCTGCCATTAGTAGTTAATACGTAAACTTTTGATAAATTAAGACTGTTTATAGAGCCACCACCACTGATTGAGTTTGCAAATAAATAGTTGGTATCATTATTACTAAGGTTTTCATTAAAAAATAGTTTTGAAAAAACACTGCCATTAAACTGACCTGTAATCATACTGCCAAGATATGCTGCTGTTTGTACGGAGCCACCACCATTATATCTTAAGTCTAAAACTAGTTCTGTTACTCCAGCAGCTTGTAATTGTCCAAAAGCATCATTTAATTCATCTTCATAATTGCTAGTGAATCTATTATATAGTAAATAACCAATTGAAGTTCCGTCTACTGTTAAAGTTTCTACAGTGTGGACAGGGTTTTCAGTATACTGGACTTTAGTAAGATCAGCACTTTCGCCATTTAAGGTTATAGTATCATCAGACGTGTCTTCAGTTCCGTTATTATCATAATCAGCAAAATTCAATGTATATGAGGTCGAATTCAATAGGCTAGCATAATTCGTTTCATTTAAGGTTTCACCATTTACCACCCTAAAAATTTGTCCGCGTTGTAAACCTAAATTTGAAGCAGCACTATTGTTCAATACTAAAGTTATAACACCAAAAACTTCAAAGTCGCTTCCAGGCACATAGTATAGATTAAATTCTAATCCATTACTTAATGATGTGCCTTGTAATTGATTTTGTAAATCATAATAGTTACTATAAATGCGACTAAATTTATCTACGTTTTGTGGATCAAATTTTAAATCTTCAAATAAAACTTCAGGTGTTTCATAAGTAGCTAAATAATCACTGTATTCTTCGTTGGAAGAAAATCTATCATTAGCCAAATCGGTAACTTCAGATTTATATAGATACACAGCATTCATAGCTTTCCATACAAAATCCTTTACATCTGTACTGGAATAGGTAATATTATCATCCATATCATCAAAACAGCTCGATAAGGATAGTAATACAACTCCTGCAAATAATAGATTAATATACTTTTTCATAGTTTCAATTTTTTCTTTAGTAGCAAAATTTTACACATAGTTGTAAAACTCTAAATTTACTTACATTATTATAAATAAAAAAACTTTGNAACAAAATGTAATGTGGTTCGTCGTAATTATGAAAGCAAGTAAAAAAGCTTTTAACCACCAATCAAAAAGTAATGAAGCAGACAGATTTTGTAAGCTTAGTAATGCCATTTAAGGATAAAGTATTTCGTTTAGCCAAACGATTATTGGTTTCTCGTGAAGAAGCTGAAGACGCTACACAAGAAATACTTTTGAAATTATGGAATAACAAACAGAAAATTGGCGACTATAAAAATGTGGAAGCCTTTTCTATGACAATGACAAAGAATTTCTGTTTAGATAGACTGAAGTCTAAACAAGCACAGAATCTTAAAATTGTTCATAGCAATTATACGGACAACAGTTCGTCATTACAAAAGCAAGTAGAAGCAAAGGATAGTGTGGATTGGGTATCAAAAATTATGGACGATTTACCCGAACAACAAAAAATAATAGTGCAACTAAGAGATATTGAAGAATACGATTTTGCAGAGATAGCTAAAATGCTAGATATGAATGAAACCGCAATACGTGTCAATTTATCAAGAGCAAGAAAAACAATAAGAGAAAAATTAACTAATACACATCAATATGGTATTAAATAATATAGAAAAATTAATAGAAAAGTATAACAATGCAGAGACATCGTTAGCCGAAGAAAAGCAGTTAAAGGCTTATTTTAATAGTGATGATGTAGCACCGCATTTAGAGCAATACAAACCTTTGTTTCAATACTTTTCATTGTCTCAACAAGAGCAGTTTACCAAAGACGTTCCATTAAACACTAAGAAAAAAACAAGATTATATCAGTGGATTTCTGTCGCAGCCGTAGCCGTTCTTATGTTAGGCATAATTGTTCCCAAAATTCTAGGTCCTTCTGATGAAGAATTAAAACAGCGAGAACTAGCCATGGAAACCTATAATAGAACTATGGAAGCTTTGAGTCTGGTTTCATTAGGAATGAATGAGGGCAAGGAACAATTAACCAATTTAGCCTTAGTTGGAGAGAACATTAATGAAGGTGCTCAGCAAGCAAGTAGGCTAAGTGAATTTAATCAAGTAACAAACAGAATTTTAAAAAACAAGTAAACAAATTTAAAGATTAGAAATTATGAAAAAAGTAGTAATTATAGCAGCACTTTTACTAGTACCATTAGCAACGTTTGCTCAAGGTGTATTTGATAAGTTTGAAGATATCGAAGGTGTGTCATCATTCGTTATCAATCAAAAAATGTTCAGAATGTTAGCCAGTATAGATATTGACTTAGATGATAAAGAAGATCAAGAATTCTTAGAAATGGCTAAGAAAATAACAGGTCTTAAAGTATTTACAACTGGTGATGAAAAAGTATCTTCTGATATGAAATCTACAGTAACCAATTATCTTAAATCAGCAAACTTAGAAGAGTTAATGCGTTTTAAAGATGGTGAGCAAACCGTGAAGTTTTATGTTAGAGAAGGTAAGGACGAAAACCATGTAAAAGAATTATTAATGTTCATCACAGGTTTAAAAGAATTAACAGAAGGACAAAACATTGAAATCAACGGAAAGAAAAGAGAGTTTGAAACACTTATATTATCTCTAACAGGCGATATAGATCTAAGACAGATTTCTAAAATCACTAATAAAATGGACGTTCCAGGTGGTGACAATCTGAAAAAAGCAGGTGAAAAGAAAAGTAAATAAACCTATGATACAATCAATCAAAAAATCAATGGTTATGTTGCTTTTGGTTACAGTTTTTCTAAGCTGTAACCAAGGGCCAACATTGCAAACCTATTATGTAGACAATGAATTAAAACCAGGTTTTATTTCTGGTGATGTACCTGCAAGTTTTATAAACTTAGAAGGTGTTGATCTTACTGAAGACCAAAGAGAAGCTTATGAGTCGGTAGATAAATTAAACATTTTAGCTTTTAAGGCTGACGATAAAAATACCGAAGAATACAAAACTGAATTAGGAAAAGTAAAAACAATTCTTAAAGATGAGAAGTACGAAGAACTGATGAGAGGTTCTACTTCAGATGGTAAGTTTTCTATAAAATTTATTGGTGATTCTGAAGCTAGTATAGACGAATTAATTCTTTTCGGTAGTTCTAGCGATCAAGGCTTTATTGTAGTAAGAGTTTTGGGAGATGACATGAATGCAGGTAAACTTATGAAACTATCTGATGTTTTACAAAAAGCAGATATAGATAACGAGCAATTAAATAGCTTTAAAGATTTTTTTAAATAATAAACTGACAGTATTATTTAAATGTTAATGAGAATCGTCTTGAAGGTCATCTTCAAGGCGATTTTCTTTTTCTTCATTTTTTAAAGCGTAAGTTATAGCAACACTTATTAAAGCTGCAAACCCTAAAAACAACAAAATCTTCACAAGAAAATTGTTTAACCCATCAAACATTCCAGCAACAAAAAAAGTAACAGGAATTATGAACACAAAAATTCTTGCGATATCATTTTTGTTTGCGGGTAATAATTTCATATACCAGTATAATTACTTGGAGATATCGCTTTTAGTTCGGTTTTTATTGCATCCGAGACTTCTAAAGTATCAATAAAGTTTGATATGGAACTTTTAGTAATCGCTTCGTTAGTCCTTGTAAGACCTTTTAAAGCTTCATAAGGATTCGGGTAGTTTTCTCGTCTTAAAATAGTTTGAATCGCTTCGGCTACAACAGCCCAATTATTCTCTAAATCTTCAGCAAATTTAGCTTCATTAAGTAATAACTTACCTAAACCTTTTAAGGTAGATTTAAAAGCAATAATAGTATGTCCAAAAGGTACACCAACGTTTCTTAAAACTGTACTGTCTGTAAGGTCACGTTGTAGTCTAGATATAGGTAGTTTAGCAGACAAATGTTCTAAAATTGCATTAGCAATCCCAAGATTACCTTCACTGTTTTCAAAATCGATAGGGTTTACTTTGTGTGGCATAGCAGAACTTCCAACTTCCCCTTTTTTAATCTTTTGCTTAAAGTAATCCATAGAAACGTATGTCCAAATATCACGATCTAAATCAATGATAATAGTGTTGATACGTTTTAAAGCATCAAATAACGCAGCCATATGGTCGTAATGCTCTATTTGTGTTGTTGGAAATGAATGTTGTAAACCTAGTTTTTCTTGAACGAATTTTGTTCCAAAGTCTTTCCAGTCAATATTAGGATAAGCCACTTTATGAGCATTATAATTTCCTGTTGCACCACCAAATTTTGCAGCACTTGGGATGTCATTCAATAAATTGAATTGTTCTTTTAGTCTCACCACAAAAACTTCAATTTCTTTACCCAAACGTGTAGGAGATGCTGGCTGTCCATGAGTTCTGGCAAGCATAGGTACGTTTTCCCATTCTTTGGCTAAGCTTTCAATTTTTTCTAATACCGAAAGATATTCAGGAACATAAACATCATTCATAGCTTCCTTAATACTCAAAGGAATTGCTGTGTTGTTAATATCCTGAGACGTCAATCCGAAATGGATAAACTCTTTGTAATCCGATAACCCAAGTTTGTCAAACTGTTCTTTTATAAAATATTCAACAGCTTTAACATCATGATTTGTAACTTTTTCAATGTCTTTTATAGCAGAAGCATCGTTAGTTGTAAAGTTCTCGTAGATATTTCTTAAATCAGGAAAAACGGAATGCGGAACAGACTCTAGCTGTGGTAATGGCAATTCGCACAAAGCGATGAAATATTCAATTTCAACTAAAACACGATATTTTATCAATGCTTTTTCTGAAAAATAATTTCCTAAAGCTTCAACTTTAGATCTATATCTACCATCAATTGGTGAAATGGCGCTAAGTACTGAGTATTGCATTTGCTATAAAATTTTGAAGCCCCAAAGATAGGGAAGTAAGTTGTAAGTAAGAAGTCAGAAGTAACAAAAGTAGCGACAGCACAATACTTATTACTACTTACTTTTTACTTTTGTTAATCTTCTTCAAAATATGTCGAGCTCTAGCCTTAAAAGCAGCACTTTGTATATGAAAATCCCGTTCTAAAATTATAACAAGTTCTGGGTGTACCCAATCGAATTCGGTACCAAAAAGATAGAGCGCATTCATTGAATAAGCTTTAGGTGCCACTTTTTCATCATTAATCATCCAATCGAAACAAGCTTCAATAATTTTTTCTTTGTGCTGAGTAGTGAACGTGTTAATGATGTTTTTGTTCTTTTCCTTGTAATGAGCTATGGCTAAATATTCGCAAACTTTGGCCACAGGTCTTACCGCAGGATCAAGATGAACTTTGGAAACATTTTCAGTGAAAGTGTCCAAATGTGGAATTATAGCTTCTAAATTCTCACCACACATAAATTCAAAAACCCAAGCGGCTCTGCACGAAATTTTATCATCTACGTCAAAGAGGATATCCAAGAGGAGTGAAACCAATTCAGGATGATCCAATACCATTTTAGAATAGAATAGACGTTTTTCACGCGAGTGGTTAACGTAACTTAATTCTTCGTAAAGTTGGTTTTTCGTCAATTTAAAATACTTAACTTTAGACATCTAAATTAATCAAAAATGAAGATTCTCAAAAAGCTTTTGCTCTTCCTTCTGGTGATATTTATTATCGCACAATTCTTTGGTCCAGAAAAAAATGAAGGAAATATCGCTTCGGTAAATACCTTTTTAACGGAAACCAATCCACCTGAAGATGTAAAGCAAATTTTAAAAAATGCTTGTTTTGATTGCCATAGCGATCACACGCGTTATCCTTGGTACGATAATATTACACCTGTTAATTATTGGTTGGCGGAACATGTTGAAGACGGAAAAAAACATTTTAATGTGTCCAAATGGTCAAGCTATTCCGATAAAAAAAAAGATCATAAACTTGAGGAATTAACAGAAGAGGTGGAGCGAAAAAGTATGCCTTTAGAAAGCTATACTTGGGCGCACAGTGATGCTAAGTTATCCCAAGAGCAAATTGATGCTGTAGTAAAATGGGTTGAAATGGCACGGATTAAATACGTGTTCATGAAAGAACCGCAGTAAATTGACATACCTTTTCTGAATTACCACAAAAAATTCTGGAATTATTGATTTTGTTTTTGGACTTTTACCAACATGAATAAGCGATTATTAGTCATAGGCTTTGTTTGGCCAGAACCAAAAAGTTCTGCTGCTGGAAGTAGAATGTTACAGTTGTTAGAGCAGTTTCAGAGTCAGGGTTTTGATATTACCTTTGCTTCCACAGCAAAAACATCGTCAAATACGTTTGATTTATCTACGCTGAATATCGCAACTCAAGCGATAAAATTAAATGATGCGTCATTTGATGACTTCGTAAGCCAATTACAGCCAGATGTTGTACTTTTTGATCGCTTTATGATAGAAGAACAGTTTGGTTGGCGCGTTGCAGAGCANTGNCCTGATGCTTTACGGATTTTGGATANCGAAGATTTTCATGGTTTACGAAAAGCTAGGGAATTGGCATTAAAGCAAAATACCGAACTCACAACGGAACTATTACAAAACGATACTACTAAACGCGAAATAGCCAGTATTTACCGTTGCGATTTAAGCCTGATCATTTCTGAAGCTGAAATTGAAATCCTAACCACGCAATTCAAGATCGATAAAGCGCTTTTATGCTATTTACCATTTTTGTTAGAGTCGGTATTTAAAGCAGCTCAAACACAATTACCACTTTTTGAAAATCGAGAACATTTTATAACCATTGGTAATTTTTTACATCCACCAAATTACGATGCGGTTTTGTATTTAAAACAGACCATTTGGCCATTGATAAAAAAACAGTTGCCTAAAGCAGAACTTCATATTTATGGTGCTTATGAATCACAAAAGGTAACCCAATTACATAACGATAAGGAAGGCTTTTTAATCAAAGGATTTGCTGAAGACGTCAACGTAGTTATGAAAAATGCCAAAGTATGTTTAGCTCCGTTACGTTTTGGCGCAGGACTGAAAGGCAAACTAGTCGATGCCATGCAAAACGGAACACCTTGCGTAATGTCTAGCATTGCCGCAGAAGGTATGTTTAGCTCCAATGCTTGTCAGACTGAGCCTGTCGAAGTCTTTTCTGAAGATAGCTCAAGTAGTATAATAAACGGCTTTATAGAAAACCATCCAGAAACCTTTGCCCAAAAGGCCGTTGAACTTTATACTAATGATAATCTTTGNGAAAATAAACAAGAACAAGGTTTTAAGATTTTAGAAAACCGCTTTAATAAAGCACCTTTCACTCAAGATTTTGCTGAGCGAATATCAAGCTTACAAAGCAATTTAAAATCACATCGCGAAAACAATTTTATTGGTAGCCTATTACAACACCAAACGCTTCAAAGTACTAAGTATATGAGTAAATGGATTGAGGAGAAGAATAGGTAAAGTTTAATTTTAACTTTCGTTATCGGTTTGGCTATGATTTGCTGCATGAAAATCCGCAAGGATTCTTTCCGCCTAAGCTGAAAGATTGCAATGGTTTATAGCTGTTGTTTGCCACAGTTTTTCTACTCAACTTTATTCAGTGTAACCGTAATATTTCATTAAATCATCAGAAATTTCGTCTAACCATTTATGAACAAGCATTACTAAATCCATAAAATCAATTTCCGCATTAGTTACTATTAAATTTCGGTCAAACCCATCTCCTAAATTTATTGAAAATTTTCCGTTCTTATGATTGATATATGAGCTTTGATTAACGGTGTCAGATGAAGAATATTTACCAATTTCAGATTTTTTCAAATAAGAATCTTTTAGTTCAAATGGATTATCTAATATATATTTTAGCTTATGTCTTATAGCTTCTGGTGTTTTACATTTTAAGTAAAGTTCTCTTCTATAATCTCTTATATCATTTGACAAAACCTTAGAGAAATCTATAGGTTTTTCATGAAAATTTAATATTAAATCAAAATTAAAATTACTATTAATAAAAAAAGTATAACTGCATAATTTTTCAGAAAAACCATAAAAATAATGATAATAAAAAATGAAATCACTATTGTCGAATTTATTTTGGATTTCCTTATATGTCATGGTTGTGTTTAATTGCTGCTAACTTTTAGGATATAAATCAATTTCAATGATTTATATCCACTGATAAGCAATTTCGTCTAAATTTCCTAAAAAATCAAGTTTTTGTTAAAACACTTGTTTAGAATCAAAATGTAAAATATATTTGTCATATAGTAAAAATAATTTTACTAATTATAAAATATACTTGTCATGAATTTAAAACGTATTCAAGATTGCGAGCGTAGTAGAATAGAGCGTTGGTCGCAGTTTCAGTTAGCTCATCCTTGGAAAAATAGAGCTGTCATTTTTTGTGTAGCCATTATTATAGNNTTAATAGCCTTAAAGTTTACAGATACNGATTNCCAATGGGTTAAGTTTGGTNTAANACGNGCTTTATTAGTTGGTCTATTGNCNGTTTCTCTATCCAAAGAAAAAATAGAGGATGAGATGATTGTGTCACTTCGTGCCAAGTCCTTCACCTTAGCTTTTGTACTTGTGGTGCTATATGCTTTGGTGCAACCTGCAGTAAATGTTATTGTGTTTAATGTATTGGGAAAAGAACATCTTAATGACACATTTACTTATTTTCAGGTATTGTCATTTATGCTTTTAATCCAGATTCTATTTTTTGAAGTTCTAAAACGTAGCAGATAATGGAAAACACAATAAAAGTAGAACGCGCCATTTTGAGTTTAACTCAAGGTGATTTGGCAGATAAAATCGGAGTATCGCGTCAAACCATAAATTCTATTGAAGCCAATAGATATGTACCTTCAACGGTTTTAGCTTTAAAACTATCCGAAGTATTTGGTAAACCTGTTAATGAATTTTTTAAACTGAGTCCAGAGGATTAGAAATAGAAGAAGTGATGACATTTATTTTGTTTTTCGATGTTATAGTGAATTAAAAATTTAAGCTATTATGAAAACCAAATTCCAAAATTTTATTGCTCTTTTCCTTNTTNTAGGCNTTGTNTCTTGTTCGTCAGATGATGATGCTTCTCCNNCCGAAACTACACCAGCTGGTAATTGGATGCTAACATCATTACGTATTGAAACTGCTTTCGATTTCAATAATGATGGTACAGCATCTAGAAATTTATTTGAAGAAACCCCTTGCTACAATGGTGATTTTGTAACCTTAAATGCTGATGGAACTGCAAGAGTGGTTACGTCATTAACTTATATTTATGCCGATGTGGTTAGTGCTACGGACTACAGCTATAATTANGAATGTCANGATGGTTATGATGTTGATACGGTTTGGGANCANAAAAATGATATGGTAATTGTGCATTATGGTGCCACTAACTTACAAGGNNCTATTTCCGGAAATACCATGACTGTTGTTATTCCAGATTTTTTCAATATTGAAATGTATAATGGCACAAACTACTATGATGTACAAGAGGATGTCACTCTAACATATACTAAAGGATAAACTAACCAACCAATTATTTTGAGTGAAACCATAAAGCAATTTCGTTTTATGGTTTTCGCTTTTTAAAAGATTAGACGTGTGATTTTATCTTTCAAAATAATATTGATACATTTGCATTTGTCTATATATTTTGAATAATGGATTTAAAACAAGTCGAAAAAATATCTAAAGCATTGAGTGACATNAANCGTTTAAAAATTTTGCAATACATGCAAAAGAATAATGGAAAANTAGAATGTACTCATGCTTGTAATTTNTTGTCTTTNGCACAGCCTTCCGTGAGTCATCATATAAAAAAGTTGGTTGAAGCTGAGCTTATTAGTCAATATAAAATAGGCAGAAATTTCCATTATTCACTAAATAATGAAACTTGGGATACTTACCAAGTGGCATTAAAAAGCCTTTAATTTTTTAATTAAAACATCGAAACTTTTAAATATATAAATAAGTTTATTTATGTCGAAAAAACACATCGCTTATTCAATTTTAGATCTTGCTATAGTTTCTAAAGGTCAATCATTAAGTGATACATTTAAGCATTCTTTAGCTTTGGCACAAGCTGCCGACAAGCTCAATTATAAGCGCTATTGGTTGGCAGAACATCATAATACAGATGCCATTGGTAGTAGTGCGACTTCAATTTTAATCGGAAAATTAGCCGAAGGAACAGAACGCATCAGAGTAGGTTCAGGTGGTGTTATGTTGCCTAATCATTCTCCTTTAATTGTAGCAGAACAATTCGGGACTTTAGGAATTCTTTATCCTAACCGTATCGATTTAGGTTTGGGTAGAGCACCAGGAACCGATAGAGAGACAGCTCAAGCTATACGTTCAGATTTTTATCAAGCGGCACAATCTTTCCCATCGGAAATTGAAAAAATTCAAGGTTATTTTTCGGATTCTAATTACACTAAAAGAGTCCGAGCCAATGTGGCTGAAGGAGTAGATGTGCCACTTTACATTTTAGGTTCGAGTACAGATAGTGCACATCTTGCAGCAAGAAAAGGATTGCCATATGCTTTTGCTAGTCATTTTGCAACCACACATTTGTACAATGCTCTAAATATTTACCGAAACGAATTTCAACCTTCTGAAATTTTAGAACAACCATACACTATGGCTGGCGTAAATATTATTGTAGCAGATACGGATGAAGAAGCCGAACGTATTTCTACTTCTTTATACAGAATGATTATTGGATTGCTTACCGGAAAACGCGATTATATGCAAGAACCAATAGAAATGACAGACGATTTGCGAGAAGTTTCTAATCATCCTTCGGTGCAACAAATGCTGAAATATTCTTTTATAGGAAGTAAGGCAACTGTAAAAAGTAAGGTCGAAAGCTTTTTGGAAAACACAGGTGTTGATGAACTGATAGCAGTGACCAATATTTATGATGGTGAGGATAGAATAAAATCTTATCGTCTTTTTGCTGAAATTATGGAAGAGCTAAATGCTGAGGTTGCCCAAGTATAAGTTATAGAGAAGCTATAAAATCCTTGATACCTTCTGTGGCAGATTTAGCAATAACCGTTACTTTGCCATCATTATTTAGGGCAGGTTTAGGATCAATGTAATACATCGGAATATTCTCTGGAACATAATGCATTAAACTGGCTGCTGGGTAGACTTGCATGCTCGTACCGATGATGACCAAAATATCAGCCGTGTGGCAAATGTCTACGGCTTTTTCTATCATAGGTACTTCCTCACCAAACCAAACGATATGTGGTCTTAGTTGGTGACCTTTTTCACAAGTGTCTCCAAGGTTAATGTCTTCTGTCCAGAATTTAATATCGGTCGGATTTCCAGTACTTCTAACTTTATTGAGTTCACCGTGAAGATGTACTACATTAGTACTGCCAGCACGCTCGTGTAAATCGTCTACATTTTGTGTCACTACAGTAACTTTATAATCGTTTTCTAAGTTGGCAATTGCGATATGCGCACTATTGGGAGTCACGGTTTTAAGTTGTCGACGTCGTTGGTTGTAAAAATCTAGAACCAAAGAAGGATTATTTCTAAAACCTTCTGGTGAGGCTACTTGCATTACATCATGACCTTCCCAAAGGCCATCATGATCTCTAAAGGTTTTTACTCCACTTTCGGCACTCATGCCTGCTCCTGTTAGTACAACGATGTGTTTGCTCATGGATTAAAAATACAAAATGTCATTACGAGGAACAAAGTGACGTGGTAATCTTTTTAATTGCTTTATCCTGAAACACATTTTACAACCTTAAGAAATCGAAAGATTCTTCGCTACGCTCTGAATGACATTGTGTATTTTGGCTCATGCCAGATTTAAAACTCTTAGAATATTTAGAATCGTACTTAACTGAGAACAGAAAAAACCGATTCCATAAGGTACTGTCTCAACGTACCAAACATTTTACGGTAGCTACTGAAGACGTATATCAACTACATAATACCAGTGCTGTCATTCGCTCGTGTGATGTTTTTGGTATTCAGGAAGTGAATATTGTTGAGGAAGTAAATTCCAAACGTATCGACCGAGAAATTGCCATGGGAGCGCAAAAATGGGTGGATTTGAACCGCTATCACACTGTAAAATCCTGTATTCAAGATTTAAAAGCAAAAGGCTATCAGATTGTGGCGACGACACCACACACCAATGATTGCGAGTTAATCGATTTTGATATCACCCAAAAATCCTGCTTTTTCTTTGGAAGGGAAACCGAGGGTTTATCGCAACAAGTTTTAGATGAGGCGGATTCTTTTCTGAAAATTCCTATGGTTGGTTTTACCGAAAGTTTGAATATTTCGGTGTCAGCAGCAATTATTCTTCAGCATGTGACATCTAAGCTTAGAAAATCTGATATCCATTGGAAATTATCTGAAGAAGAAATCCTTGAAAAACGCTTTGATTGGATAAAAAAAACCATAAAAAATTACGATGCTATAGTAGAGCGGTACCAAACCGAAGCTTAAATTTTGTAAATTTAGTTCACTAACCAAAAACTAAATATCATGATTATTGCACTCTACGTCATCCTAGCCATTATTGCTGTCATCATACTTTTGGCAGTTATAGCTCCAAAAAGTTACAATGTTAGCCGAAGTGTTGTCATCAATAAATCTATTGCGGAAGTTTTCAATTATTTGAAGTATATAAAGAATCAAGATGATTGGTCGCCTTGGAAAAAGAAAGATCCTGACATGAAGCAAACATTTACAGGAACTGATGGAGAAGTAGGTTTTATCTCGCGTTGGGAAGGCAATAAAGATGTTGGAGTAGGTGAGCAAGAACTTACAGGAATTACAGAAAATTCATCTGTTGAAAGTCAATTACGATTTTACAAACCTTGGAAATCCCAGTCCGATGCTTACATTACTACTCGAGAGATTGATGCCAATACTACAGAAGTAGTTTGGGGTTTTACAGGCGTGAACAAACCACCTTCAAATATTTTCTTTTTGTTCTTTAATATGGATAAAGCTGTAGGAAAGGATTTTGAGGAAGGTTTAAGCGATTTAAAGCTAATTTTAGAATCAAAGTAGCTCGAACTGACGGAAAGCTGAAAAATTTAAACTTGTCGGACTGAGCTTGTCGAAGTCTATTTCTAAATAAAACTGATATTAAAAAACGAAAACTATGGTAGGTTGGTTTGAAATTCCCGTAAACGATATGAATCGTGCTAAGACCTTTTATGAAACGGTCTTTAAAGTTGAAATTAAAAATGTTGATTTTGGAGGTCTAGAAATGGGTTGGTTTCCTGATAATAATGGCGCTTATGGAGCTACGGGAACACTTATTAAACAAGACTCTTACATTCCAAGTCAAGAAGGGACTTTGGTGTATTTTATGTCTGATGATGTGCAAAATGAATTGGATAGAGTAGAAGCCGCAGGAGGAAAAATCTACCAAGAGAAAACTAAAATTTCAGATGAACACGGTTGTATGGGAGTTTTTATAGATACAGAAGGGAATCGTGTAGCTTTACACTCTAATTCCTAAGCCTTACCGTTCTTACCACTTTTTCGCTCTTTACTACGTTTTATAACTTTGTATTCTTCGTAGCATTCGCTAATGGCATCTAAGATCTGTAGGTCGTTAGCCGTATTGATAAATTCTTTGGAATAGTTACACTGGTTCACAATTTCATCTAAATCGAATTTAGTGACCTGTAGTAATACCAATAACATTTCTCTGTCGTAGCGTTTGGCAAGCTGATTTCGGATTTCGTCATCCTCTTTCATTTTTCTCAACTTATGCATTTCGTTCGGTTTTTTACCAAACATGTTGTAGAGAAAATCTGCAGGATTAAAAATGGCACCAAGCACTTTGGTAGCAATATTGGTTTTTCCACCTTCATAGCCTTGTCCTGGTAAACCAGAGATGCGGTATTGGTTATTAGATTGAATTGGTACTTGCTTTATGTCCACTTCCAAATAACCCGTTAACTGTAATTGCTTTACGGTAACTTCTTCCAAAGCTAGAGCAAGCTCAGTCATGGTAATTTCCGTATTTCCGAATTTTAACCAGTCATTGGTAACTCTTACTTTTATGGATTTGTAACCTAAATAAGATAAATGTAAGGTGTCGTTGGCTTTGGCTTTAATTTCAAATTCACCATTATCATCTGTAGCCACACCAACCACTTGGTTAATGTTTACGATATTTACTTCACTTAATGGCTCGTCGGTTGTGGCACTAATAATAGTTCCTTTCACCATTTTTGGCGCATCAGTTTCTGTACTATCAGTACTAGTTTCTTGTGCATAACTATGTACAGAAGTAAAACATAAAAATAAAAGTAGGATATATCGCATGCGTATCTGTTACGATGTAAAGGTAATAAAGAAAACGGACATTAATAATTAGCCTATTATTTTTGACTAAATATTAACAAACTCACTTGGTTGGTTGAACGTCATATCGAGTGTAGTTGAGATCTAGACTACAGTTTCTGATAAAAACAAAAAATCCAAACTCTTATAAGGAATTTGGATTTTTAATTGAATTCTTATTTACGTCTAGAACGTCTTGGTCTGTCCGAACCAGAACGGTTACCACGTCTTTCACTACGGTTATCCGAACTGTCACTTCTTCTAGAGCGTCTTTCGCTTTTTGGTTGGCTGTCGCTACGTCTACTAGAACGTCTTTCTCCGCCACCACTGCGTTTTCCACCTTTGCCACGTCCTCTGTCGCGTCTTCCGCCACCACCACGGTTTTCGCTCACTTCAACATTAACAAATCTACCTTCAAATTTAAAATCGGTAAAGAAGTTCAACACTTTTTCTTGTTGTGATTTTTCAGTGTTGAAGAATGAAAAACTATCTTTTACATCTACTTTAAAGACATCATCACGACCTAATTCTAACTGCTCTTTTAAGAAGTCCTTCAGCTTCATCCAGTCGTAACCATCTTTACGACCGACGTTAATGAAATAACGTGTATCGTTAGACGATTTATTATTTCCACCACGATCTCTATCGCTTCCACCATAATCTTCAACGCTCAGATCTTTAGATTTATCGTAATAGTTAAAGAAACGGTTAAACTCTACAGAAAAGAATTTCTTAATCAATTCGTCTTTGTCCGTATCTTTAAACAATTCGTTGATACTGCCTAAATACTGATCGATTTCATGGTTTGTTTCAGTAGTGTGGATTTTCTTCGCTAAAGACATTAACTGTACTTCAACGATTTCCATACCAGAAGGAATCTCTTTTTTCTCAAACTGTTTCTTAATGATACGCTCGATACTTTTAATTTTTCGAACTTCACTTTTTGAAACAATTACCATAGAAACACCAGTTTTTCCGGCTCTACCTGTACGACCAGAACGGTGTGTATAAGTTTCTATTTCGTCTGGTAACTGGTAGTTAATAACGTGCGTAACATCATCAACATCAATACCACGAGCGGCAACATCAGTAGCGACAAGCATCTGAATTTGCTTGTTTCTAAAAGCTTTCATCACCAAATCACGTTGGTTTTGGCTTAAGTCTCCGTGTAATGCTCCTGCGCTATAACCATCTTCAACTAGTTTTTCGGCTACTTTTTGAGTATCGCGTTTGGTTCTACAGAATACCACAGAAAAAATATCTGGATTAGCATCTGCCAAACGTTTCAACGCTAAATAACGATCTCTAGCATTTACCAAATAGTATTCGTGAGAAACGTTGCTTGTACTTTCGTTTTTGTTACCAACTGTAATTTCAATTGGGTTGAACATAAAATCCTTAGCAATCGCAGCCACTTCTTTTGGCATGGTTGCCGAAAACAACCAAGTACTTTTATCGGCTGGAGTGTGCGATAGGATTTCGGTCATATCTTCATAAAAACCCATGTTTAGCATCTCGTCAGCTTCATCTAAAACCGAATATTCAATTTTAGAGATATCTACAAGTTTACGGCTAATCATATCTTTCATACGACCAGGAGTAGCTACAATAATCTGCGCTCCTCTTTTTATTTGCTTGGCTTGTTCTGTAATGCTAGAACCACCATAAATAGCCACCACGTTTAGTCCTTGGCAATATTTACCGTAGAGTTTTAGCTCGTTGGTAATTTGCAAACAAAGCTCGCGTGTTGGTGATAAAATAAGGCCTTGTGTAGTACGACTATCCACATTGATTTTTTGAAGCATAGGAAAACCAAAGGCAGCCGTTTTACCGGTTCCGGTTTGTGCCAAAGCCACTAAATCGCGCTCTTCTTCTAATAAAACAGGGATAGCTTTTTGTTGTACTTCACTAGGTTGCTCAAAGCCTAAATCGGCAATAGCATTGAGTAGATCTTGGTTAAGACCCAATTCTTTGAATGTGCTCATTCTTAATTTTAAGTATTCGATAATTATTATGTAGTGTTACAAAAGAAGCGAATCGACATACTTAAAACCTGAAACTTCTGGTAACACATCCTCACCTTGAGGATAACCCAAACTCAGCTTTTCTGAGTTTGAAGGCGCAAAAGTACGTTATTTTATTGGATTGGCAATTTTAATTAGTATCACAGACTTTGTGTATTATCATTTGTATGTGATAAGGGATTCAATAGTTTTAGTTACGGAAGACATAGAGCAAGCAATAAAAGTAATAAAATATCTATTCTAGAGCGATGAATTATAAATAATACTTACTGTTGTGATTTTTTTTGTAAGATAAACGCAATGAGTAAATTAAGGTTAATAATTGTTGAGTTTAATGAAAGATTAGCATTTAATTTTTAAATTAGATGAAAACACAATCAACAATGGAAAGAATTAAAGAGAGACAAAAACTGTCTTGGGAAGGAATGTTTTATAGTATACAGCGTATAGACTTATTAGTTATTTCAATCTCTGGAGCTGGTATCTATGTTTGTTTAGAAACATTAAAATTTAATAAAGAAAATTGCATGGATATTGGTAGTTTGATAAAAATATCAGGATGCTTCTTTCTCATTGCAATAATAGTAAATTTCATTTCACAAGTTTTTGGTAGAAATTCTAACTACTACGATTATTTATGGTGTGAAGAGAAAATCAACAGTGAGAATAATCCAAATGAAAAACAACAGAAAAGAATAAAGAAATATGATAAGCTTTCAGAACATTATTCTAAATGGACGAACCGAATAACAAATTCAAGTATAATTATAATGTTATTCGGATTACTACTAATTATGTATTATTTTCTTTCTACTTTTTAGGTGGTCTAGGTGTACTTCTTTGCGGTGGATTATGTTTTGGTGTGACGGGAGGACTGTTTCTTGATGGACTTGGTCTAGGTGGAGTACTAGGTCTAGAAGGTCTTGTAGGTGTAGTTGGTTTACTAGGTCTTGTTGGCTGTTTTCCCATAGTTTTCTGTTTTTAAACTTTAATAATCAATAGAATACTTTAAACCTGTTAAGGTTTAGGTACATGTAACTATTCCAAATCTCGTGTATTAGCCACTTCTCTAAAGAGTTTCCATTTGCCATCGGCTTTATCTTTTTTAAGTAGCGCTAAAAAGGTTGCGGTGAGCTCAATATGTTCGCCTTCGGCATTGGTGTAATAGGTAGAGCTTGTACCAAAATCGTAAGCTATACTATCGCTAACCAACTTGGTTTCTACTGGTCGCATCACTAAACTATCGTAATGATACGCTCCTGTTGGTTTTTCGCGTAAACGCTTATAGGTAGCCCAATCTCCACAGTCTGGATCGTAAGATTTAACGTTAGACATGGAATAGTTTTTTAAATCTGCAAATCGGTTTTCCTTAATAGCGGTTGTAAAACCTTTACGAAGTTCTTCAATAGCTGCTAATTCAGCCTCAGTATCTATTGTGGTGACTACAGTTTCTGTTTCTTCGTTTGTTGGTTCTGTTTTGTTGGTTTTTTCATCACAAGAGCAAAGTGATACTACTAATACAAAAAGCAATAGATGTTTCATAAGATGTTGTTTTTTGGTTGGTTAGCTGTATTGCAATGTAATGATAAATTCTCAAAATCAACAAGTTACCATTGTGTTAGTTTTGTTCTGTGTTTTCACGCAGTATTTTTACAATGCGTTTATTTATAATTTCAGATAAGTTCCAATTGTAGAGTTTAGAGTCAGTGGTGCTGTAAAAGGCAACCGTAACTGCATCGAGATCTTTATGGTACTTTGCAAAACTTTGGTAGCCTGGCACCCAACCTGCATGTTCGTACTCATAAATAGAGGAGTAGATGTCTTGTTCGCCAGGTTCAAACACAGAACCGTTATTTAAGGCACGTATAAAAGTGCCTACATCTTCGGCTGTGGCTAACATGCCATGCTCGTCTGTTTTTAAATCGTGAGGATGGCCAACGTGGTAACCACTCATAACATCGTCTATATTAACTTCGCTTAACGAACCGTAAGTATTGTTGAGTTGTAAAGGTTCTAAAATTTCTTCTTTGATGAACTGAAAGTTGTTATAGCCTAAGGCATCATCCATAATTTTATTGATCAGCAGATAATTGGTGTTGCAATATTCGTAGTCTTCATCGGGTTTAAAATTTGCAGGTTGATCTAGAATTAAGGCGAGACTTTCTTCATAAGATTGTGTGGGATTTGCCCAAAAATTATAAGTGTCCGTAAAATTTGGCATACCACTTCTATGCTGTATCATTAATCGTAAAGTAATCTTATCAGCATATTCTATTCTGCCTACAAGTTCTGGTAAATAATCGGCTATGGTTTTGTCTAAAGACAGTCGTCCGTCATTGACCAATTTGGTAACAGCCACAGCATCGTAGAGTTTGCTTATGCTTGCGATTTTAAATAAATCATGCGGATTGGCAGGTGTTTTAGTTGCTTTATTATGCCAACCAGAAGCCACATATTGCGGAGATTTGCCAGTTTGATCGATGTAAACAATCATACCATCAAATCCATGTGTTATGGCTTCATCGGCTTGCTCTTGAACGGTATCTGGTAAGGGTAATATCCAAGCTTTTACTAAAAGCCATGGTACAAAGTAGAGTGAAATTGCGGTACCCAAAAAGAGTAACACCCTAATGATGGTTTTGGTTGATTTTTTAGTCATTTGATTGATTGAAGTTTTAGTCAAATTTAGGATTTTATGTTTTGAAAATCAATATACTAGCTTTGCTGGCCTAAAAGGTTTTGGTATTAATCTGAACAATGCTGTCACATTGAGAGTAGTCAAAACATCATAAACAATTGAACGTTCGATTTTTTAGATTCTGAAATAAATTCAGAATGACAGCGGAAGGGATAACACCAAAACCCTCTTTTTTTTATTTCCACTTTATATTACAGCCCATACTTGGCTTTTGATTCTCATCAATGGGCTCATTATTAATTAAAGCCTCAATAGCTGTTCGTAAATCTTTTCCTGTAACAGGAATGTCACTCTTAGGTCGAGAATCATCTAATTGACCTGCGTAAACCAATTTTAAATCTTCATCGAATAAGAAAAAATCTGGAGTGCAAGCTGCGTCATAAGCTTTAGCAACGTCTTGAGTTTGGTCGTAGAGGTATGGGAAAATATAGTCGTTTTCTATAGCCTTTTCCTTCATCAGTTCTGGTCGGTCTTGTGGNTAGTTCTCNACATCNTTACTAGAAATTGCNATNCANTTTACNCCTTTNGAAATATANTCTTTTGCNAANTTNGATAACTGATNNCTCACATGGATAACATACGGACAGTGNTTACAGATAAACATCACNAGCGTNCCNGTAGTACCTTTNAGTTCGTCTAANGATTTTTTNGTNTCATCNATGGTGTCTANAAGTTCAAAATTTGGNGCTNTTGTGCCTANAGGCAACATGTTAGATGGAGTCAATGCCATTATGNGAATTTTGTTTTATTTGTTAGTTTTGTTGAATGGATAATATAACAACATTTGAAGACTTTACAAAGGTAGATTTNCGCATAGGAACCATNATTGAANTTAATGATTTNCCNAAGGCTAANNGACCNGCATATCANCTTACTATAGATTTTGGGGATTTGGGTATAAAGAAATCCTCGGCACAAATCACCACACAATATCAAAAGGAAGATTTGCTTCACAGACAAATTGTGGCTGTGGTAAACTTTCCTAAAAAGCAAATTGCCAATTTTATGAGCGAATGTTTNGTNGTNGGAGCTGTAAAAGAGAAGGATGTGTTTTTATTGNATCCAGAATCTAAAGTTAAAAANGGATCAACCGTATCGTAAACTTTTAAAAACATNGNAAAACAAAAAAGCCACTACTTCTGTAATGGCTTTTTTGTTATTTTGAGTCCTAGTTTTTAGATATCGTCAAAGCTAATATCTGTAAAACTATCAGTTCCTTTAGTACTTTCAGAAGCACTAGCTTCAGTTTCAAAATTATCTTCGCGTTTAAAATCTTTTTGGTGACGCTCACTGATAACTTCTTCTCCTTTTTCGTTGATGATGTAGTCGGTCATTTCAGTTAAAATGTCTCTAAACTCGAAGAAATCTTCTTTGTAAAGATAAATTTTATGCTTCTTGTAATGGAAAGACCCATCGTCATTAGTAAATTTTTTACTTTCTGTAACTGTTAAGTAGTAATCTCCCGCCTTAGTCGCTCTAACATCAAAGAAATAAGTTCTTCTACCTGCACGTAGTACTTTTGAGTATATTTCTTCTTTGTCCATCGTTTCATAGTCGCTCATAAGTCAATCTTTTTTTTAAATTTAAAGCCAAAAATCTAAAAAAAAAGTAAAGTAACCAACAAATTATAGCATTTCTTTTTCAGAGAGTTGTTTGGTGTATAATTCTTTGTAGTAACCATCTGAATTGATGAGTGTATTGTGATTACCACTCTCAATTATTTTTCCGTCGTCTAAGACAATAATATGATCTGCGTTTTTAGCAGAAGACACACGATGGCTTACAATAATGGTTGTTTTGTCTTTAGTAAGCTTCACTAAATTCTTAAGAATTTTCTCTTCAGTTTCGGTATCTACGGCAGAAAGACAATCATCAAATAATAAAATATCTGGATGCTTTATAATCGCTCTGGCAATAGATACACGTTGCTTTTGTCCACCAGAAAGGGTAATACCACGTTCACCAAGAATAGTGTCATAACCTTTGGTAAATTTGATAATGTTTTTGTGAACTTTGGCATTCATTGCTGCTTCAATAACTTCTTCATCTGTGGCATCTTCCTTACCAAACTTAATGTTGTTTTTAATGGAATCTGAAAATAAGAAGGCATCCTGTGGCACATAGCCAATACTTTCCCTTAGACTATATAGGTTGAGTTTAGAAATAGAGGTGTTGTCAACCAAAATCTCACCACTTTCAATGTCATAAAGACGACCAATTAAATCGAGAATAGTAGATTTACCAGAACCAGTTTTTCCTAAGACTGCTAGTGTTTCACCAGATTTTAATTTGAAACTTATATCTTTTAATGCTGTAATATTGGTATCTGGATAAGTGAATGATACATTTTTAAATTCAATATCTCCTTTTATAGGAGTAAGCTCGTGATTGTGATTTTTTATATCAGGATCGGTCTTCAGGAATTCGTTGATTCGTTCTTGTGAAGCTTCGGCTTGTTGCACCAAAGAAGTTACCCAACCCACTGTTGCCACTGGCCATGTTAACATATTCACGTAGATGATGAACTCTGCTATAGTACCAATATTTTCAATCTTACCGTTGATATATTGCATACCACCAACATAAATCACAATTAAGTTACTAATACCAATAAGTAATACCATCAATGGAAAAAACAAAGCTTGTACTTTGGTAAGATCGATTTGTTTTTCTCTGTTTTGATTCGATAGATTTTCAAACTCTACATTGGTTCTAGGTTCAATACCATAAGATTTTATCACTGAAATACCACTGAAAGCTTCCTGTGTGTAAGTAGATAGCGTAGAAAGAGATTGTTGCACGATGGTACTTCGCTTGTTAATCATTCTGCTTAACTTGTATATCGTTATGGATAATACAGGTAGTGGAATCAATGTGTATAAGGTTAGGGAAGGAGCGGTGTTAATCATGTAAATCAATGCCACCACAAAAAGTGTAATGGTGTTCATGGTGTACATAATAGCTGGCCCAACGTACATACGGACTTTACCAACATCCTCACTAATGCGATTCATTAAATCACCAGTTCTGTTGGATTTATAGAAGTTTAAAGATAGAATTTGATAATGCTGATAGATTTCATTCTTAAGATCAAATTCTATATATCTAGAAACATTAATGATGGTTTGTCGCATAAGAAACGTAAAAATTCCTGCAATAACAGCCGCACCAATAAGGTACAGAATGTTAATCATTAATTCACTTCTAAAAACTTCTTCGGTAATTTTTCCGTTTAATCTATCAGAAACGACATTAATAGATGCACCAACTAATCTTGGTGTAAATAATGCAAATATTTTAGCTATTATGGTGATAACGATACCAATAATTAAGCTGTATTTGTACTTTAAAAAATATTTATTGAGATGCTTTAGTGCCTTCATGTTGTATTTGGTAGGTCAAAAGTATTACGATAATCTTATTTTACAGTTAATATTTTGCTAATCCTTTATTAATAATTTACTTTTGCACGCTGTTTTTTGTTATATTAAAAACAGCCTTAAATCAAATGATAATGACTTCAGAAATTATTACATCAAAAGAGCTAAAAAAAATGGATCCTGTTTTTGGACAACATTCTTTTGATGATCATGAGCAAATTGTTTTTTGCAACGACAAAGATACTGGATTAAAAGCTATAATCGGTATTCATAATACAGTTTTAGGACCTGCTTTGGGAGGTACTAGAATGTGGAACTATGCTAGTGAGTGGGAGGCCCTCAATGATGTATTGCGTTTATCTAGAGGAATGACTTTTAAGTCAGCGATTACAGGTTTAAACCTTGGAGGTGGAAAAGCTGTAATTATAGGAGATGCTAAAACACAAAAAACGCCAAAATTAATGAAGCGTTTTGGTGAGTTTGTTCATTCTTTAAATGGAAAATATATCACAGCAGAAGATGTGGGTATGACTACTGAAGATATGGATACTGTAAGAGAAGTAACTCCTTACGTAACTGGTATTTCAGAAAGTAAAGGTGGTGCTGGTAACCCTTCACCAATAACTGCTTATGGAGTTTTTATGGGAATGAAAGCCGCAGCGAAGTTTAAGTTTGGTTCAGATATCTTAGAAGATAGAAATGTATTTGTTCAAGGTATAGGACATGTAGGTGAAGCTTTAGTTGAACATTTGGTAAATGAAGGAGCTAACGTTACTATTTCTGATATTAGCCAAGAGCGTTTAGAAGAAGTTCGTTCTAAGTTTGGTGTTACCATTTACGGTGGAGATGATCTTTATAGTGAGCGTATGGATATTTATGCACCTTGTGCTTTAGGAGCTACTATAAATGATGAAACTATAGATAAAATTCAAGCTAGGATCATCGCAGGTGCTGCTAATAACCAGTTAGAAGATGAGAAAAAACATGGCAGAATTTTACAAGAAAAAGGTATTGTTTACGCACCAGATTTTTTAATCAATGCAGGTGGTATTATTAATGTTTACGCAGAATTGGAAGGNTATGATAAGCCNGAAATTATGCGTAAAACAGAAAATATCTACAATACAACTTTAGAAATTTTAGATAATGCTAAAGTGAACAACATTACAACGCAAACAGCAGCAATGAATATTGCTAGAGAGCGTATTGAAACACGTAANAGAGAAAATTCTAAATAGGAGTGATTTAATTTTTATTTCAGAATTAAATAATAGTATTTTTGCAAGGTGAGTTTCGGCTCACCTTTTTTAATCATAAATAATTAAATATAGTATAGTTCTTAGACATGCTTAACCGAAGACATATCCGAATAAAAGTGATGCAATCATTATATGCTTTCAAAGGCTCAGAAAGCGATGATTTTAAAAAAGATGAAAAGTTTTTACGTCACAGTTTAGATAGCATGTATGATTTATACATCTCAATATTNGCTTTACTTATCGANATTCATAAGAAAAGTAAAGATTACAATACCAAACTGCAGAATAAAATCTTAGGATCNGCTTCAGATAAAAATCCGAGNACAAAGTTTCAGAATAACGAGATCTTAAATCTTTTGAGNAGTAATAAGATGCTTCAAGAGGCAATATCTAAAAGAAAACTCAATTTTTGGGATTTAGATTTTGAGTATGTAGATATTCTTTTCAAGGAAATTATCAATAGTGAACTTTACAAAGATTACTTGGATGAAAAAGATTCATCATATAAGAAGGATAAACATTTCATTCTAGATGTTTATACTGAAATCATAGCACCAAACGAGAAGTTGTATGATTATTTTGAAGACAAGCGTCTTACTTGGGTAGATGATTTACCTGTAGTAAATACGGCTTTGATTAAAGTTTTAAGAAAATTAAAACATACATCTCCAGAAACACACTTGTTACCAGATTTATACAAGGATGACGATGATATGGAGTTTGCTAGCGAGTTATTCAAAAGAACTTTTCTCAATTCCTCTAAATATGCTGAAGAAATAGCAGGAAAAACAACCAATTGGGACAGTGAGCGTTTAGCGAGTTTAGATGGTGTATTGTTAAAGATGGCATTGTGTGAGTTTCAGAAGTTTCCGTCTATTCCTTATAAGGTAACCATCAACGAATATCTAGAAATAGCTAAGGAATATTCTACACCAAAAAGTAGCTTATTCTTAAATGGTATTCTAGATAAAATTGTTAAAGAATACCAATCTAAAAACATTCATCAAAAAGTAGGTAGAGGCTTAATGTAAACCAATATTGATTTTGGCAATTTGTTAACATCAGCTTAAAAGTTTTAATTCGATGAAATTATTACTAAATTTGGTGGCTTAACAAGAATTAGTAACACTTAATTAAAAAAATTCAATAATGAAAAAAGTAATTTTAGGACTTAGTGCATTATGTATGGTAGCTTTTACATCTTGTAAAGATGATGCAGCTAGTAAAGTAAAATCAGAGAATGTAGCAGTAGCTGCTGAGAGAGATGCAAACGCTGGTGATTTACCATCAATCTCTTTTGATAAGACAGAGCACGATTTTGGTACTATTGAAAATGGAACTCCTGTAGAAACTACATTTAAATATACAAACACTGGTAACTCTATGTTAGTAGTAAGTAATATTAAAAGTACTTGTGGATGTACAGTACCATCTAACTGGACTAAAGAAGTTGCTCCAGGTGAAACAGGTGAGTTTACTGTAAAGTTTAATGGAAAAGGAAATGGTAACAAAGTTTCTAAATCTATTACAATGACTACAAATACAGAAAAAGGTAAAGAAGTAGTAAAAATCACAGCTTTTGTAGAGAAAGATCCAAATGCACCAGCAAGAACTACTCCAGCAACTACTGGAACAAACCCACTTGCTACACCAGCAGTAAAATCTTCTACGCAACCAGGTCACGAAGGCCATAACCACGATTAATTAGTATTTGATGGGAGACTTAGGAAATTTTTTACCATTAATTGCCGTACTAGCTGTAATGTATTTTCTTATGATAGCACCTCAGATGAAGCGTGCTAAGCAAGAAAAGAAATTTGCAAGCGAATTAAAACGCGGTGACCGTGTTATTACCAAAAGTGGTATGCATGGTAAGGTTGTAGACTTAAATGAAAAGGATAACAGTTGTGTTATTGAAACTTTAGCTGGGAAAATTAAATTCGATCGTTCTGCAATCTCAATGGAANNGAGTAAAAAACTAAACGCACCNGCTACAACAAAGTAGTAAGNTCGTTNATATAAAAAATAAAAAAGCCACNCTANANAGTGGCTTTTTTATTTAGCAGTTTTTGTACTTATCNTGCAATCCCTTGCTTTCTAAAATCATTGGAATTATTTTTTCTAATCTCCTAATTTTGGTAGCTTCTCTTTTGGCTTCAGAGATGTGTTCACTATATTCACGTTGATGTGAAGGAGAAAGTTTATCAAAAGCCTGTTTTAGATCTTTATTGGTTTTTAGTTCGTTTTTTAATTCTGCAGGGATGACAACTGTTTTGGTTCGTTTTGGTTTNNTTTNTTTACCTAAACGCTGATTTTCTATGGATTCTTTAACATAGTCTAAAACTAAATCAGGATTAATCTCACTTATAGAAGTAAAACGCATTTGTCGTAACGCTTTGGTTTTGCCTACTTGTGCGTTCATAAGGACATTATGTTCATCTTTAAGGAAAACGCCATTAAAAAACCAAATACAAAAATGATGTTTAAAAGCTCCTAGACCAAGCACATTTTTTCCTTTCAAGCAATACACAGGAGCTCCCCATTTTAGGGTTTCTTCTAATTCGGTTTTAACAACAATATCTCGTAATACACTTATTTCTTCCTCCCAATGGTTGTGCTTTTCAATGTAAGCTTCAACCGAATCTATTTTTGCCATCTTTTAAAGTTTTTATAAGCTTAAATTACGGATTTTTATTCACTTAAGTTTTCTAAGTAATCTACAAGCATACTAACAGCCTTGCCTCGGTGACCAATTTTATTCTTTTCTTCTAAAGATATTTCAGCAAAAGTTTGGTCATAACCTTCGGCTTTAAAAATGGGATCGTAACCAAAACCTTTTTCGCCATGCTTGTCTGAGGTGATTTCACCCTTGCAAATTCCAGTAAACGATTTTAAGTTACCATTAAGATGCAACGCAATAACAGTTTTAAATTGAGCCTTTCTATCGGTTTTGTTTAGCAATGCAGATAAAAGTTTATTCATATTATCCTCAGCATTGCGTTGAGGTCCAGCATATCTTGCAGAGTACACTCCTGGTTCGCCATTTAGAGCATCTACTTCTAAACCTGTATCGTCTGCAAAACAATCATAGCCGTAATTATTTTTTATATATTCTGCTTTTTGAATGGCATTACCTTCAATTGTAGGTTGGGTTTCGGGTATATCTTCATTGCAGCCAATATCACTTAGACTTAGTAATTCTATATGGTTTGGCACTAAGGCCTGAACTTCTTTTAGTTTGTTAAGATTATTTGTTGCGAAGACGAGTTTCATGATATAGTTTTTATAACTTAAAAATAGATTTATATTTAAGCATTCAAAAATAAAAATATATCGATGAAGAATACTCTTTTTATAGTGTTGGTGCTATTTGTAATTTTTAATTGTAGTGCTCAAAAAAAATATAAGTATCCAGAAACTCCAAAAGATTCTTTTATAGATATATATTTTGATGATAAAATATACGATCCATATCAATGGATGGAAAACTCAGAGGATTCTAGGTTAAATAATTGGCTAAATACTCAATATAGGCTAACAGAAAGGGAAACTGATAAATATTTAGATAAGTGGACATTGCGAAGTCAAATAGGTTCTATGTACTATGACGTAAAATATGATGAGAGCCGTAGCTACATGAAAAAAAATGATAGTTTAAAGGGCAAATATATTTTTAAGTATAGAAAAAGTTCTACTAAAAGATCATTAGATCTGCTTTACAAGCGAAGAGGTAGTGAACTTAACTTTAACAAACTTTTTAATATAAAGGATTATACACCTGATAAAAACAGTCATATTGATATCACCAACACTTATGTTAATGAAGACTATGATTTAATAGCTATTGAGATATCAAATAATGGAAGTGACTGGCGGGAAATCTATTTTTTTAACTTGATTACAGGAGAACAATTTGAGCATAAACTTAAAAATATAAGGATTTCTAGTAGTTGTATTTGGTTAAAAGATGCATTTGTCTATGACGCTTTTGATACACCTGAAAAAGGACGAGAATTGTTAGATAAGGCCAAAGGACAGAAATTATATTATCATAATCTAACAGAATCACAGTCTGAAGATAAACTACTTTACCAGAATCCAGATGTAACAGGTACTAATTCGTTTAGGTTTTCTAAAAGGGATGAAAAAATTATATTTCATCATTATCTAACTGTAAAAGGAAAAACCTATAGAGCTTTATCATTGGGTAATATTAGACCTGAGTCATTCTATCTTTCAAAATTTTTGATTTACCCGAATTCAAAAGAAATACAAATGACGGTCGAAGAATTAGAAGGAGATGTTGCTATACTAAACACAAATTGGGAAGCAAAAAATGGTAGAGTTTTAAAGGCTAACATAAATCAATTAAACCAAGTCTCAGAATTCATACCAGAGTATGACATTATGCTAAAAAACGTAAATAAATTGGGTAAGAATAAGTTAGCTTGTATTTATTTTGACAATGGTAAGGATGTAGCATTGATATTTAATTTAGAAGGTGAGTTATTACGAAGAATTGATTTTCCAGAGGGAAAAAAATTAAATTATTTGTATGAATCAAATGAGGACGTCACACATACAGATTTCAGTATTTCATCATTTTATCATCCTGACATTTGGTATCAATTATCTTTAGAGGATTTAACGTTCAAACCTGCTGGTACAACCTCTATACCATATGATGCTGAAAAGCTAGAGACTAAATATGTAACATATACTTCTAAGGATGGTACCGAAGTACCAATGTATATAACACATTTAAAGGGAGTAGAGCTAGATGAA
The DNA here is from genome assembly GCA_002706045.1 of Flavobacteriaceae bacterium. GTDB lineage: Bacteria > Bacteroidota > Bacteroidia > Flavobacteriales > Flavobacteriaceae > Winogradskyella. The sequence goes on from PAJL01000070.1 coordinate 37,189, forward strand.
AATAATCCGACTTTACTGTATGGGTACGGAGGTTATGGTGTTACGGTTGAGCCTAGATATGATCAATCACAGACTTTATGGTTATTACATGGCGGTGTTTTAGCTGTACCAAATATTAGAGGTGGTGGTGCTAAAGGTAACGAATGGGCATTGGCAGGTAGACGTTTAAATAAGCAAAAAGCTATAGATGATTTTATTAGTGCTGCTGAATTTTTAATTTCAGAAAAATATACAAATCCAGAAAAATTGGCTATTAACGGTGGGTCACACGGTGGGATGTTGGTTGGTGCATCTATGATACAAAGGCCAGAGTTGTTCAAAGCTGTTATTGCCGAAGCAGGACCGTTTGATATGTTGAGATTTGAAAAATATACGGTGGCTTCTGTTAATGTAAATTTGAATGAGTTTGGAAATACCGCGTTTGAAGAAGATTACTTTAATCTTAAATCTTATTCACCCTTACATAATATAAAAGAAGGTGTAAAGTATCCAAATTTACTTTTAATAACAGGATCAGATGACGATAGAGTTCCTCCTTTACATTCTTATAAATTTTTAGCAACGTTACAAGAGAAGGGGAGTAATACTTCTCTGTATATATTGCATGTTGTAAATGGTTCTGGGCATGGAGGAGCAATTTCATCAGAAGAGTTTACTCAAAAAATATCTAAAAAATATTCTTTTTTATTCAATCAATTAGGAATTAGAATTTAAAGAGTTACTATTAAATAGTTATAATTCAAACATCATCAATAACCCTTAATCTAATTAGAGACTCTGAAATTAAAAGTATTATACATTGCTTTATTTTGTTTTTGTCCGGTTTTGGACTATGCACAAAACTTCAAAGATTTAGATTCATTGCTTATTGATAGAGATATTGATAACTATTCTATACGTTTTTTTACAAACTACAAGGTCAATAAATTTAGTGTTTTAAACTCATACTATGATGTTAAGTTTACACCAAATAATAGGCATGGTATAGGTTTTGGTGTCGCTAACAAAAAAATGATTTTAGATATAGGCTTCAATCTAAAAAACCCGAATAAAGAAGAAACTGCTAGGTTTGATTTTCAAGGTACTGCTATTATAAAGAAGAGAAATTATACTGACTTGTATATTCAATCGTATAAAGGTTTTCAAGCCAAAAATAACTTTGGTGAATCTTCAGTTTTTAGAGGAGATATGAGGTCTGTTAGTTTTGGTTTTAATTACTTGTATACTCTTGATGAAATAGAGTTTTCGTATTCACTGTTAAAGGCAGGTCTTTTGGATGAAGATGATAAAGATGTATTTATTACAGGCGGATTGGGTGTCTTTGGAATGTTTGATTATTTCTCATCGGATACAAGTGTGCTTTCAGAAATTGCGCTAGAGTATTACAATGAACAAGCTGATATAAAACGTTACCAAGGAGTTACTGTTGGAGTAATGGGTGGTGCAATTTCTTATTTTAAGATAAAAGAAGATATAAGAGCTGCTGTAAATATAATGCCAGGTGTTGGTGTTATGAGTAAGAAAATTACATTACAAGATGGAGATTATAAACCAGAAAAACCAATACTTTATAAGTTAGATTTTTCGCTAGGTTTGGCTTATCAATTAGATCGTTTATACGCTTGTTTAACCTACAATAACGGATTATATGCTACAGATTTTGGTTATGATAACAACTACCGATTAAATATAGGTAATGCTAAGTTGGCCTTAGGCTACAGGTTAGGGCAGCCTAATAAAAAAAGAAAACTTAAACAAAGCCTGTTTGAAGAGTAAATTTAAGTCTTTATTAATAAGTTTTTTGGTAAAATTTAATTCAAATTTATGATATTTATCACTCAAGATGCTGGTGTAAAATCGTATCTTAGATAAAGAGAATTAACAATATAAACACAATTATTATGACGGTAAATTTTGAATATGTGAATACAGATGTAAGTGAGACACTATCTGCTTTCACCGAAGAAAAATTAGGTAAATTGTTTAACAGATATGAATTTTTAATTAGTGCTATAGTTCGTTTTAAGCATGATGATAATTTACACAATGAAGGAAAGTTTTGTGACATTGAGTTGAGTCTTCCTGGTCCTCGAATTTTTGCCACTTCAAATAAAAGTAATTATGAAGTTGCGGTTAGGGAAACTATCAATGATTTAGAACGTCAACTAAAGAAACGCAAAGAAGTTTTTAAAACACATTAATTTAGAACGCTAAGACGTTTAATATTAGAGGGTTTATTATTTTAATGCTTGATTGGGTTCATTCCTTAAAATAATAGACTCTCTTTTTTTGTGCTCAATCGATTCAAAATATTGATAATTTAGGTTTTTTGAAATACATTACATTCAATAAATACGTACCTTAGGTAACAAATTAATAAAAATTAATGCCACAAGTAAAATCATCTGGAATTGACACTATAAAGGATTTATTAATTCTTTCTAATGCCATAGGCGATAAAGTACATCGCGAAAAAAGTTCGTTGTACACCAACATCAATGAAGCTTATGGTAGTGGAGTGGTAACTGTTACCAAAATTTCTAAGGATATAACTAATCTGATGTTTGATGTAACATTAGATGATGAATTTGAATTATGTCTTTCAGGGAATAATTCAAGCAGTATAGATTTTATTTATTGTTTGGAAGGTTCAATGTCTCATAAATTTAAGAATGCTAAATCTTATGAGCGTATAAATTTTAGGCAAAATTCTATTATTAGTAGACCACCAAAAACTAAAAGCGTTTTAAAATTTCCGGCAAACATACCTTTAAAAATTAGTATTACATCTTATACACCAGATAAGTATATAGACGACATATGCGAGACAGAATTAGAGCGTATGAGAGAAAAGGTTTTATACCTCATGTCTCAAATGTATTTAAGTCATGATTATAGATATTTAGGAAGGATTTGTTTTAAAACTGCCACATTTGTACAAGAAGCTTTAAAATATTCTTTTCAAACATCTGCAGAAATTCTGTTTAAGGAAGCTGCAATACTAAATATATTAGCTTCTCAGATAGATAGGCACGATAAAGACACTAAGAGTGATTTGTCAGAAGCGCCAATCCGTCAATCTGAAATAGATAAGATAATTGCACTAGAGAACTTTATATCCAATAATTTATCAGAAGATCTTTCTGTGAATCGTTTAATAAAGCTTTCTGGACTAAATGCTAGTAAATTACAAAAAGGCTTTAGCTACCTTTTTGATGATACTATTTGCAGTTATATAAAAGATAAAAGACTCGATAAAGCCGCTACACTAATTAGAGAAACAGATCTTAATGTTTCTGAAATAGTTTATAGCGTAGGTTTTTCGAGCAGAAGTTATTTTACCAAAATATTCTCAAAACGTTTTGGTATGTTACCATCTAAATGTATTAGTAATCCTGAATTGTTAATGGCCTAGTTTACTTCTTCACAGGCATATATTTTTATTTAATTAATGTTTCATTCCATAATTTATAAGTCTACGGCCAAAGAAAGCTTTGTTCTATCAGAGATAGAAAATATGCTATTAAAAGCCAAAAAGCACAATAAGAGCCAAAATATTACAGGTTGTATTGTATATAGTGATCGTCAGTTTATTCAGATTATTGAAGGTCCAGAACAGCCCATAAAAGAGCTGTATGCAAGTATTAAAAATGACGAAAGACATTTTGATGTTAAGACACTAATAGAAACTAAAACCAAAGAAACTTTGTGGGACGATTGGTCTATGGCGTTTTATAATTTTGATGGTAGTTCTGATCAAAATAAACACAGTAGAATTTTATTGGAATCTTATTTTGATAGAGCCAATGAAAATCAAAGTAATTCTGAAGTACTCAGAGTTTTAAAGTCTAATGTTTTAGAGTTATTAAGCGATAAGTAAATTAGAATGATTACCTGTGGTGGTAAGGTTCATTTCTAAGAATGGTAAAGCCTCTATATAGCTGTTCTATAAAGAATAGTCGCACCATTTGATGTGAAAAAGTCATTTTAGATAACCCTAATTTTCCATTTGCTCTGCTGTACACATCGTCTGAAAATCCATACGGTCCACCAATAACAAATATTAAAGTCTTGATTCCGGAGTTCATATGCTTTTGGAGGTAACTAGAAAATGCAACGGAATCCATCTGTTTTCCGTTTTCATCTAATAGAATTAGTACATCTGAATTTTGTGTTTTTGCCAAAATAAGCTCGCCTTCCTTTTCCTTTTGTTGGGCTTCAGAGAGGTTCTTTACATTTTTGATATCAGGAATAATCTCAAATTCAAACTTAATGTAGAAGCTCAAGCGCTTAGAATAATCTTCAATTAATGAGATAAGATTTTTATTGTCGGTTTTGCCTATGGCAATCAATTTTATATTCATGCGTATAAAGTTATACTTTTTTAGAATTTGATATTTAGTTATTCAGATTTTAATCTTTCAATGCCTATTTTTACATTAAATAAGTTTGAAAAATGATTTCTCAAGAACAATTCAATAAAGAAATAGAATTAATAATCTCTAATGCTATTCGTGAAGACGTAGGTGATGGAGATCATAGTTCGTTAGCGTGTATACCAGCTTCAGCTCAAGGAAAAGCTAAACTTCTGGTGAAAGACGAAGGTGTAATTGCTGGTGTGGAATTTGCAAAGCAAGTGTTTGCTTATGTTGATAAAGACATGAAGGTTGAGACTTTGATTGAAGATGGAAATAAAGTGAAGTACGGAGATATCGCATTTTATGTGGAAGGAGCATCACAATCAATTTTAAAGGCTGAACGTTTAGTCTTAAATGCTATGCAACGTATGAGTGCAATTGCAACTAAAACTAAAAAGTATGTCGACCTATTAGAAGGTACAGGAACAAAGATTCTAGATACACGTAAAACTACGCCAGGAATAAGAGCTTTGGAAAAATGGGCTGTAAAAATTGGTGGAGGTGAAAATCATAGATTTGCACTGTACGATATGATAATGTTAAAGGATAATCATATTGATTTTGCAGGTGGAGTATCTAAAGCCATTGAAAAGACAAAACAATATTTAAAGGATACTAATAGAGATCTAAAAATTATTGTTGAAGCAAGAGATTTAGGAGAAATAGAAGAGATTTTAAGTTGTGGAGGAGTCTATAGAATCCTTATCGATAATTTTAATTACGATGATACAAGAAAAGCTGTAAAGCTCATTGGTGATAAGTGNCTAACGGAATCTTCTGGAGGTATTACTGAAAAAACCATTAGAAATTATGCTGAGTGTGGTGTAGATTATATTTCATCTGGAGCTTTAACACATTCAGTTTATAATATGGATTTAAGCTTAAAAGCTGTCTAAAACCCAAAGTCTAGAATCTAATACTACATGACTAAACCTATTGAAGATAAATTAGAAAAAATACCAGTAGTTAATCTCCTTGTCCGTTTTTTTAAGGAAATTAAATTACCTGGTTTTGAAGGTTTATCAGTCTACGATTTGTTGGAATTGTATGGGTTGGGGATTTTTAAAGGAGCATTAACAACAAGAGCTAGTGCTATTGCTTTTAGTTTTTTTACTGCTATTTTTCCTTTTTTGTTATTTGTGGTTATTGTGTTACCACATATTCCTATTGAAGGTTTCCCACATGAGTTTGAAAGTTTTTTGAACTCATTTTTACCTCCTCAAACATCCGAATTTTTCTTTGATAATATCTTTAAAGGAATCAGTAGTAATGCAAATGGTGGAATAATATCTTCTGTGTTTTTATTGTCTATATTTTTAATGGCCAACGGTGTTAATGCTGTTTTTTCAGGTTTTGAAAGTTCATATCATAGGCAGCTGTATAGAAACGTGTTTAAGCAATATATGTTTGCTTTGGGTATAGCTTTAATCCTTGCATTTTTATTATTGATAACCGTAGCTGTTTTTGGGTATTTTCAGATTTATATTATTAAACCTCTATATGAAAGTTTCAGTGGTGAAGCCTTTGAAGATGGAGACAAAGGTTTGGGTTGGATTCTGGTTGCAAAATATCTGTTCTTTGTTCTCATGGTATATTTAGCAACGGCTACATTGTATTATTTCGGAACAAAAGAAGGAAGACATTCAAAGTTCTTTTCGGTAGGTGCATTGTTAACGACATTGCTCATCATGTTAACCTCATTCCTTTTTGGTGTTTATATCGAAAATTTTTCTCAGTATAATGAGCTTTACGGATCTATTGGAGCACTATTGATATTGCTTTTGTATTTGTGGTTAAACTCTAATATTCTATTGTTGGGTTATGAGTTGAATGCATCGCTTCATTTTCTAAGGAAAGTGAATAAAGGTGAAAGTATTTAATCAAAACGTTTTAAAAACTCATCCTTCTTTCTTACAGAAATTGGTACTTGAGAGTCGTTAGACATTACAACATAGCTCTGTTTACCTTTATAATACTGCTTCACGTGATCTAAATTGATTAGGTGTGATTTGTGTGTTTTGAAAAAAATATTTTCGTCGAGCAAATCTTCATAATATTTTATAGGCTTAGAAACCATAAGTTTATTATTACTTGTATAGATGTGAGTATAGCTTGTGTCTGCTTCTAGGTGAATGATATCTTCAACTTTTAGTGTTTCAAAACCAGTTAATGAAGGAATGGTGATAACTTTCTTAGTGTTCGGTTTTAAGTTTTTAAACAAACTCTGAATTTGACTTTCTATATTTTTTGAATTTAAATCTTCCTTTAAACGGTTAATGGCTCCATCAAAATCATCTTTATCAATTGGCTTAAGCAGATAGTCAATAGCACTATACTTAAAAGCTTTTATGGCATAATTATCAAAAGCTGTGGTGAAGATTACTTTAAAGCTTACTTTGTCAATTTCCTGTAGAAAATCAAAACCCGTTTTATCATGAACTTGAATGTCTAAAAACACTAAATCAGGTTGCATTACCGGAACTACTTTTAGAGCTAAATCAACAGTATTACAAGTTGCCAAAACATCAAAAGTATTTGGGTGTTGCTCAATTAAATTAAGGACTCTTGCAGTACAGTGGTCTTCGTCATCTATTATTATAGTTTTTATCATACTAATAAGCTAATTGCATAGGAAGTGAAACTTCAATTTTAGTGCCTTTTGTTTTATCAATTATTTTTATGTCACCTTCTGTATTTTTTATTTTATTAATAATCTCAATTCTACTTTTTGTAATCGCCATACCCAAGGATTTTTTGTGTGTAGAACTACTAGAGGATTTTTCTCTACCAATACCATTGTCGTCTACACTACAAATAAGCATGCTATTTTTTTCCTTAAACGAAATAATAATATGCCCTTCATCTTTTAGAGCTAAGCCATGTATAATACTATTCTCAATAAACGGCTGAAGAATCATAGGAGGTACCAAAATATCGTCAGGATCTAATGAAAAT
>PAJL01000071.1 GCA_002706045.1 Flavobacteriaceae bacterium
AGTTTCACTAAACACTAAACACTAAACACTAAACACTAAACACTAAACACTAAACACTAAACACTAAACACTAAACACTAAACACTAATCACTTTACTTTCAGTTTCTCCAATTTTTCCTGATAGGCAGTAATTTCGTCTCTGAATTTTGCAGCTTCCATAAAGTCGAGCGCTTTTGCAGCTTGTTCCATTTGCTTACGTTTTTCTCGTATTTTCTTTTCAAGCTGAGCTTTTGTTAAGTATTCGCTTTCTGGTTCTGCAGCAATTTTAGCATCCAATTCCGTTCTGTAAGTACTGACCGAATTTTTAGCTAAAGCACTATCTAAACTTTTATTTAAAGCCTTTGGAGTAATGTTGTTCTTAGTGTTGTATGCGATTTGCTTTTCACGTCTATAGTTGGTCTCATCTATAGTTTGTTGCATGCTATTTGTAATTTTATCAGCATACATTATAGCTTTTCCATTGAGGTTTCTTGCAGCTCTACCAACCGTTTGGGTCAGTGATCTATTAGAACGAAGGAAGCCTTCTTTATCAGCATCTAGTATGGCAACTAAAGACACTTCTGGTAAATCCAGACCTTCACGAAGTAAATTAACACCAACCAAAACATCAAATAAGCCTTTTCGTAAATCTTGCATAATTTCAACACGTTCTAATGTGTCGACATCACTATGAATGTAGCGACAACGAATAGAAATACGCGTTAAATATTTNACTAACTCTTCNGCCATACGCTTNGTAAGTGTTGTNACTAGAGTACGCTCGTCNTTTTCAACTCTATTNTGAATTTCTTCTATNAANTCATCAATTTGATTCAAACTNGGGCGAACTTCAATAATAGGATCCAATAANCCTGTTGGTCTAATCACTTGCTCNACATAAACACCATCTGTCTTTTGCATTTCATAATCTGCAGGAGTTGCGGATACATAAATAACTTGATTTTGAAGTGCTTCAAACTCTTCAAATTTTAAAGGTCTATTATCCATAGCAGCAGGTAGACGGAAACCATAATCTACAAGATTTACTTTCCTGCTTCGGTCACCACCATACATAGCATGAACTTGAGAAATAGTCACGTGACTTTCATCTACAACCATTAAATAATCGTCTGGGAAATAATCCAACAAACAGAATGGTCGTGTCCCAGGTGCTCTTCCATCTAAATATCTTGAATAGTTTTCAATACCAGAACAGTAGCCAAGTTCCCGAATCATTTCAAGGTCAAATTCTGTACGTTCTTTAAGACGTTTTGCTTCAAGATGTTTACCAATTTCCTTAAAATAATCATGTTGTTTTACTAAATCATCTTGAATATTTTTAATGGCACCATTGAGTACATCAGGTGACGTTACAAACATGTTGGCAGGATAAATGTTCAAACGGTCGTAACGTTCTATAACCTCATTAGAATGCGCATCAAAAGCTTCAATTTCTTCAATTTCATCACCAAAAAAGTGAATTCTAAAAGCATGATCTGCATAACCAGGAAATACGTCNACNGTATCTCCTTTTATTCTGAAATTTCCGTTTTTAAAATCGGCTTCAGTCCTCGAATACAAACTTTGAACCAGTTGATGTAGCAGTTTTGTTCTTGAAATGACTTGGTCGCGTTCTAAAGTGATTACATTTTTCTGAAACTCCACNGGGTTACCGATACCATACAAGCAAGATACTGAGGCGACAACCAAGACATCTCTTCGGCCAGAAAGTAGGGAAGAGGTGGTGCTGAGACGCATCTTTTCAATCTCTTCATTGATAGATAAATCTTTTTCTATGTAAACACCAGAAACAGGAATATAAGCTTCAGGTTGATAGTAATCGTAGTAGGAAACAAAATATTCAACAGCATTATCAGGAAAAAACTGTTTAAACTCAGAATATAATTGAGCTGCAAGCGTTTTGTTATGCGCCAAAACCAATGTTGGTCGTTGTACCTCTTGTATAACATTAGCAACGGTAAATGTTTTCCCAGATCCAGTAACACCTAATAGTGTTTGGTATTTCTCGTTGCTTTCTATGCCACCAGCCAATTTTCTTATAGCTTGTGGTTGATCTCCTGTAGGTTTGAATTCTGATTCTATTTTAAAGCGCATACAGCAAAGTTACGATAAAGAATCAAAGAAAAGCCAAAGCTTTATTGCTTTGGCTTTTTTGGACTAACTTAAAATAATAAAAGATTTACTAATGCCTCTATTTTTTGATTATTTCACTAATATTGAATTGTAAACCAAATGATATTAAAAAGGGTTGATTGTTAAAGTTGTTGCTTGAGTTTTCAAGAGGGATGGATAACCCAAATTGTGTAATGGCTTTTAGATATTTAAAGCCAAATTTACCAGTTATTATGGGTTCTATAAATAGACCATTGTCTTTGGTGGAGTTTTCTACAATGTTGGCAAAGACAAAACGAGGTGTAAAACTAGCGTCAAAAACGTTAGTAGTAAAACCAATCGTAGGTTGTATAAAATACCTTGTTAATTCTACGTCATTTAGGGTTAGGTCTTCTGGCCCATTATCTTCCAAAAAGGTATACTCTCCTTTACCTATACCACCAAAAGTCTCAAAACGAAAATTTTCTCCAAGCTTTGTATAGTAACCTAAGCCAAGTTCAACAAAACTATGCTTATTGCCTTTATCATTTTCTTTTTTGAAGCTGCCATTTACCATAGTGCCAAGATGATCTGTAAAGGCATAGGAAATTTGAGGGTCAATTCCCGAAGTACCCCCATTTATTGTAATTTTTTAAGTCTCCTTTTTCACTTAATAATGGTGTGTTGGCAGTGTTAGGCACATAAGATGATCTGCAAGAAGTAATCGTTAAAACTCATATAACACCAATAAATATATAGCTGATTTTTGAATACATATCTATGAAATTTTTATTAAAGCTATTTATCTTCTTGTCGCCTCCTATTGTTGTTATCATTTTCTACCTCAGGATTCAAACCAGCATCTTCGTTTTCTACACTTTCGTTGTTAGCCAAAGTAAATTTAGTTCTGAAAGGTTTAAAACGCATATCTGAGTAATTGGAGATTTGACCATCCCTATTTTCATCCGCTCTATTGGCTATAATTTGGTAGCTGAATTTTGTGTTCGATGCACCATTTTGAAGCTCGATAACATCAAATCCTTCCACAGTTTTATTGGTTACAAATACACCATTACAATCTCCTTCTAATTGAATAAAAACTCTTAAGGGATGTTCTTTGTCTACAGCTATGTTTTTAGTCAAAATAGGATGTAGGGTAACATGGACTTTTCCGTTAGAGAGTTGACCTGACCCATAGTCTTGAAATAATGCTTCAGGCGCTTCGGGTGCTACCATAATCCTATCATTATCTTCAGTGTCTTTGATAATTGTAGATACTATGCCAAATCCAAGAATTTTATAAACCGTATTATCAACTATGGCACCAACAGTACTTACCGCAGGAGCTCCCCAAGGTTGAGTGCCACCATTTGTTCCTGAGACATAAAAAAGCCCACCCAGCTTATCAGTGGTTGCAGTATTAGACCAATTTGCTTTACCTTCTATTCCTGTAATTTCTGAAGCTCCTGCAATGCCAGCAGATCCATTGGTTATAGCCCAACTAGGAGAGTTACTGGCCGCAGCAAGATCACAATATTGATTATAAGAACTAACATGAATTCCTGTATTATTTGGGGAGTAAACATTCATTGCATATCCCGTAGAATAGTTGCCAATATAAATAGCTTGTCCAGATCCTGAATTCTTATAAACATTTAAAGAATTACCAGTCCCTAAATTTCTAATGTAAGCGGCATCGGCTGTTCCCGAAGTTTTATAAACATATAAATTGCGATTGGCTCCAGTTGTATTGTAGATTTCTAGTTTATTAGCACCAGGTAAAGTACCAATACCTACTGTATTAGCACTGGCATCCACAAAAACCGTTGTGTCATCTATACTTAAATCACCGTTATTGCCATATTGTAATAACAATTCGGTATTAGTGTTGGTAATAACTTCATTGTTATCTAACCTTAAACCGTTGTTTATTTCTAGAGCTCCAGAACCAGCAGTTCCGTTAGCGTCATTGCTATTTAATATTTCTACTCTATCGGTTATTGTGGCAGGATATACATAACCTAATGTATTACGTTGCCAATAATTTTGTCCGGTAATAGGCAACCAATTTAAAGTTGGATTGTCCCAATAGTAAAATCCTGGTGTATCACTTCCAACGGTTGTTGTTAAATACACAATCATACTGTGCTGTTGTGCTGTAGGGTTGGTGGTAGGGAATTGATCTATTCTCGGTATTAAAATACCATCGTTATTATTAGGGTTAGAGGTATTGGTTGCCGTAACATCTAATGATGCTTGCGGATTGGTGTTATTAACACCAACTTGTGCATTTATTAAGATAGAAAAACACAATGCTATTATAAAAATTAACTGCTTCATTACGTATTGTTTTTGAGTTATTTAGGTGTAACAAGCTAGTTGAGGTTTCATTACAGTGGGAAAAAGCCATCGTTTTTATACTTTAGGCTTTTTCACCGACAGAAATGAATGGTGAAATCAATTTTAAAACAGGTTGTTAATACCTTCACCACTAACTAGTAATTGGTCATTACTCTGATTTGTATCATCATTGTGTACATTATTGTCTATGTACAAATCAGGATCATAGCTTATAAGAATTATATATTCTGGTGGAAATTCTCCTTCTGCAGGAGAAGAAGAGTTCCAAGTTCTACTAAAGGTTACCTGAGCAGTCTCATCCGTATCTAAATTTTGGAAACTTTGTTGGGCTACTAACGTTCCTAATTGAGTAGTAGGCGTACCTAAAGACCTTTCATACAAATAGATACTTTGTTGATTGTGATTAGACATGTAGTTATCACCTATATTTCTAATAGTTCCCGTTATCGTAGCTACACCAGTAAATGGATTGTTAGAATCTACAACTACAGAAAAACTTATGCTTTCGGCCATGAGATCAATGTTTGGTGTTTCTGTAGAGTTCTCTTCTGGGTCACAAGAAAAAATAGAAAATGCGATACATAGTATGCTTAAGATTTTAAAAGTTTTCATAATTAAATTTTTTAAAGATTAGAAATATGCTGATATACCAATGCCTAAGAATATAGACGAAATAGTTTCTTTGTAGTCAGATGATGCTCCATCAGGGTTAATGTCTTCCCAACGATAATTTAAAGTGGGTTCAATAGCAACATGGTCACCTAAAAAGAAAGCGTAACCAGCACCTATACGAAAGCCAAATGTTGAGGATTTTTGTTCACCTAAAATATCAACCTCTGTTTTTTGAGAACCAAACCCAACAGCAGCTTCACCAAAGAGATTATTATCTAAGTAGTAGCGCCCAAAAGCTATGGCAGCAACAGCATTTGATGTTAATTCAGACTCGCCAAAAAAATCATCCTCGCTCTTACTTTTGCTGGTTTGAATGTTTAATTCTAAACCAACTACTAGGTTGTCCATAACAAAATATCCAACCTTAGGACCAACAGCCGTGGTAAAAGACGTTGTTTTGTTGTCGTTAATTTTGTCAGTTCTACTGTCTAAATAAATACTTCCACTCGCAAAATAAGAGCCTTGTGTTTTTGCTGAAAATGCATCTTGTGCGAGAATTGGTAATGTAATTGCAAAAGCAAATACGATCAATACTTTTTGTTTTAAAGTTTTCATGTTTTTTGTTTTTTCAGATTATGATTAGTGATGTTTATTGACCAAATACTTTATTGATATCAGAATAAGCTACCCCAGAAAAGTTGAGGTCTGTTATTTTAATAATCTGGTCTTCAGTTTTAAGTTTTGATTTTTGATAATCGTTGGCAACGGTAAACGTTGCAGATCCTGAAGCAGTTTCCGTATTAGATAGGTCTACACTACCAGAAATACTTTCGCCAGGTTCTAAATAGCCTTCTCTAGTGGTGTAGTTGGCACTAATTCTATTGCCGCTTTTGTCGTTAGGTTTTAAATTTGCTAAAACTCTAATGACCTTATTTTCCTCCACATTATATTCAAGCTGAATGGCTTCGTTACCTTTATCTAGCTTTTTCTTAAAGGTGATTGTGGCTATTCTAAAACTAGCGTCATGTCTTTTTGAAACGATTCCAGAAGCTTCAGTGTAGTACCAATTCTTACCGTTTATTTTACACAAGTAAGTACCGTTCTGCGTTGGTGGAACTACAACTTCGTTTTGCTCTTCAATATTTGTTTGATTATTAGACGTGGCAGCAATACTATTTTCGTCTTTGCAAGACAGTATCAGAATGCTTAGGAATAAAATAGTTAGTGTTTTCATTACATTAATTTTTTGTAGTCATTACTATTAATAGTGAAGCTGGTCTTGTCTAGCGAAATACACTTCATATTTATAGATTTTGGTTTTCTTTTTGAAGTGTCAACCATATCCATTTCTAGAGTTAGACCTTTAGCAATTTTTTGCCAGTTAGGATCTGTACTTTGGCTTAAGTCAGTTTTATAAAAAGCTTTAGCAAACGATACACCTGCTTGCTGAGTTACCCAAACAGTGCCTTCTACATCTTCACCTTTTACGTTATAGCCATTACATTCATACCCTAAAATTGTTTTGGTTGTGCCAGTTGGTGTAATGGTGACTTTCGTTTCATCAATAGCATGTTTTACAGTATTCTTAAAATTGAGTTTCATAGACATACGGGTTTTATCTCCATTAGTGTCCATAAACATGTGCATTTTGCTATTGGCAACATCCATTACGGTTGTTGTAATATTTTTATTGCTCGTAGTTTGGGAGGCAAAATAATTATCGCTTTGTGATAGAAAGTATTCTAAATCTGTTGTACGCTTTCCATCTTGTATTTGCATTACATATTTATGCGAAAACCTAAAGCTGTCTTGAACCATATAAGGATTGTCATGGGCTAGTGGTAAGACTTTATGGTTTTGTTCTACCGAAAAACTCATAAGAGAGATCAGTGAAAATATACTGAGCATGAAAAAAAATCTATTAAGAGTTTTCTTTGATTTCCATTGGTTTATTATGATTTTCATCTTGTTTGTTTTTTAGGTTATTCTTTTGTGGTAGCCTTTACTTCTAATATTTTTTTCTCAATGGCTTTGCCCAAGGAATCTTTCTGTTTTTGCGTGAGTTCTTTAGCTTGTGCGTAGTACATGTTTTTGTATTCGAGCTTTTGCTCTGGTGATAAGTCCATTTTCTCTAAGAGTTCTAAAAAACCAAGTTTTTTACCTGTGGATTTACCGTCTAGATTTTCTCCAAAAATTCCTGTGATGGTTTTGGATTGTAGGTCTGCAAAGTTATTTTTATCCACTTTTACAGAGTCTACTTTGGTGCTGTCTTTCTGTTTTGCTTTTTGTTGTGCTTGCGTTGAATTTGAAATGCAGAATCCTAGCATTACAAATAAAATTTGTAGTGTTTTCATAGTATTATAAAATTTTAAATGTGTTTACTTAATTGGTTTCGTAGGTCCAGTTATAGTATCTGGTATAATTATTACCTGCGCTATCAGTGTAATTAAAATCGCAAGCAACTGGGTAATTTGCTTCATTGTATGAATACGTGAATTGGTTATTTGATGTACCTCCACTTGATCTTATAGTCACTTCTGTTAGTATGTTATTGTTGCTGATAAAGCTTAATGGGAATAGACTTATGCTTTCAAGCTCGAAAAAATGATAATTAGATAAAAATTCTTCAATGCCTAGGGAAGAAGCAAGTTGTTTGTAGGGATTTTTTTTATTGTCGTAAGTGAAACTTTTGGTTTTTGAAAGATTGTAGTTAATACCATCATTACTATTAAAAATTTTTACTTGCACTATATTGTTATTTGAATCGTAAGTGATTTCAGTTTTAGTTATTGTAGAAGTATCGTCTCTAATTTCAATTATTTCAGATAGTCTACCTTCTGTGTCGTAACTGTAATTGTTTGTATAGTAGTGAATTGTGCCTGAGCTGTTAAAGGTACTGGTAGTATTGATAACGGCGAGCTGCCCTTGGCTATTATAGATTAGTGCTAATTCATTAGCAGAAAGACTATTCTGATAATTGATTAGTGAAAGCCTGCCTTGGCTATTATATGAGTAGAAAAGAATACCAAACTGAATAATTTGGTTGTCTGCATTATAAATTATAGTCTTTAAACCAGAAGATGTTTCAATACTAGTAGGCTTTCCGTTATCATCATAGTTTATGTTATATTCACCTGCGTCTATTGAATAGGTTACTAATTTTAGGTTTTGGTCGGATTGATTCCCTTCATCATCTTTTTTACAACCAACAATGGTTAGAGTAAGTATTATTATCGTGATTTTTAATATTGTTCTCATAATGTCATTTTTTTAAAATTCTATAATCTCTGTGTTGTGGTTTCCTATATATAGGTTAAGCTCTTTAGATACTGTATTGGAGCTTCCAGACTCTCCACCAAAATCTGAAACGTAGAAGCCAAATGATAGAATCATATTTTGTCCATTAGCTTCAAAAGTTCCATTTAAAATACTTCCTGTTAAAGGGGTGTTTTCATCTCCTTGCCACTGTATCATTCTGCTTAAAATAGAAATATTTGATATGGTCCAAGGACTAGTTATAGAGGTTATAAACTCTATATAATCACTAGATGGTAGTTGCCATTGTATTACTTCAACACCACCTTGATCACTGCCTGTTAGTATAAAATCGTACTCAGCATCAGCTCTTAGGTTTAGCTGGAAGTTTTCAAAATCATCATCTTGATTAAATGTTTGGCTAAACCCATCACCCGTGATTTTAAATGAGAACTCTGGCGCTGTATCGTCGTTTTCTGGAATATCAGTTTCGCAACTTGTTATTGAAAAAGCAGTTAACAATATTAATAGATAAATAAAATGTTTCATAGTTATAATTTTTAATCGTTTTGTATTACAAATAGGGAAGTGGTACTTGCGTCGTGACTTCCAGTAGAAAGATTTTGTGCTACACCATTTTTCCATAGTTTAGCGACATCAGTAGAACCGTTGAATTCTCTTCCAGAAACATAAACATCGTTACCAATAACATAGACTGAACTTGCACGTGCGTCTTGGGTGCCATCCGTAAGGTCTTGGGTATCTCCGTTTTTCCAGGTCTTGGCGACATATTTAGACCCATTGTGCTCTCTTCCTGAGACATATATATCACCACCAGAAACATAAACAGAACTAGTGAATGCATTTTGACTTCCATCCGAAAGATCTTGCACAATACCATTTTTCCAAAGTTTGGCGACATTCTTAGACCCATTATATTCGGATCCAGTGACATAAACATCGTTATCGGAAACATACACGGAATTGATATATGCTAAATGCGTTCCATCTGTTAAATCTTGTACAATGCCATTTTTCCAAAGTTTGGCTACATAGTTAATGTTGAGTTCTCTTATTGTAACATAAACATCGCTACCAGCAACAAAAACTGAATTTGCACGTGCACTATGTGTTCCGTCCGAAAGATCTTGCGCAATTCCATTTTTCCAGAGTTTGGCTACATCTTCAGATCCATTGTGTTCATATCCAACGACATAAACGTCATTTTCAGAAATAAAAACAGAACTAGCATATGCATTTTGAGTTCCGTTCGTAAGGTTTTGGGCAACACCATTTTTCCAAATTTTAGCGACATAATTGGAGCCGTTGGATTCTCCACCGGAAACATAGACATCGCTGCCAGAAACAAAAACAGAACTGACATACGCAGATTCCGTCCCATCCGAAATATTCTGTACAATTCCATTTTTCCAAAGTTTAGCGATATCAGTAGAGCCATTATTTTCATTGCCTACAACATAAATGTCATATGAAGTAGTGGATGAGTTATCATTATCTTTACTACAATTTATAAATAGAATGGCAAAGATTGAGAGCGTTATTATTTTAAGTGTTTTCATGGTATTGATTTTAATTGTAGAATGACTAATCTTTAGTTATGGTATTTATAGTGCCAACTCTTGAGTAAGTGAAGGTTGTATCGTCTTGATGCATACCACCGAATACCCAAATAGAGCCATTGTAATTAAGTGCATCAAAACTGTAAATACCATCTTCAGAAGGTAAAGGCTCGTAGCTGTACCATCTATTTCCGTTTTCAGTGTAGAAAAGTCCTTTTCCTATAGCAGAAATATTGTCTAGGCCACCAAAGACCCAAAGTTTGTTTTTATAAACTAAAGATTTGTGAAGGTATCTTGGTGTAAATACATTACCAGTGGTGTTGACTTCCGTCCAGTTGATGCCATCTGCACTTTTGTATATTGTGTTGTATTGAACATCTAGGGTTATGTCACTACCTCCAATGACATAGATTTCATCATTAAAAACTGTTGTTGCGAAACCATTACGATATGGAAATGCATTACCAGTTTCTTGTGTCCAGGTCATACCATCAGAAGACGACCAAACTGTGCATACATTATTGTTTCCTTCACTAACACCATTTTTTATAAGGTACATTTTGTTGTTAAAAACTACCGTAGTGTTTTCACCAATCCACATAGAAGGTAATGCATTATCTGTTGCCATAGTCCAATTGGTACCATCAGAAGAGTACCAGACATCATTCAATCCAGCTAAACTACTTGTGCCAGATTCTGTTCTGCCACCAATTACCCATAATTTATTATCAAAGACAAGAAGTGAATGATCTCTTCGGCTTTCAAATTGTCCTGAGGTTACAGATTGCCAATTTCTACCATTAGTGCTTTTCCAAACGTCACTATTTAGAATATCTATGTTGTAGGAGTTATAACCTCCAACAGACCAAACTTCACCGTTAAAAACAGCTAATTTGTTATGCGAAAAATCGCCCATTTGATCTTGGTTGGTTTCTACATTAAAACTTAAGGTAAATTCTTCAGGTGTATCGACATCACTATCATCATCTGTACAGGAACAAACAAAGAATGCCAAGACAATAATCCATAGTTTTAAAATTTGAGTTTTCATCATTACTATTTTTTAAAAGTTGTTTTTTTGATCACTTTATTCTTGTGTATGATTTTGAGAACATATTTACCCGATTGCAAATAGTTTACATTTAGATAAATAGTTCTTGAAGGAAGATGGTCGATTTCTCCTTTGTATTTTTCTTTCATACAAGGCAAATCTACCTTGAAGATTTTCAAGGCTTTATGAATATTGTAACAAGAGCTGTAACTCTTGTAACATCCCAGTAATAACAAGGGATTTAAGAGTTTGTTGGCTTAGTAAATTGTGATTTATTTACGATTTACGTACTCGGTAGGTGTACATCTGTAAGTCTCTTTAAAGCATTTAGTGAAGTAAGAATGATCATTAAAACCTACAGAATATCCAACTTGAGAAATATTGATATCCGAGGTTTTTAATAATTTGGCGGCAAGCTTAAGGCGTTGAGATCTTATAAATTCAGAAGCAGATAAACCAGTTAAAGCTTTTAGCTTTCTATGCAATTGCATGCGGCTCATGCCTACAGTGTTACTAAAGTCTTCTACACTAAAGGACGGTTCTACAAGTTTTTCATCTAATACAAACTGAACTTTTTCCATAAACTGCTCATCTAAATCCGTAACGGCTATATCTTTTGGTCTTAAGATGATTTCTTGGCTGTATCGCTTTTGAAGGTTTTGTCTTAGTTCAATAAGCTTAGCGACTTTAGCAATTAAAATTTTTGAGCTAAAGGGTTTAGTAATGTAATCGTCAGCACCAGTTTCTACACCTTTGAGTTTATTTTCATCACCAGCTTTTGCTGTCAATAATATTATAGGTATGTGGCTTGTGAGTTCGTTATTTTTTAGTTCTTCTGTAAGGGCAACACCATCTTTTATAGGCATCATGATATCAGATACAATTATATCTGGTACATGTTTTAATGCAAGTGAAATACCCTCTTCACCATTTGAAGCTGTTATAATATTGTAAGTATCCTTAAAAGTATCTTTGAGTAAATGTTTTACATCTGCATTATCTTCAACAATTAAAAGAATTGGTTGGTTATTTTCTGTAAATTCTAGGTCATCATTATTCAAGACTTCATTTGAGAATTGATAGGTATTCTGTTCTTGGTTTAGGAAATTTATAAATTCTTCTTCCTTGAAACTACTTTTATCTGTTGGTAAAATAACCTTGAAAGTCGTTAATTGATTAGGTATACTTTTAACCTCAATGGTTCCTTTGTGAAGTTCTACTAGTTCTTTAACTAAGGCCAAGCCAATACCTGTACCTTGGTTGTCTTCACAGGTTTGATAAAAACGTTGAAAAATATGTTTTACTTCGTCTTGGGTTAAACCCTTGCCAGTATTTTTAACCTCTAGGTTAAGATGGTTATCTTTAATGGAAGCATCACAAATAACAGAACCTTTTTCTGGTGTGTATTTTAGTGCATTTGAAATTAAGTTAATGGTAATCTTTTCTAGGGCATCTTTATCAAACCATACTTGGTCATTAAGATGAGTTGTGTTAATTGAATAACTAATGTTTTTTTGTTGAGCTGTATAGTTGAAGGATTCACTTATGGCAGATATAATTTGAATAGGATTGGATTTTTGGATTCGCAATTTTAGCTGGCCAGCATCAATTTTAGAAAGGTCTAAAAGCTGATTAACCAAAGACAATAAACGGTCTGAATTCTTTTTGGCCATAGTAAATTCATCTCTTGAGTTTTTAGAGATGGATTCATCTTGAAGTATTTTCTCAATTGGATGGGTTATAAGTGTAAGTGGTGTACGGAACTCGTGCGATATATTGGCAAAAAAATTAGATTTAACTTTGTCCAATTCTTTTAGTTTAGTGTTGGTTTTTTGCCTGTTTTTATAAAGAAAAAATAGAAATAAACCAGCTACGGTTGTAAGTCCGAGACCTCCAATGAGTATGTTTCGCTGGCTTTTTTGTTTTTCTTCGGTTAACTCTTTTTCAGACTTTAATAATGCTATTTGTTGTTCCTTTTTTTCGCTTTGGTATTTGGTTTCGAGTTTTCTTGTTTCCTCAGCAATTTTAGCCGTCTGTATTTCTTTTTCCAAAATGGCTATTTTATCGTAGTAAGTTACTATTGCTTCATAGTTTTTTTGTTTTTTATATACTTGAACTAACTCCTCAATTAAAGCAATTTGATTACCTGGTTCTTTCAAATTTTCGGTTTTTTCTATGGCTTGGGTGTAATATTTTATCGCTTCATTTAATTGGTTTGTTTCGCTGTAGTAATAAGCTAAATATCCTAGTGCTTTTATTTCTCCGTGTAAGTCTTTATTTTCTGATTTTATTTTATGATATAACATGTAATCTTTTTCAGATTTTTTATAATCCTTCAAGTTGAGATATAGGTAGGCTCTAACTACGATACCATATGTGTAAGCGTTTACTTTGGTATTGTTGTTTTTATGATATTCTATAGATTGATTAAGTAATTCCAAAGCTTTGTCGTATTCCTTAAAAGATATATACGCTTGAGCAATGGCTATGTTTGCTTCTTGTACACCTAGTTCATTTTGCAATTTTTTATGTAAGTCTCTAGCTTTTATATAATACTCAATTGCTTTGTCATATCCTTTTGTTAATCTCATACAATAACCTAAGTAGTTATATACTTGAGCTCTTAAAGCTGAAACCTTTAATTTTTCGTCTTTGCTTAAAACTGAATCGCATTTTGTATAATATTTAAATGAATCGTCAAATTGACGTCGTTGATGCCACATTGTACCGATTTGTTTATAGGCCAAAGCAAGTTGTTCATTTATGTTATGCTTAATACTAAAATCAATTTGCTCATTATAATAATATTGCGCAGAATCATAGTCTGCTTTTATCAGAAACTCAGTGCCTATCAAGCCATTAAAATTTGCTATATATTGACTTGAAGAGCCAACAAGTCTAAGCCCATTTTTAAGAGCTCCTATTGCCGAATCTGAATTATATTTAGACTTTTTCCACTCTCCAATCTTTTTACTTGCTTGAAAAATACCTCTTTCGTATTTTTTTTTATTAGCGAAATTAAGTGCTTCTTCAAATTTTTTCAACTGGGATGAGCTGTCTTTTTCAATATCGGCTTTTTCAATAATTGATAAATAATACATTGAATCAATTACATGCTGGTTTTGACCAAAACCATAAAAGATATTTATAAAAAAAAGGAATGACAGTATGTACTTCATTGTGATTTTTTAATATTCTAAAAATACATAATATTTTGACAAGCAATTATTTAAGATAATAATGTTTAGATTGTTATAATTTAATCTAGATTACTTACGATTTGCATACTCACTTGGCGTGCAATTGTAAGTCTCCTTAAAGCATTTAGCGAAATAAGAATGGTCATTAAAACCTACAGAATATCCAACTTGGGAAATATTGATGTAAGAAGTCTTTAATAATTTAGCAGCAAGCTTAAGACGTTGTGATCTGATGAATTCGGAGGCGGATAATCCTATTAAGGCTTTTAGCTTTCTATGCAATTGCATGCGGCTCATGCCGACCGTATTGCTAAAATCTTCTACGCTAAATGACGGTTCTACGAGTTTTTCGTCTAATACAAATTGTACCTTTTCCATAAACTGCTCATCCAAATCCGTAACTGCAATATCCTTGGGTCTTAATATAACCTCTTGGCTATATCGCTTTTGAAGATTTTGTCTAAGTTCTATTAGCTTTGCGACCTTAGCAATCAATATTTTAGAGCTGAAAGGTTTAGTGATATAGTCGTCAGCACCAGTTTCTACACCTATTAACTTGTTTTCATCTCCAGCTTTTGCAGTGAGTAGTATTATAGGTATGTGGCTTGTTAGCTCGCTGTTTTTTAATTCTTTAGTGAGTTCTGCACCATCTTTAATAGGCATCACTATGTCAGATATGATAATGTCTGGTATATGCTTTAACGCTAGTGAAACACCTTCTTCTCCATCAGATGCTGTAATGATATGGTATGTATCCTTAAAAGTATCCTTGAGTATATGTCTAACGTCTTCATTGTCTTCAACGATCAATAGCATAGGCTGATTGACGTCATTAATTTCTTTACCGTCATCTTCAAAATGCTCATCTGTAATTTCCGTAGAGTTAGGTTCTTGTATTTGGTGATTTACAATCTCTTCTTCTTTGTAGCTGTTTTTATCAATTGGTATAGTTAAGTTAAATATTGTCCATTGATTAGGCATGCTCTTAACTTCAATACTTCCTTTGTGAAATTCTACAAGTTCTTTTACCAAGGCCAAACCAATACCAGTACCCTGATTTTGCTCACTGGTTTGGTAAAAACGTTGAAAAATATGTCTTAGTTCTTCTTTAGAAATTCCTCTTCCTGTATTCTTAATTTCAAAATATAGTTCATCATTAGTTACCTCTACATTACAATCTATTTTACCATCGCGTGGTGTGTATTTTATGGCGTTAGATATAAGATTAGTCACTATTTTTTCAATAGCGTCTTTATCGTAATAAACATTAGTATTTAATGGTTTTATATGGACGTTAAATTCAATATTCTTATGCGAAGCTCTATAACTATAAGACTCGCTAAGAGCAGAAATAAATAGGGTAATATTACCTTTCTGTATTTGTAGTTTAAGTTTACCATCGTCTAGTTTAGATATGTCTAATAATTGGTTGACAAGCGATAATAACCTATCGGAATTTCGCTTGGCAATAGCAAATTTTTGCTTTTTTTCTTCTGAAAGTGATTCATCTTGTAGAGCATCTTCAATGGGTAAATTTATTAACGTCAGAGGTGTTCTAAACTCGTGTGATATATTTGTGAAAAAATCTGATTTAACCGTATCTAATTCTTTAAGTTTATTATTTGTTTTTTGTCTGTTTTTGTAAAGAAAGAATAGAAAAAAACCGGCTAATGTTGTGAGGCTAAGCCCTCCAATAAGTAAGTCTCGCTGACCTTTTTGTTTTTGCTCATTAAGTTCATTTTCAGACTTTAATAATGCGATTTCCTTGTCCTTTCTTTCTGTTGTATAAATAGATTCAAGTTCTTTTATCTTTTCAGCACTTTGTATTTCTCTAAGAGAATCTTTGATAAAACTAGCTTCTTCAATGTAGTGGTAGGCTTTACTATAATTGCCGCTTTGCATATGAGCTTTTGATAATAATTCAATTCTATCAATTTCAACTTTGCTATTAAAAGCGATTTGGTTTAGTGCTTCAATTTCATATAGATAGTTAAAGGCTGTTTTAGGATTGTTTTGTTCTAAAGATAATTTGGCTATTTGTAAGGCACTTAGTGAAGCCTCGTAAAAGCGATCATTGCTTTTATGAATGGTATAGCTTTTTTCAAAGAGCTTTTTTGCTTCATCAAATTTACTTTGTTTAAGCTTTACTTGACCTAGATAATTAAGGATTTCGGATTTGGTTCTTTCATCATTTACCATTGTGTAGTACTCTAAACTACTGCTTAGTAAACTGTCTGCTTGCTTTAAATTATCTTTATGAAAATAAACCCTTCCTAAGTTAATGTTTGTGGTGTTTAGAAATATTTGGCACTTTGTTCTGGGAGCTTATAAAACTCTTTATTTGCCATTAAATAGTAGCGCTCGGAAAAGTCATAATTGTTTAGTTCTAAATAAATATTTCCTAAATTTTGATAAGCGGCAGCAATGACGTCTGGTCTTAGATTGGATTTATTATGAATGGAATCTATAACTAACAAATTCACTAAAGCATCTTCCATTTGATTTTGTCTGGCATAAGCAGTAGCAAGAGCCAAATGCGAATCGGCTAGGATTAGATTGCCTTCATCGTCAAACTTTTGAGTTAAATTAATGGCTTTTTTGCAAGCATCAATTGAGGCTTCCATTTTTCCCAATAAATAGTAAGTTCTACCTATACTGTTATATGCTCTAGCTTTTCCTTTCTCGTAATTAATTTTGTTTGATAGGTCTAGAGATTTTTTAAAATAAACAATAGCAGAGTCGTTCTGTTGTAAACGTTTTTGACATTGTCCTAGCATATAATTAGCATCGACAATCCCTTTTCTATAGTTTAAATTTTCAGAAAGGATTTTAATTTTATTAGAATAAAATATAGCACTATCAGGGTTTGGATTTATGTACTGAATAATTTTGGTTCGGTATAAGTTTATAGTGTTTAAATCTTTCTCGGAAATATCGTCTTTTAGCTTACTTTCCTGTTGGCCAAAACAAGAAAAATATAACAAAAGGAAAAATAAAGAAATAAGTATTCTCATAATATTGACTATTACTATAAATGTAAGCAATATTATGAAAGCGAGAGTTTTAGTGTTGTAAGATATGTAACATATATTGTTACATGTGTAACATTAGTAAATTTAGTACGGAAAGTTGATCTATCTTTTTAGAGCAAAATGATTAACTATAGTTTTGCCATTATGAAATTTTACGCTGAACCAATAATCATCGCTGGGTAATTTTTTGCCATGGTATGAGCCATCCCAAACAAGATTTGATGAAGGAAGTACTGTAATAAGTTTTCCATAACGGTTATAGATTTCTATAGTTTGTATTTCACTCAATTGTTCATCGTTACCGATAACTCTCCAAGTTTCATGATAATTATCACCGTTAGGTGTGAAAAATTTAGGAAAACCAAGTACAGAAATGGTTTGTTCTATAATTCCGCAACCATTAAGGTCTTTAATGTAAACGGTATGAAAACCTTCTGTTACACCGTAAAAGATATTACTATCTTGATAGGAGCCTTCACTATCATCAAGCGCATATTGATAAATACCTTCTCCAGAAGTGATAATTTCCACAAAATTGTTAGGATACATTCCTGAATAACTCACATCATCAATGATTGCAGTACTAGATGGATTCACATTTATAGTTCTACTAGAAGAACAACCATCTGTATTAGTCACTATAACAGTATAAGTACCTGTTTCGTTGATTTCTATGAAAGAAGTATCTATTCCGGTTGGATTCCCATTGAGTAACCATTCGTAATAATAGTTGTTAGGTATATCATTAGCAACACCTCCATAAAGTGTAATGGTTTTAGGATAGCTGTTGGTACAATATATAGTATTGGCATCACTTTCAAGAATTGGAGGATCCAAAACATTGAGGTTTGCTGTAGTAATACTGTAACATTGACTATTGCTTTCAACTTTTACATAAATAGTTTGTGAGTAGGCTGATGTGTTTTCAAAACTAATCGGTAGCACGTTAACTTCGTTTAAGGCATCTTCTTCAGTCTCGTAATAAGTGACATTCGCACTAGTAGGAATTTGAGCTATTATAGAAGTTTCAATTTCATTAAGATTAAATGTTGCAAAACCATCAAAATCATCACTGTCACAAGCATCTAATTGAGGAATGTTCAATGTATTGTTAGAGGTTTGTAACTCTAAGCTAGCTATATCAAAACAGTTGTTGCTATTTACCACTCTTGCAAAAACAATTTGCATAGGATAATCATTCTGAAACTCATTAGGGTTAATGATAGGATTGCTATTGTCTAACGCTTCATTCTCGGTTAAAAAGAAGTCGGAAACAGATAAGGTATTGTCATTACTCGTTAGGTTAGAAATAGCATCGTAAAGATTAAAAGTTGTAAGACCATCTTCATTAGAATCACACTCAATAAGAACATTGTCATTTGCTACAGGTAAATCAGCATATTCTATAATAACATCTCCGTAAGAGATACAGCCGTTAGCATAATTAACCTCTACACTGTAATTTCCTGGTTCTGTAACGGTAAATGTGTCGCAAGATCCACAGCCTGTAGATACGCCTTGTACTAAATTGCCATTTCTATACCATTCGTATGTGTTTTGCCCAGGTTGGGAAGCACTCAGTTCTAAAGTTTCACCTTCACAAAGTGCATTATTATTTATTAATAGTCGATCTGGACCTAAATCAGTAGATAGTTCAAAACTTGCAGCTTCTAAAAAAACAGCAGAATCATATCTGTAATTTTGTTCATCAGCGATAACCAATTTTACATGATAGGTTGCGTTTGGTGTTACATTGGCAGTTGCTGTTAAAACTGTAGTTTGCCCATTGAAATTTATAGGTGTATTACCGTAATTATAGTTACCAAAATAAGTTTCGTTTTGCGGTGGACAAGCCCCAGGCACACCAGGTGTAACTGTTGTAACTTTTACAGGTGTGTAAGTATTAGGTACTAAAGCAATATTTTGATATTGGCCTCCACCAGAAACGGGACGGATTAAAAAGCCAAATAAATCTGAATACTGACAACTATTGGCATTACCTTCTTGATATTCTTCAGAAGCAAAAATATATCTAAAGCTAATTTGTGAAGCAATTGAAGTGAAATCGAATTCTAAAATAGTAGCATTTATAGTATTGTTTTCGTTTAGAGCCGTTTCTAAATCAACATCTCCTTGCCAATTCGGTGCATCATCATCACTAAGAGAGTTATTAGGGCCAGGTACATTTTGAAGCCTTCCTGTACTTAAAACTAAGCCACTTTGAAAAGGGAATGAAGTTCCGCTAGCATCAAAATAGCCATAACTTTGATCAGAGCCATTAAAGTCTCCACCATATACATTTGTTACAACTACATTTTCTATACAATCACTATCAATGAGGATGTCTTCAATAAGTTGTTGAGGAGTATAAGTTTGACTATCTACTGAAATACCTTGACTATAACTAAATAGTTGAAATAACAGTATTACAGCTATTAACGTTCTTTTCATTTTCTTTTTTAAGGGATTGCAAAGATACGTATCTAACCCTTATTGAAAATGCAACGAGATGTTAAAAAAGATGTTGGGTTATCTTCTCAAGGTAAAATGTCCTTTTACTTCAAATGAAATATTGTTTCGTTGAACATTTGCAACATACCAATAATCGCTAGTAGGCATTTTTACACCATTATAATAGCCATCCCAACCAGGTGTATTAGAGGTTAGCCTTTTGATAAATTTACCATAACGGTCAAAAATATCAATAGTAGTTCCTGGTAAGGTTTCTACACCAACGATATGCCAAGTATCAAAAGCTCCATCGTTATTAGGGGTGAAGAACTTAGGAATATCTACCACTAAAACTTCTTTAGTAACATTAGAACAACCGTTTAAATCTATAATTGTTACTGTATGATAACCCATTGCCACGTTATAAAAAACATTAGATTCCTGTGGCTCCAAATCGTCTAGTTGATAAAGATAATCACCAATACCGCTTATCGTAACAGTGATATTATTTGGGTCAGAGAAATCTAAAATTTCAGTAACTTCAATACTCGCAGATTCAGATTCTGTAACTCCAAAAACCCTAGTGTTCTCACATCCAAACTCACTAGTTACAGTAACCCAATAAGAACCTATTTCTGTGATTTCTATTTCTGGTGTTGTTTGTCCTGTAGACCATAAATAGGTGTCATTTGGATTATTTGTATTTGCAGAAACCAATAACGGTAAGTTATCTAAACAAATAACTTGATCCTCTATATCTATTACTGGAAGTGGATTAACAAAGACCGAGAATTGTGATATATCGTAACACCCCGTCATGTTGTTTTCAACTCTAGCATAAATAACTTCTGTGTCAAACGCCATATAATTAGTCTCTAAAGCAGAGTTTGCTTCTTGAGCTTGCAATTCACTATTATGATATGTTACAGTATAATTACTTGAACTTTGAGACCCTAATATGTCAGCGTCTTGTTGAGATAGATCAAACTCTAAAATACCATCAAAATTATCATCACAGTCAATTAAGTCATTGGCTTGGTTTGCAATCGGTAATGGATTTACAACTAAATCAAATTCATAATAAGTAGAACAGTGAGTTGTACTGTATTCAGTTCTTACAAATAAGGTTTCTTGATTTGAAGAGTAAGTGTAATTTGTATCTAAAGCATTTTCATTTGCTATGGCATCTGCTTCGGTAGCAAAGTAGCTATATAAAACATTAAAATTAGTATCCCTTGCTATCTCGTTAATCTCAGATAAATCAACTGTATTGCTTTCATTTTCACAAACATTGTAAACTTCGAAATCATTGATTAATGGTGGTTGATTTACAACTAGTTCAATAGGTAAGGTAATATAACAATTAGATACCGTATTTGTAACTTTAAAGAAAACCGTCTGAGGGTTTGATGTGTTGTTAAAACTTTCAGGGTTAGTGATTTCATTTACATTAGCTTCAGAATCTTCCCAAGTTAAATAATAGTCAATAACAATATCTTCTTGTCTAACATCTAAAATATTAGTTTCAGCTTGAGTAATATCAAAAGTTAAAACACCGTCAGTATCATCGTCACATTCAACTATTGGCTCTGGAGCAGTTACTTCAGGAACTAAAATAACATTGATAACGAATGAAGTTATAGAATTACAAATTGTACCATTATCTATTTGAACGTATATTTCTTGAGGGTTTACCGTATTTGTAAACTCTGTTGGAAGTGCGTTTGTACTATTTCTAGCATCTTCTTCAGTAGCATAAAATGTTACATTTTGAATGTCTGGAATTCCTTGAGAAACTTCAGCAATTTTCGAAGAAAGGTCAAATGTTTCAGAACCATCATTTGAAAAATCATCACAAACAAATATGTCTGTTGGTTCGTTATATAGTGGGTTTGTACCTACTTCAATAGTAAATGAAGATGTTGTGTAACAAGATTCGTCAGAGATGTTATCAATTCTAATATATATTTGTTGTGGGTTGCTAACATTCTCGTAAACACTAGTTTTGTCAATAGCATTCACTTTATTTTCTGCATCGGCTTGCGTAAGATAGTAAGACACCTCTTTTCC
The DNA here is from genome assembly GCA_002706045.1 of Flavobacteriaceae bacterium. Classification (GTDB taxonomy): domain Bacteria; phylum Bacteroidota; class Bacteroidia; order Flavobacteriales; family Flavobacteriaceae; genus Winogradskyella. Next base: position 21,705 of record PAJL01000071.1, read on the forward strand.
TGTTTGCCCATCTAGAGCCTCGTCATCTTTAAGTTCAAAAACAAATTCTCCGATACCGTCGGTTTCGTCTTCACAGAAATTATATTCGTTTACATAGTTAGATAAATCACCAATATAAGGTAATGTGTTTACGATAATACTAAGTTCTTCTGTAGTGTGACAACCTGTAATAGTATTTTCTATACGCATATAAACAATCTCGGTTTGTGCATTATAATTAGATGTGTTAGATATAACATTTGCAGCTGTGTCAGCATCTTCTTGCGTGTTATAGAATGTAACATTTCTGTCCGGAGTAGAAAGAATAGAATTTGGTATACTATTAAACAAATTCACAATAGAAAATCCATCCATGTCCGCGTCACATATAATTATTTCTTCTGGTGATTCTCCAAGAGGTGCAGGTAAAACGGTAACCTCAAATGAGTTTACTGAAGAACAATTTGTTTGAGGAAGCCTTATCCTTGGATAAAGTGTAAATGTAGATGATTCATTAGTGTAAGAACCTTGTATAGCATTTTGATTATTAAGTGCATCTTCTTCTGTTAAAAAGTATTTTACCTGAAAACCATTTTGACCATCAGTTATAATATCATTGAACTGAGTTAAATCAATAGTTGTAATTCCGTCTTGATCTTCATCACAAACAGTTAAGTTACCTACGGATTCAAACTCAATGATAGGAAATAATACTAATTCTATTTCAGCATCTTCACTACAAGTTGAATTTTCTAGAGTAATATATATAGTCTGAGGATTTGATAAATTAGTGTACGGTGAAGAAGTATCAATAGCATTTACTTGATTGGCTCTGTCCGTTTCAGACTCATAATATGTGATGGTAACATCTGGAACATTATTAATTATCCCAACCGAAATATTTTCAAAATCAAACTCTTCTACACCATCATCNCCTTCGTCACAAGCATTAACATCTCTAATGTTTGTAGCAGTCAATAATAAATTTGTATGAATTTCAAATGAAGCAATTGAAGGACAACCAGTAGCGTTGCTTACAACTCTTACGTATAGTGTTTGTTCTTCAGTATCTACGTTTTGATAGTTGTTTTCATCAGCAATGGGATTAGCTCCTGAAAGCGCGTCTTCTTCAGAAGTGTGAAAAGTTACTGTTACACCTGTTACACCTTGTAGAACATCTGGCGTAATAGAAGTAAGATCAAAACTAGCAAAGCCGTCATGGTCTACATCACAGGCATCAATGTATAAATCTTCAGTATTAATATCAGGGTTTTCTAATANCGTTATGCTTAAGCTTGTTGTACTATTACAGCCAGTTTCAGGGTCTTCTACACTAACGAACAGTTGCTCANTTGCGTTAGTATTAACGTAAGGCATNGGGATAGCNTTTGTNCCAGCNTCAGCNTCCGATGCACTTGTGTGGTATGTAACGATAAGATTTGTTTGTCCATTTGTTATCTCGTCATCTTTCAGAGAGTTTAAGTCAATCGAAGCGGTACCACTTGATTCTTGGCCACTACATATTTCTAAAGGTGTAGGATCTGTTATAGAAGGTAAAGGATTAACTACTAAATCTATAAATGAATACGCTAAACAGCCATTGTCNATATCTTCAATTCTGACATGGATAGTTTGTGGACTTGAGGTATTTTGTATTGGTGCTGTTATAGGGTTTACATTGTTTAAAGCATCAAGGCTAGTGTAGTGGTATGAAAATGTATAATTTGAAGCAGGAACAGATGCCAAAACTTCAGAATCTTTGGTCGATAAGTCAAAAAATTCTACACCATCAGCGCTACTGTCATCACATAAAACATAATCATCTATAGGTTCTGCAGTTTGTGTAGAACTTAAACTAATATTCACTTCATCTTCAATAACACAAGAAGATCCAGCTAAAGGAATTTCTACTTCTATTCTATAAGTACCAGATAGTACTGCTGTATAATCGGGTAGAGTAGCAGAAGGAATTAAAACATCGTTTAAATACCAAGAGTATGTTGCATCAGGGTTTTGGATATCTCCATTTAAGTCTGCACTTGTAGCACAAGTTGTAATGTCTTCTCCTAAATTAACAGAAGCATTAAAACTATTACCTTCTATAAATACAGCTGAGTCATAGTTTTCATCATTTTGATCTGCTATAACCAACTTAATTTGGTATTGTACATTTGGTTGTATAGATGCTGTAGCAGACATTACTGTTGTTCTACCATTATAGTTGGTGTCACCCAAGTTATAACCTTCAAAGTACTCACCATTAGAAGCTTCACAAAATCCTATAATATCATCATGAACAGTATTGGTATTTACTGGAGTTGAAGTTCCTGGTACTAAAGCGATATTGGTATAAGGATCTGAAGATCCTGCTTCACGTATTAAAAAAGCAAAACCATCAGAATAATCACAAGGGAAATTTCCGTAATATTCTTCTGAGGCCAAAATGTAGTTAAATTGAATTTGATTTGAAATAGAAACGAAATTAAACTCTATAGATGTAGCATTTAATGTTCCTGAAATTCCAAGAGCAGTTTCTAAATCTGCATCTGTGGTCCAAGTATCATCACCATCGTTAAGAACTGTATTGTTAAGACCGTTTCCAGATGCGTAAGCATTTCCTGTTGTTAATACAATACCATTTTCAAAAGGAAAGTTTGA
>PAJL01000072.1 GCA_002706045.1 Flavobacteriaceae bacterium
CTAACATTATAGATAACTCAGTAATTCAAATTAAAATAGATGAAAGTTCTAGTGGATTTTCATCTGATAATTCTGGTTCTGGATTTTCAGACCCATTCCTTCTTGGTGATATTATTGGGAACAACATTACTATTAATGTGGAAGCAACTGAGATTATCTTTTCTGAGCAACCAACTGAGACCATTGTTAATGAAATAATGGATACTGTTTCAATTACAGCTATTGACACTAATGGCAATATTGATTTAGATTACGTCTTTGATATTTCCATAACTTCAACTGGAACTTTAGATGGCACACCAGTTACTGTAGCTGCGGCAAATGGAGTAGCTACTTTTTCAAGCTTAACACACACAGCAATAGGAAACGCTTTAACACTTACGGCTTCCGATGACTTATTTACAGATGTTGTAAGTGATGCTTTTAATATTATTGAAGTTCCTGTGGGTGCTACTGATTTATTTATATCAGAATATATTGAAGGATCTTCTAATAATAAATATATTGAAATCTATAATGGCACCGGTTCTGATGTTACTCTAACTGATTATTCAATTGAGTTATATGCAAATGGAGCTACATCACCAAACAACACAGAAGATTTCACAACAGACTTCCCAACTATTCTTGCTGATGGAGATGTGATTGTAATAAGACATAGCTCAGCTGACATCCATGGTATTCTAACTACCTATGAATCTACTGTAGCTAACTTTAATGGAGATGATGCAATTGTTCTAAAACATAATGGAACAATAATAGATATATTTGGCAATATTGGATGTGACCCTGGAAGCTATTGGAATGGAGATAGCAATACTACTCAAAATGAAACTTTAATTAGAAACCCGAATGTTTGCGGAGGCATTTTAAATAATTCGAGTTCTAGCTGCTCTTTTCCTACTTTAGATAGTGAGTGGATTAGTTTACCTCAAGATGACGTAAGTAACTTAGGTACTCACTTAGCGAATTGTGGCCCAACGACTTACACCTACAATGATGGAGTATGGTCACCAAGTAATCCTGATGGTACTTCTACGGCTTCAGAAAATATTGTTATAGAATCTGGTAATGCTACGATTTCTTCAGATACAGATATAAATTCTATCACAGTAAATCCTGGTGCAGGTTTAACTATAGACAGTGATATTACATTAACTGTGAACGACGTCTTACTTTTAGAATCAACCTCAACGAGCTACTCTAGTTTAATTGTCAATGGTACCGTAAGTGGTACGGTTAATTATTCTCGTTATATAAACAGCGCTGCTGAATCAGGAACAACAGCTGGAGATAATGATTTAATTAGCGCTCCACTAACGGGACAAACTTTCGGTGATTTCAAAACCACTAACCCTAACATACTATCAGGTACTATTGGAGGTGTTGGTCCTTACTATTTATTTGGTCCCTTTGATACTGCTAACAATGAATATGTACTTTATTACAATACTGATAACGATGCATCTACTCTAGATGCTGGAGTAGGTTACAGAACTGGGTCTAATGGAGGTGGAGCATACATTTTTACTGGTAATGTTGAAACTTCGGATGTTATGATTTCTATCCACAACGAAACACAAAGCAACTGGAACTTAATCGGAAACCCTTACCCTTCTTACATTTCACTAAGTGACTTCTTAACAGAAAACTCATCTCTATTTGACACCTATAGTTCTGGTGTTTATGGTTATAATGGAGCAGATTCCAACCCTTGGGTGGTATGGAATAATGCCTATGCGTTAGCAAACCCTGGTGCTGTTATTGCACCTGGTCAAGGGTTCTATGTATCATCTCTAAACGCAAATAGCATGGTAACTTTTAACTCAACATCTAGAACTTTTGGTAGTACTGATGATTTCATCGCTGGTAGAAGTACTGAAACTGTAAGTAACATAACCTTATCGTTGAGTAATAACTCATCATCATTCTCCACCGATTTTTATTTTACTGAGTTCTCTACTCAAGGTCTTGACCCTGGTTATGATTCTAGTCTTTACTCAAGCACAATACCTTCTTTCGCAATTTATTCACATCTTGTGACTGACAATACAGGTATTCCTATGGCTATACAATCTTTAGGTGAAACAGATTACAATAATGTTACTATACCTTTGGGTGTAAACGCTAATCAAGGAGAGCAGATTACATTTAGCATTACAACAAATACAATACCTGCTAATATTGATGTTTATCTAGAAGATACTCTTGAAAATACCTCAACATTAATAACCTCAGGAGATTACACCTTAACCCCAAGTACAACACTTAATAGCACAGGTCGATTCTACCTAAATTTTGTTAATTCTACACTATCTACAATAAATAATGATTTAGAAACTCTTAATATTTATACTAATGAAAGTGATAAAACCATTGTTATCCAAGGTCAATTAACGGAAAAAACCACTGTAAATATTTATGATATACAAGGTAGAATAATAAAAGCTACTCAACTATTAAATACTAAGGTTTCCCAAAGTATAGATGTTAGAAGTTTAAGTAACGGTGTGTATATTGTTGAACTCAACAATAATTCGCAAACTAAAACTCAAAAAGTAGTTATAAGATAAAAAACTAGATATACAATACTTTTAAAAAAGCATGCTAATAAAAAGCATGCTTTTTTTATTTACTGATATTTTATTAATTTGACATGCTTCAAATTTACAATTTATCAACACGAAAACGTTTTCGTTAATCATGTTAATAAAATCTAACCTATATTAGGTTTACGGATTGTTATCTCATTAACTAAAACTTTTTTATATGCAACAAAATTACTTCAATCTTAAGACAAAACTTTTGTCAGCCATGCTTTTTACAATTTTGCTTTTGAATGGACAAAACACCCCTCATTCTGTAAGCATGGATCCATCTGAAAGTAACATGTCTGCTTTTGGAAGTAATGGTACAATAGCTAATTCTGTAACTACCTTTTACACACATTGGGATACAAACTATCTTTATATAGGTTGGTCGGAGGGCAGAACAAATTACTCTTCAGATATGTATTACGTTGCTATAGATACTGACCCAAATTCAACAACTGGCTCTAGTAATACAATAGAAGGAGTTGGTTTTAGCAGCACAAAAGCATTGCCTGATTACTATGCTGTTTATGAAAACAACACTAACTATTATGGACTACCAACTAGTAATGGTAATGCTATTGAATTTTACAACGGGACTTCTGGATCTTGGAATTTTGTTAGTAGGAATGGAGGTGATGATGGTATATCCTCCCAAATCGATTTTCAAGACTCACCAAATGGAGAAGTTAGAATGAGAATAGCTTGGGCAGATTTAGGATTTACACCTGGAAATAACAAACCAATCGGTATTTCTTATTGGACTAATAATTCTTCTGGTGATTACATGTGGTCTAGATATCCTAACTCAAATCCATCAACTGGATCTACAAATATTTTACTTACACATCAAATTATATTTAATTCAACAGGAAGTGGTATTAATCCTTCAACATCATTTTACGAAAACTCTTATTCTGATAACACAATATATAGCACAATAGCAAATGGCTCTTGGAATACATCTAGTAATTGGGAATATAATGGCATTCCTACAAGTGGTGGTGACATTTCCGTTAACCATAGTATGACGCAAGATGTAGATGCAACTATTGATAATATGTTTGTTAATTCTAGTTCTAACCTAACTATCAATTCTGGTATTACACTTACTATTAACGACCAATTAACCTTACAGTCTATTTCCGATAGTTATCCTAGTCTAATATCTAATGGAACAATTACTGGAACCGTAAATTACGAAAGATACGTAAATGCTGCTGCTGAATCTGGAACAACAACTGGAGGCAATGATTTAATCAGTGCGCCATTAACAGGACAAACTTTTGGTGATTTTAAAACCGCTAATCCTAATATACTCTCTGGTAATATAGATGGTGTTGGTCCTTACTACCTATTCGGCCCTTTCGATACCGCTAACAATCAATATAATCTTTACTATGACACAGATGATGATGCTTCTACTTTAAATGCTGGTAAAGGTTACAGAACAGGTTCTGATGGTGGAGGAACATATACTTTTACAGGCGATGTTGAAACTACCGATATTTCAATAAATATTTATAACGGGACTCAAAGTAACTGGAACTTAATTGGTAACCCTTATCCTTCATACATCTCACTAAGTGATTTTTTAACACAAAATGCTTCACAATTTGACTCCTATAGTTCTGGCGTCTATGGCTACAATGGTGAAAACTCTAATAGTTGGGTAATATGGAATAACGCCTATGCTTTAGCACATCCAGGAACTGTTATTGCCCCTGGGCAAGGATTTTTTGTCTCATCAATAAATGAAGAAGGTACTATCACTTTTGATGCTGATAGTAGAACTACTGGAAGTTCTGATGATTTTATAGCTAACAGAAACCCTGAAGTAGTCACAAATATGACTTTATCTTTAAGTAACACCTCTTCTTCATTTACAACAGATATTTATTTCACAGAATTTACTTCTTTGGGATTAGACTCTGGTTACGACTCTAGTTTATTTGGCGGAAATGCTCCTGCATTTGCAGTATACACGCATTTAGTAGCCGACAACACAGGTGTACCTCTAGCAATTCAATCGTTAGGCGAAACGGATTACAACAATGTAACTATTCCTGTTGGAGTTAATGCTGCCCAAGGAGAACAACTAACTTTTAGTATGACAGCTAACACGCTACCTTCCAATATAGATATACACCTAGAGGATACATTAGAAAACAGTTCTACGTTATTAAATTCTACTGATTATATATTAACTCCTAGCACAGATCTTAACGGCACTGGTCGTTTTTATTTAAATTTTTCTAACTCAACTTTATCTACCTTAAATAACAAAGAGGATAAGATAAATATTTATACTAATAACCAGAACAAAACAATCATTATAAGTGGTGTATTAGAAGGTTTCGCTATTACAAATATTTATGATTTACAAGGACGAATAGTTAAAACATCACAATTAATAAATTCAAAAGTGTCACAAACTGTCGATGTTAGTATGTTAAGTAATGGTGTTTATATTGTTGAGCTTAATAGTGGTTCGCTTACCAAAACTCAAAAAGTAATTCTGAGATAACTCTAATTTTTAATAAAAAAGCCTATCTTTAAACAACTTAAGAAATTTAATTTATTGTAAACCTTTTCATATTTACTTTAAAAACTGAATTATTTTGTTAAATTTGAACCAAATTTAGGCCACATCCATGAAGAAAGAAAATAACCTAGATAAAATTACTCGTAAAGAAGCTATTAGCAAAATNGGCAAGTATGCTGCATTGACTGCTATTGGTACGTTTGTAGTTTTAAATCCTCTTAAAGCAGCTCAAGCATCAACACCACCAGATGATACTGGAGGTAACCCTTTTGATTAATAATTACAGTTTACTTTGGACAATAAACTATCACCAACATACCAAAGAGTGTTTGGTGAATTTTGTGTTTTATGGTATCAATCTTCCAATAATTACAGTATTATTGACCACTCGTTTAGTTCTACACTGCAGTTTTACTTACAAGCGAAAAATATAGAAGATTTTACCTCTAGTCTTCAAAACGAAAACTTGGACATCAACTCAACTGTTGAAACAATCAATAATTATCTTAAGAGTTGCAACACTGTATCTTTTTCAACTTCTGAAACATCAATAGATTTTAATAATACTAAAAGAAACTTCAAACGGTTTTACGAAATCAATGAATTGATAATTCAGATAAATTATGATACTGAAATAGTATTAAAAACTATTCATCCGTCTTTAGCTCACCTAGAAATTAAAGAGACAAATTGTATACCTCATACTACTTTTGATCTTTTTTTACAAGATGATAAACTTCACTTGTTTAAAAATAAAGAATGGGTAATTTCTTCGCCAAAAAGAGCGTATCATATTATACAAGGAAAGTTTGTTATCCAATTACTTTCTAGCATCTATGACTTTGAAGAGAGTGATTGGATTGGTACTTTTCATGGTTCTACAATTACTGATGATAATTCTTCCGTTCTTTTTATAGGTGAATCTGGAAAAGGAAAAAGTACACTTTGTGCCTTATTATGTGCTTCAGGCTTTAATTTAGTTGCTGACGATGTTTCACCTTTAAGATCTTTAGACAAGTCTATTTATGTTAACCCATCAGCACTTTCAATAAAGGAAGGTTCTTTTGAGGTTCTTCAAAATATAGTACCTAATTTTGATAATCTACCGATTACAGAATTCAACAAATCTAAAGGGCAAATTAAATACATACCATTTACTTCACCTCAAAAAGATTGTTACCCTTGTAAGGCCATAGTTTCTGTAAATTACACTAAAGGTTCCGATACTATTTTGGAAAAAACATCTATAAATGAGGTTTTAGAAACATTAATTCCTGAATCTTGGATTTCGCACAACACCGTTCATGCTAAACAATTTTTAGATTGGTTTGAAAGTGTAGAATTTTATAAATTACACTACAGTGACAACCAGAGCGTCGTTAAAGAAATTTCAGGTCTATTTAAAAGCTTGAAATAAACAAGTATTTTTCATCAGAAAAATTCATCTATGGGAAACCTAGCTAAAACTTATAAAATTATTGCAGATATCTTAGCTACTGAATCTAATGAATCTAGTTTAGCCCTTGAATTTTCAAACCCAACCTTTGATTGGGACAGTATTGTTGTAAAAGGTAGCAAACAAGTAATATTACCCACTATATATTGTAGGTTAAAAGAAAAGGAACTTCTATCCTATTTACCTGAAGAATTACAAAACTATTTAGAATATATAACAACTATAAACAGAAATAGGAACGTAACTTTACTAAAGCAGATAAAATCGATAGCTCAAATTTTAAATCAACATAATATCGAACATGTTTTCTTAAAAGGCGCAGCATTATTAGCTTCAGGATGTTATAAAGACAATGCTGAACGCATGGTTGGTGATATAGATATTTTAGTGAAAAAACATCAAGTATTAGAAGCTTTTGATTTACTAAAAAACAATGGATATAATAAAACCTATGGTTTTGTTTTCGACAATAAAGATTTTAGGCATTTAGACAGGTTGATTTCAGAAAAAGAGCTTGCAGCCATAGAGTTACATAGCGAGTTGCTAGATAATCCTTACAGAGGTTTAATAGACCTAGATTGTGTCTTTAACAGTAAAACAACAGTGAACAACATTGCTATCCCTAACGAATACCACATAAATAAACATCAAATAATAGCTTGGCAGACAAACAGTGATGGTTACTATTTTAAAGCTATAAGTTTCAAATTATTTTATGACAGTATTGTTCTAAATGCTTTTTCTGACAAAAAATTAATAGCTGATTTATTGAAAACTAAATTCGGGCAAGGTTACTTAGCTACTGCAAAATTTTATTTTCAAGCTTTCTCGTCGGTAAATTGCAACTCATTTATGGAGTCTTACGCCAAAAATCACAACAATTATGTAGATAAAAAAATATTTAGAAAAGTTTTAAAACCAGCTAAATACGCTTATTTAAATATAAAAAAGAGGCTGATTTTGATTGTAAACAACGTATCTTACCGAAAACATATATTAAATTTGAGATTTATTTTTAAGAAATAGCTGATTTTACATAGAATATACTATTTTTGAATCTATTAAAGACGAATTTCTAATTCAGAAAAAATATGAAAAGAACACTTCTCACACTTTTTATTTCCTCCTTTGCTTTAATATCTACCGCTCAATCTATAAGATCAGTGGATAGAGGCGAATGGTTATTTTCAGTAGGCTTAAATACCGTAAACTCACTAGGAACTCGTAACCCAGTAGAAGGTGCTGGTGATTGGGCTTATAGATTTCCGCTTTCCGTTAGCCTTGAGACTAAGTGGTTCGATATTTTTTCTATTGAAGCCGCGCTAAGTGTAAATGGTGTAGCTGCAAATCAAAGACTTGATGCCGCAGGACCACCAACAGAAGATTTAACTTACGTCGCTATTGATACAAACTTAAAATATTATTTTGGTGAATATATTTTTCCAAGAGCCGATTGGTTAGACTTCTATGCAGCTGGTGGTGTTGGTTTGTTTGTTTTTGATGATGCTAATATGTCTTTTAACCTTGGAGGTGGAGCAATGTTTTGGATTAATAGAAGACGTACAATTGCTATTAAGCCTCAAGTAATGGCTAAGTTTGGTCTAAACAGTAGTAAAGAGAGTTTTGAATATCCTAACAATCACTTTCAACATAGCATAATGGCTGTGTTTGTATTGTAAGATTTCTGAAAAAATATTTAAAAAGCTTCATATTCATTTATGAAGCTTTTTTGTTTTTAGTAATGAGCAAAGTCAAAATTCAACATTTGTTTTATATAATTATAAAGCTCCGGGAATTGAGTTTTGAATTCTAAGGGAGTCTCTATAAAGTTTTCTAACAAGACTGCAAAAAACTCAAACTGGTTGGTATAAGCATACTCTCTAAAATATTTCGAGGCTATTAACTCCTTCCTTACATCTTCATTATTTTGTAAATACGTAGTAAGATTCTCAAAACCTATATTAAAAATCATACTACTTATATCATCACCTTTGTAAGCATTAAGGTGAATTGCATGTCCAAACTCATGAATACCCAAATTCAAATTATCGTCACCTATTTTGTAACCGTGTTTAAAATCTTCCCAAGAAAAAACTATAGTCTTAAGTTGCGGATTCATTTCACCCTTGTGTAAGCTGTCATTAATTTTAGAATAGTAAGCTTTTGGGTATATGATCACATGGTCAATCAAGTCAATTAAATAATCCCTAAACCCAAAAGTTAACATCACAGCAGTTGAAGAAATTAAAATTTTCATTTCATCGTTAGGTACAATTCCTTCTCTGCCTGTAAAAGTCTTATCGCTTATAAACTTAGATAAACGATGTCGAAAAACAGATTGATTCGCTTTGGATAAACTTTGATAAAAAGAAAACTTAGATTCTAAAATAGAACGGTGAGATTCCTCTAATTTGTCTGGAAATACAATGCTGTTAATATAAAAAGGTTTGAACCTTCTTGACGCGTAAATCTGCTCTACATAAATAAAAGTTTTATGCAGTACAACGCTTCCTATTCCAACAAAAAAAATGATTAATAAAACAAGCTCTGCTATAGGACTAAGTCCTTCGTCTTGAATTAAGGCGAAATATATCATGTCTAAATATAGAATAATTTCACAGAATACACGCTCTTGATATTGGCTACAGATACTTTGGATTTGACTACATTTATAGATGAATAAATGTTGAATTTTGAACCAACAAAAAACATTACAACATGAAAAGAAATAAAATTGCACTAATTACAGGAGGAAGTCGTGGATTAGGAAAAAATATGGCTTTAAAAATTGCCGAAAAAGAAATTGACGTTATCATCACTTATCACACTAACAAAACAGCTGCTGATGAAGTTGTATCTGAAATTGAACAGTTGGGTCAGAAAGCTCACGCTTTAAAATTAGACACAAGTAAAACGGCTACTTTTGATAAATTCTTTGAAGACCTAAAAGATTACTTAGAGAATGAAATAGGTGATTCTAAATTCGATTTTCTAATCAATAATGCTGGTACAGGCATCTACACTCCATTTACTGAAACGACAGAGGAACAATTAGACGACATGTTTAATATTCATTTTAAAGGAGTTTATTTTTTAACCCAAAAAGCCTTAAATTTCTTGAATGATGAAGCAAGAATCATTAATATCTCATCAGGACTGGCTAGATTTAGCTTTCCTAACTCTTCTGCTTATGCTTCAATGAAAGCTGCTGTGGAAGTGTTTACAAGGTATTTAGCAAAAGAATTAGCACCACGTAAAATACGAGCTAATGTTGTAGCACCTGGTGCCATAGCCACCGACTTTGGCGGAGGCGAGAATAAAACCAATGAGCAAAAACGCACTGCGGTTTCTAATGCTACGGCTTTAGGTAGAGTTGGTGAACCAAAAGATATAGGTGGCATTGTAGCCTTTTTATGTACTGAAGATGCCGAATGGATTAATGGACAACGTATTGAAGCTTCAGGAGGTATTTTCCTTTAAAACAACAGCTTTGAAAAAGAACACTATATACAAGATAAAATCCATTAGTGATTTTCATAAAGTCAGAGGCTTATCAAAACCACAACATCCTTTGATAAGCCTTATCGACTATAAAGCCATGATACACAAACCAGAATACGACAATATTAGTTGGCTACAAACCTACTACTCCATTGCGTTAAAAAAGGATGTACCTGGCAAATACAGATACGGCATACAAGATTATGACTTTGATGATGGTTTAATGTCGTTCTTTGCACCAAACCAAATCCTGAACATTAAGTATGTGCCTAATGACATCAATAAAGTACCTTCAGGTTGGATTCTTCTTATACATCCAGACTTTTTGTGGAATACCAGTTTGGCAACAAAGATAAACGGCTATGATTTTTTTAATTATTCATTAAATGAAGCACTGTTCTTGTCTGAAAAGGAACAAAAAATTATATCCGATTTATTAGAAAATATTAAACAGGAATACCAAGCTAATATTGACAAATTCAGTCAGAATATTATTATTTCCCAAATTGAATTATTACTAAATTATGCCGAACGCTTTTACGAAAGACAATTCATCACCAGAAAGAAAAACAATCATGAAATTTTGTCTAAGCTAGATGCTATTCTGAANAACTATTTTGAAAACCAAACCCAATTACCCACCGTACAAGCTGTGGCAGACCAACTGCATATCTCACCAAATTATCTTAGCAATACTTTAAAATCTGTTGTAGGACTCAACACCCAACAATACATACACGAAAAGCTTGTTTCTAAAGCTAAGGAAATGCTCTCTACAACAGAGCTTACTGTAAGTGAAATAGCTTATCTATTAGGTTTTGAGCACTCCCAATCGTTTAGTAAGCTTTTTAAAAACAAAACCAACCACTCGCCTTCTGAGTTTAGAGCGTCTTTTAATTGATATTAGTTTTGAATCACATTACCTTTTCTTCTAAAAATCACTAGATTAGCTAATGTTAATATAAGTTGGATATAGTTAATGTGTATATCCAATTGTTGTGAGTAATTAATTTGACTCTAGTTTAGCAAAACCAACTGTCTTACGATAAATATCAGGTGATACTCCTACCTTCTTTTTAAAAAAACGACTGAAATAGAATTCATCGTCATAACCTAAAAAAGCAGCAATTTGTTTCACTGGTTTAGAAGTTAGATAAAGTTCTCGTTTCGCCTCAATAATGATCCTATTTGAAATTAAGGATGAAGTCGTTTGATTGAGATATTTCTTGACGATACCGGCTAAAGTTTTAGGACTTACACATAGTTCATCTGCGTATTCTTGGGGAGAATGGAATTTGCAATAATTACTCTCAATTGCATCGACTAAATTTTGTAAAATTTCTGTTTTTGAATCTGACGTTCTGGGAGTTAGTTGTTGATCAAATTGTTTCTTTTGTCTGACCGCTTCTATTAAAAACACTTTTAAAAATGCCACAAGAACTTCATGTTGAGCGATTGAGTCTTTGTCCATCTCTTTCGAAATTTGATCAATCAAATTAAGAAATAGGCTTTGCTCGTTTACAGTAAAATAGGGTAAACCATGGAAATTATTAAAAAGGAATCCCTCGGTCTCTATTTCGTTTTGATGTCTATATGTACAAAAAAAATCGGGATGAAAATTCAATAAATAACCCTGACACTTTTCTTCAGAACGTATCATGAAAGGTTGATACGGAGCCAAACAAATCATTTGATTTCCTTGCAATTCAAAACTTTGAAAATCAACGCTTAGTTCATAGCTAATTCCACATAACAAAACGATAGAATAATAATTTCTTCTTTGTAAATGATCAAACTGGCTTAGGTCGTTGAACTCTTCTAATCTAAACGCAAGTTCCCCGTTTTGTTTGTCTATAATTATTTGGGCCATACTAAATTTATGTTTTAGCTCATTCAAATTTAAAAAAAAGGAGTGCCAAAAGCACTCCTTTCTTAAATCAAATATTTATTTTGAAGCTAGAATGTTAATTTTTTGAATTGCTGAAGAATCAAAGCCTTCCAAAATTAAAGGCGCATTCTCCATCAACGCTGCTGCTACTTTCCCTGTCAAATGAGCATCTCTGCCAGCGTCATCGGCAAACGTATCGAAAATGGCATAGGTTTCTTCATTGATTTTAAAAGCATACCATGATAAAGTTGCAGGCTCGGAACTTACCAATGACTTGCCCGCTTGTAAGAAATCCTCCACTGCAGATGTCTTTCCTTCTTTGGCTTTCATAATCACCAACAATCCGTTATTCTGATTACCCACTTTATGATTACTTGCTTGAACATCAACGGTCTTAATGTCTCTGCTAGAATCAAAACCATCTAAAAGATCTCCAGCATTGGCCAATAAGGCTTTTGCCACTTCTCCTTTTAAGTGTGCCTGTCTGCCTTCTTCAGCTTCAAATGTGTCATAAATTCCGAAAGTTTGTTCATCTATTTGAAATGCAAACCAAGATTCAGTTTTTGGTTCTGCATTTACCAATGATAAACCACCTAGAAGAAACTCTTTCACTTCTTGCTCCTTACCTTCTTTCGCTTTCATGATTACTAATAATCCGATGTTTTCATTTTTTGTGTTGTCCATAATATTACTTTTTTTAGATTGAGAAAATGTTTGAATTGTTATCCCTAGCATTAGAACTAGGCTACTTAATTTGATTAAACTTTTAAATTTCATT
>PAJL01000073.1 GCA_002706045.1 Flavobacteriaceae bacterium
GGATAGAGGCTGGTCGCTTTGTTTTGGGCTTTTGCTTTAACCAGAGTAATATCTGCAAAACTATCAATTACAGGATTGGAATTTGCATTAAGCGCCACAGCAGTAAAACCTGACTCAGCAGCAGTTTTTAGTCCGTTTTCTATAGTTTCACGTTCTTCATATCCAGGTTCTCCAAAAGAAACACTACTGTCAAACCATCCTTGAGAAACGTGGAGGTTATCTAGCTTAATTTCTTTGTAATTATCAGGATTAGAAATACGTTTAGAAATCTTAGAAATGCGTCCTTTTTCAATTAAAATATCTACTGTTTCGTTGTGAAATTCACTTTTAGAATCAACGATGGTGGCAGATTTTATGAGTGCGTTCATTTAAGATATTTTAGTAGAAGTATCTCTATTATTAAAAATACTAGCGCAAAAATAACAAACCATTTCCATAGTGCATTAATAGTTGAGCTACTTTTTATATCGTTTATTGTTGTGGCTAAACTTTCGTTTACTGAAATATTTGCTGTGTTTTTAACGTCTAAATAGCTTAGGTTGCTTTCTGTTCTGTTGAAGTTAAAGCTTAGGTTTTGAATAACTTCAGACTTGTTTTTTACTTCATAGATACCAGCATTTTCAGGATACTCTTGCGTTTCTAATACTACAGTTTTACTGTAGGTTTTTTGTAACGGTATCACCGAATTTTCAGGTGTGCCAAGCGTTAAAATATCGTCTTGTCCTAAAGCAGCATTTATAGCAATTGAATTTGGTTGACCAATAGTATAATACAACTGTGGTAACTTTAAACTTTGTTTACCAATATTGTATAGTACAGGAACTATTAAAGGTGAATTTTTAAAGTTTGAATTCTCATCATTTAAGGCGCTTGAAAAAGCATAAATTCCATCAGATCCAACCAAAAAAGCATTTCCATCTTCATATGATAAAACACTATTTGCATTGGAAGAAAAACTATAAGAAGATTCTACTTTTGGATACTGAAAATTAGTAACTTTAGAATAAAATGCATTGGCTAAAAGCGGATGATTATAGTTAATTGTAGTGATACGTTTTTGTTGACTGCTTAGAGAATTGTATTGAGGTAAATTAATATTTTTAAATAATTGATTGTAAGTGTTTAAGTTTGCTTCTTTTGAAGGAATAGTTAAAATATAACCTCCGTCGTTTTTAAAAGAAATTAAAGCTGTTTTTAAAGCATCAGAGATACTTTCTAACTCATTTAAAATAATTAAATTTTGGTCCGGAATTAAATTGAAGTTAAGGTTGTTTATTTTAAAAGAATTATACTCAAATTCATCATCTGTATAGATGCGTTTTAAGAAATTATCGTCAGTATTTTCATTTATGGCAAGGACTTTAATTTTCGGTTTAGCATTAATGTTGAAATAAAAGCTATTATCGTATTGCAAACCTGCATCTTCAATAACTAATTTTCCATTAATTACGGCATTGTTAGAAACCGAAAATGTAGCTTCAGAACTTTCGCTTATGTCAACAGCATTTTTTGCTAATAAAACGTCATCATTAAATAAGGAAACTGTAATATTATCAATAGCTTCACCTTGATTGGATAGTTTTACATTTAAGTCTAAAGTTTCGGAATTAGAATTCGCAATATAAACACTATCTATACTCACATTAGAAACTAATGTAGATTTTGGTTGAACCAATTTAAGATTAATGGTACTGTCGGTTTCAAACGTAATAGGATTGTTTTTTTGCTGAAAATCTGAAATTAGAATAAGGTTTTTGGAAGACGATTTATCTTTAGAAAACAATTCTTTCCCTTTAATAAAAAGCGCATCATAATTTAATTGCGTAGGCGAGTGTTCTAGTTGAATTAAATCATTTTTTAAAGCTTTTAAACTTGTGTTCCTAAAGGTTTGTGTGTTGGTGAACAGACTTATTTTTTCATCCTCAGGAAAGTTGTTAATCATATCCTGAATGGCTTCATTTAACAGACTTCCGTTTTTGCCAGTAGCCTGCATGCTGTATGAATTATCCAGATACACAACGGTTTCTTGTGCTTCATTAAAATCTTCAGTATTTGGTATAAATGGTTGTGCAAATGCAATAATGGCGCAAGCCAGCAATAACATTCTGGTAAGTAATGTCAGCCACTTTTTTAATTGAGAGCTTTTGCGAGTTTGCAGTTTTACAGCTTTTAAGAATTTGACGTTAGTAAACTGTACTTTCTGAAAACGACGTAACTGAAATAGATGAATAAGTATAGGAACTATCAGTAAAAAAAGTGCGTAAAGTAATTCGGGATGTTTAAACTGCATTCCTGGTGTTTAATTTTTTAAGTTAACTTATTTCTGTAGAACAAATTTATCATTTTCTAATAACCAGATTTTTTTGTCCTCTTTGGGTTTATAAAATCCAGCAGATGCGTCGTATTCAAAATGATTATGTGACAGCGTTTTGGTTTCAGAGTTGTACATTAAATCGATTTTAAATATTCTGTTTGTATATACTTGTATGTATTTATTTCCGTCAAAAAAAGAATCACACAAGACGACTTCTTCATCTTTAATTTTATAAACTCGTGCTAAGCTATGGTGGAGTCCGGCACCATGAGTTCCCCAACCTAGTAGTAAATAGTAAGACTCATCTTTTATTTTAATATTGTGAATATCATAGATAATAACATCAGTAGGTTCACCGGTTTCTCGTTCATTACCAGAGTCTAATCTTTTATATTTTATCTTTCCAGATTTGGTTTTAAATTGAATATAAGANGCATTATCATGCCANNTTCCACCACTAATTCTATCCCAACTGTANGTTTTTACTAAGCTATCAGANGATGTTTCNATAGAAATGTATTCNGATAATTTTTTAAAANGGTTGNNAAAACTTGATGTGTCAGCCAACTCATACACTAATCTTTCTTCAACAATTGGCGCAATACAATAGGCCATTTCAGTATCAACAGAATATAAAGTTTCAAAAATTGAAGAATAATAGTCGTCTGCAAAGTTAGATTCGTTTTCTTGTCCATAAGAATTACCTGCCAAAACAAATAAAAGCGTAATTAAGAATGGAATCTGTTTCATTTTCTTCATGTGTGAGTAACAAATATAGATAACGATGCCTTATTACTAGGATTAGCTTTTGAGAAATTTAACAGAAAAAGAAGTAATCCGTCATAGACTGCATATTCTGCTTTTTAAAATAGGCTCTAATCTCGCGTTGTGCATCTTCATTGGCAACAGTAACAATGCTTTGAGGTTGTTTGAGTTGGGTTAGGTAATCAAAATTTAAAAGCTCTTGGTCGTAGATGTGTTTCCCAATTTTTTTAGGATTATCGCAAATCCAGTAAAACGGGACTTTGTTTTTTAGTAAAAGTTTAGCTACGGTTTTTCCTTTAGCGCCAGCTCCCCAAATTGTGAGTGGTCTAGACTTGTCATAATCTAACTCAAGAAAATAATGTGTTTTTATATCAAGGAAATAGTTTTGCGCGTAATGCTCATGTGTTCTAGACGTTCTTGTGCTATAATCGCGCCAATGTAACAAGACTTTATCGCAAGGAATGCACTTATAATTGGCTCTGTAAAACCGAAAGGTTAAATCGTAATCTTCAGGATAGCGGTTAGGTTCAAAACCTCCACAAGCTATAAAATCATCTCTATGAAGTAACCAACAAGGCGAAGGAATAACGCACTCTTTATAGATTTCAGAATAATTGTTTCCGGTTTCAGTGAGTTGATTAATCCAACGCTCGTAGCGCGCATAACCATCACTAACACCATCGGTTCTAAAATATTTTACTTGTCCAACAGCAAGATGTTTTTTACCATGTTTTAATAAGCTGTTTAACATTACTTCCAAACGGTCTGGAGTCATAATATCATCACTGTCCATTCGTGTTACATAGTCGCCAGAACTGAGTCTAAAAGCCATTCGTAAAGCTTCAATAATTCCAGAACCTTCATTTTTATACAGGTGAATCCGTTCATCTTTTTCAGCAAATAGTTTTACGGTATTGTAGGAATCATCTTCTGAGCCATCATCTACAAAAACAACCTCCCAATTGGTATAGTTTTGAGCTAATATTGAATTGATACATTCGGGCAAGAATGCCGAAGTGTTCTTAAAGGGAACAAAAATGCTTACTAAAGGTTTTGCCATTATGCGAATTTAACAAAACCTTTAGGTTTAAAATAGTAACAGATTGTAGATTTGCGAGTCTAGTAAAAAAACTAAAATTTAAAACATGAAGAATTATTTAGCCATTCTTGGCTTAAGCATCATTTTAGTTGGTTGTGGTTCAGCAAAGCCAACTGTAGATGATTTAGCAGTTAACAACCCAATTGTAACAGCTTTAGATTTAACAGCAGTAGATAATGATAGAGTTCCTGTGACTATTAATCCTGGTCGTTTTACTACAGAAACTGTAACATATAGATTACCTCGTGTGGTACAAGGTACATACTCTGTAAGTGATTTTGGAAAGTATGTAGATGATCTAAAAGCTTTGGATTATGATGGTAATGAATTGGAAGTTACTAAAGTTGATGATAACACTTGGACTATTGCCGATGCTAAGAAATTAGATAAAATCACCTATTACGTTAATGATACCTTTGATATAGAATCTCATGGTGGTATTGGTGGTGAACAACCATTTTCGCCAGCAGGAACAAATATTGAAGAAGATAACTATGTGTTGAACCTTCACGGATTTATTGGTTATTTCGATTCTCTAAAGAATAATCAATATGCTTTGGACGTAACGGCTCCAGCAACATTTGTTAGAACTTCTGCTTTAGAAAATAAAGGTATGAAGTCTAGTGCAGACGGAAAATCTATAACTAGCAGCTATTTTGCGCAACGTTATTTCGATATTACAGACAACCCTATGATGTATGGTAAATTGGATGTTGAAGAATTTATGGTAGGTGATATCAAAATTGTATTGAGTGTGTATTCACCAAACGGTGTTCATACGGCAGCCAGCCAAAAAGAGACTGTTTTCAAAATGATGCAAGCTCAAAAAGCATATTTAGGTGATGTAAACAGTACTCCACGTTACGATATTTACTTGTACTTATCAGAAGGTACAGAAACCTCACCAAAAGGTATGGGAGCTTTAGAACACCACACATCTACGGTTGTGGTATTACCAGAGTCTTCAACTAAAGAAGGTTTAGCAGCGTCTATTGTAGATGTTGTAGCACATGAGTTTTTTCATATTGTAACTCCTTTATCCGTGCATTCTGAAGATGTACATTATTTCGATTATAACAAACCAACATTTTCTAAGCATTTATGGATGTANGAAGGNGTAACGGAATATTTCGCACAGCACTTCCAAGTGTATGAAGGTTTAGTNGATAGTGAAACGTTCTACAATACNATGTTAGAAAAAATCAACATTTCGAAGCGTATGGACGACGCTATGAGTTTTACCATTATGAGTGAAAATGTGTTGGAAGAGCCTTATGCATCTAACTACTACAACGTGTACCAAAAAGGAGCATTAATCGGTATGTGTATTGATATTTTAATGCGTAAAGAAAGTAATGGTACAAGAAGTATGTTGTCATTAATGAAGGAACTTTCAGCGAAATATGGAAAGGACAAACCTTTTGATGATGATACTATCATTGCTGAAATCACTAAAATGACTTACCCAAGTGTTGGTGAATTCTTAAAAACACATGTAGAAGGTGATGTACCAATTGATTACACTGAATTCTTTACTATGGTTGGTTTAACAACAGGTGAAGTAGAAGTACCAACGAATTTTATTTTTGCTGGTGGACAAAATATCATTTTTGATGCAGACCAAGAAAAAGGGTCTATTTTCTTTTCGGAAATGGCATTAAAGAACTCATTCTGGAAATCTCAAGGAGTGCAAGCTGGTGACGTGATTAAGAAAGTTAACGGTCAAGAATTAACATTACAGAATGCACAGGGTGTAATAGGAGGCATGTTTGGATGGCAAGCTGGTCAGGATATCACTATGGAATTAGAAAGAAATGGTGAGGCCATTAAAATTGAAGCAAAACTGACTCAGCCAACAGCGATGAGTGAAGGTTTAACTGAAGATGAAAACGCTACAGCTGAACAAATCGCTACGAGAGAAGCTTGGCTGAAAGGTTAATTAATCTTGTACAAGCATCCTGAATTGTCACGCTGAGCTTGTCGAAGTGTGGTTTTAAGGTCTCATTTAAAGTTCATAAAATAAAAAGGCTTCCAAATTGGAAGCCTTTTTGTCTTTTGTAATGCTTGTAACAACTTTGTCATTCCGAACTTGTTTCGGAATCTCATTAGTGTTGTGTGTAAGATTTAATTGTCTCAGGGTCTTGTTTTACTTCTCAATAGTAAATATAAACGTACTGCCTTTACCAAAGGTGGATTCTGCAGAGATGTTACCATGAAGTTTTTCAACTAGGTTTTTTACGGTACTTAATCCAATTCCGGTGCTGCTTTTACCAAAATCACTTTTTACGGTTTCAAAGATTTCAAAAATATGTTCTAATTTATTTTCAGGAATACCAATGCCATTGTCAATGACTTTAAATTGATGAAAATCTTCTAAATCTTCATATTCTATAGTGATTTCCCTTATGGCTTTATCATTATATTTTAACGCATTGTCAACGAGGTTAAACAAAATTTGAGTTAAAGCTGCCTTGTTAATTCCTTTTATTATGACATCGCTAGAATTTAACCTGTCTTCTTCTTTAGTTAAAAGTGTTTTTATATTTCCAACGAGTTCACTAAGCGAAACATCTTGAAGTTTATCCTTCAATAACTCATCAGATTTATAATGCATCAACATACCGTCTATATACTGCTGTAAAATTGTGGTAGATTCTTCAATATAATCCAAGTATTGGTTGGTGTCATCTGATAAATTTTCAGGATTTTCACTACGTATCAAATCCGTTAAAGAAATAATATTGGTTAAAGGAGATTTTAAATCGTGAGACACATGGCTAGCAAACCGTTTTAATTGTTCATTTCTGGTTTTGAGTTCTTTTTGTGTTCGGTTGAGTATGAGATTTTTTCTCCTAAGTTCAAAAAGTTGAATCACTTGCTTGGCAAGTGTTTTTAGTGCTTTAATTTGCTTTTCATCTAGTTCTCTGGGTCTGTGGTCGAAAACACAAAGCGTTCCCAAGGGTAGACCTTTTGGATTAATTAATGGTACTCCAGCATAAAAAATCGCTTTCATTTCTAAGACAAGAGGATTATCCATAAAACGTTCATCCTTTCTCGCATCATTGATGATTAAGATATCGTTTTCTAAAATAGCATGACCACAAAACGAAATGTCTCTTGGGCTTTCAGAAAAAGGAATGCCAAGATGCGATTTAAAGAAATTTCTATCTCTATCTAATAGGCTTATAAGCGCAATAGGAGTATCACAAATAGTAGCAACAAGATTGGTTATGTCGTCATATTCGCTTTCAGGTAAACTGTCGAGTAGGTTGTAGGATTTAACAGTTTTAAGCCTTTTTTGCTCATTATTTGGAATTTGGGGGATTTTCATAAATGAATTTTTTTATAATTTACGAATGATTTGTCATTAGGATTTATTTTATGGTCTTAAATAAAAGCTAAATTATGTAATGAGCTTGTTGTTAAAGTTTTAAAAACAGGTGTCATCTAGAACTTGATTCAGGATCTTATTAGTGTAGGTGTATAAAATTGTATAATTTAGATGCTGAAACGAGTTCAGCATGACAAATCAAGACGAGGTTTGGCACTACAAATTAAAACCCCTCAAAAACTCCCAACCCAAACAACGCAAAATCATATTTCACAGGATCGGTTGGGTCTAACCGTCTTAAGGACGCATCGAGTTCTGCTAAAGCTTTAGCATCGTTTTGTTTTCGTTTTAATAAGCCTAGTTTTCGTGCTACATTACCTGAATGCACATCCAAGGGGCAACTCAATTGCGCTGGATGCAAGGACTTCCAAATGCCAAAATCTACACCGTTATTATCGTTACGAACCATCCAACGTAGATACATATTGATACGTTTGGCTGCCGAATTTTTAAGCGGATCACTCACATGTTTTTTGGTACGTTCTAAATGTGGTAACTCAAAAAACAACTGTTTAAAATGATGGATGCTTTGCTGTAGAGAGTCTGCTGTAGCATATTTTGCAAAAACAGCTTCTAAACCTTGATGCTGCTGATAAATGTGCTGTAAGCTTTTTACAAACTGAATAAAATCTTCACCATTAAAGGTTCTATGCACAAAAGGTAATAGCTTTTCTAAGTCGCTGTCTTGGTGTTGTGTAATAAACTCAAAAGGGGAGTGGTCTAACAACGTCACCATTTTGTTGGCGTTGTTAATAATACTTTTACGATTGCCCCAAGCAATAGTAGCTGCTAAAAACCCAGCAATTTCTATATCCTCTTTTTTTGAAAACTGATGCGGTACTTGTACAGGATCACTCTCAATAAATTTAGGGTTGTTATAGAGTGCAACTTTAGTATCTAAAAATTCTTTGAGTGCTGCTTTTGTAAGTTTCAAAGGCTTGGTTTTGGTTTAAAACACAAAAATACAAGAAGTTTTAAGGAAACTACGTAAAGTTACGTATTGAAACTGTGCTAGGAAAAAGCTAACTTCGCTTATCAATCGATATAGTTCATTGAAACGGAACTATATCTTAACGTTGTACGCAAGCTGAAAAACCGACTGCACAAAGCAAAGAGTGCTATCGCACACATTGCATTTTCCCCAACCGACAATACGAATAATTAGAACATTTTCCCAACTTCTGCGATTTGTGTTGGCACTGCCCTTTTTTGTGTTAATGAACGACTTGTAGTGTTCGCATCTTTGTATTGTAAATAATTCAAAAACTTAAAAATTAAATACAATGAACAAAGTAATATTAATCACAGGAGCAAGTAGTGGAATGGGTAAAGAAACTGCTAAAACCCTAATTCAAAAAGGACATACCGTTTATACCGCTGCTCGAAGAATTGACAAAATGCAGGATTTAAAATCATTAGGCGGTCATCCTATCCAAATGGATGTAACCAAAGACGAGGACATTCAAAATGTAGTTGATACCATTATCAAAGAACAAGGCAAAATTGACGTGCTTTGGAACAATGCAGGTTACGGACTTTATGGTTCTATTGAAGATGTTTCTCTTGACGAAGCCAGAAAGCAAATGGAAGTAAATGTTTTCGGAATGGCTGCAATGACACAAAAGGTTGTTCCTTTTATGCGAAAAGCAAAATCAGGAACTATCATCAACACTTCTTCGATGGGCGGAAAAATGTATTTTCCAATGGGAGCGTGGTATCACGCTAGTAAACACGCTGTGGAAGGATTGAGCGACTGTTTACGTTTGGAGCTAAAACCGTTCAACGTTAAAGTGGTCGTATTAGAACCCGGTTTTATTGCAACTGAATTTGGCGATGTGCTTTTAAACCAATTTGAAAAGATTTCAAAAGAAAGTTCTTACCGTGATATGATGGACAAAATAATTGAAGGCACTAAAAAAGCAACAGAAGGAAACGGCTCTTCTAAACCTACCGTAATTGCAGATGCAGTTGTGAAAATTGTCAATTCTAAAAATCCAAAAACACGATATAAAGTAGGAAAATATTCAAAAATGATGCCTTGGATGCGTGTGTATTTGGGCGACAAAATGTTTGACAAAATCGTGATGAGTCAAATGTAATTCATCAACAAATATTCTATCAAATTATTGATTTTTAAAACATCAGAAAATGAAATCATTAAAATTAATCGTATTACTTTTCGTAGCATTCAGTACCCAATTATTTGCACAAACCGAATCTGAAATAATTGGAAAATGGGAATCGGACAAAAAAGATGTTCAAATTGAAATCTTCAAAAAAGATGGAAAATATTACGGAAAATATCTTTGGGGAAAAGAAATTGTGGAAAGCGATGGGAAAACATCCAAAAAAGATACAGAAAACCCAGACCCAAAATTACGTTCGAGAAATGTAGTCGGAATTACAAGTTTAACAGGCTTGACTTGGAACGGAAAAGAGTACACCAACGGTAAAATTTACAACGCACCAAGTGGTGATACTTATAGTTGTAAAATTTGGATTAAAGAAAACAAGCTATATTTAAGAGGATATTTAGGAATATCCTTATTAGGGCAAACAGCAACGTTTCATAGAATGAATTAAGATGAATTTTTATCAACACACAAACAACTGGATAAAAGGCGAATTATTCGAATCAAAACTCATTATCGCCTTTGGAATTTTAACTGTAATTATCGGTGTATTGATTTGGAAAATGGGCAATACACCTAATTCCAAAGCACTTTTACTGCCTTTGGTCATTACAGGAGGAATTTACTCGGCAATTGGCGGAAATATGTTGTATTCTAATCAAAAAAGAATTGTAGAAATGCAACAGAATTTTCAGGAAAACCAAACAGAATTTGTCCAAGCAGAGAAAAAGCGTGTGGAAGATTTTCAATACCAATACAAAATCTCAAAAGTTGTGGCAACGGTCTTTTTCATTGCTACAATCTTGATTTTTTGGTTCACTAAAAATCCAACTTGGCAAGGTATCGGAATCGGACTTTCATTATTTGGTTTGGCAGGTTTGCTGGTCGATTATTTTTCGGAAGAAAGAGCATCAATTTATTATCAGAAAATTTTAGAGTTTTTACAGTTATGAGCAACGAAATCCAACATATAAAATCCATCAGCCAATTGCACGAAATGCAAGGATTTTCCAATCCAACGCATCCTCTTATTAGCATTGTAGATGTTTCCCAATGGGAAATTCCCGAAGAATGGATTGGCTTTAAATCAACAACCGATTTATATTCCATTGCCTTAAAAGACAAAAGTTGTGGAATGCAGTACGGTCGAAATTCTTACGATTTTGACGAAGGCGTTTTAATTTTTACCGCACCCAACCAAGTACAATCGATTACTAAAGCACAGAAATTGAATGAAATTAACGGTTGGATGCTGTTTTTTCATCCTGACTTAATCCGAAATACACCACTTGGCAAAACCATTGACCAATACCAATTCTTTTCGTATGATGTTCACGAAGCATTGCATTTGTCCGACACCGAACAAAAAACAATAACGGACTGCGTGAATATGATAAAAAGCGAGATTTCGGAACGCATCGACAATCATAGCCAAACCGTCATTTCATCGTCCTTGGAATTGTTATTGAAACTTTCAAACCGTTATTACGAAAGACAGTTTAACACTCGTTCCGCCCAAAATTCAGATGTGGTTAGTCAGTTTCAAAATTTGTTGAAAAGCTATTATTCCGAAGGAAATTTTGTAACAATCGGGATTCCATCGATTGACTATTTTGCGGACAAAATACATCTTTCCCCAAACTATTTGAGTGATTTACTGAAAAAGGAAACAGGTTACAGTACCAAAGACCAAATCAACAATTTCATTATTGAAAAAGCTAAAAATTTATTGTTAGGCGAAACCGAATCGGTAAGCGAAATTGCTTATTCATTGGGTTTTAATTATCCGCATTATTTCAGTCGATTATTCAAATCCAAAACAGGAAAGACACCACAGGAATACCGACAATTGAATTGAGAAAAAAATAGCCACCGCAAAACAGCACATTGCAATCCTCGTTCCTGCCGTTGCAAAGAGCTGTTACCCAACGCTGACAAACTAAATGGAAAATAAAGCCTGCGTACAACATTGTGTATAAGCAATAGCGGTTTGAGTGCAAGCTCGAACCGTTTTTCGTTTAAATAAAGTATATTGCTATCCGAAAAGTAGTAGCTATAAATCCGCTACTGCTCATACACGAGACCGATAAGCGCAATACCAAAATCTACCTATTATAGACCTGATTTTCCTGTTCTGCGACACGTATAAATGTGGTCCGTTTGGTGAGTTCTTTTAAACGTGCCGCACCAACATANGTACAAGTNCTACGTATGCCNCCCAAAATATCNTGTAANGTATCTTTAACATCACCTTTGTAAGGNACTTCTACAGTTTTGCCTTCACTGGCTCTGTATTCGGCAACNCCACCAACATATTTATCCATAGCNGTGGCAGAGCTCATACCATAAAATTGTTTGTAGCGTTCTCCGTTGCGTTCTATAAGTTTGCCTCCGCTTTCGGTATGGCCAGCAAACATGCCACCTAACATTACAAAATCGGCACCAGCACCAAAAGCCTTGGAAACATCACCAGGAGTGGTGCAACCACCATCGCTAATAATTTGGCCTCCTAAACCGTGAGCCGCATCGGCACATTCTATAATGGCAGAGAGTTGCGGATAACCCACTCCGGTTTTTACACGTGTCGTACAAACGCTACCAGGACCAATACCTACTTTTACAATATCGGCACCAGAGAGTAGAAGTTGTTCAACCATTTCGCCTGTCACCACATTACCTGCAATAATGGTTTTATTAGGGTAAAGGTTACGGGTTTTGTTTACAAATTCTACAAAATGCTCAGAGTAACCATTGGCGACATCAATACAGATGAATTTTAGTTCAGGATGTTGGTTAAAAACGGTTTTTAGTTTGTTGGTATCATCTTGTCCTGTACCAGTACTTATGGCAATAAAGTCTGTAATATTGGTTGGAGCATTGCTTAAAAATGCGTGCCATTGCTCTGGCGTATAGTGTTTGTGTATGGCTGTAAATAGTTTATGGTCGGCAAGAACTTTAGCGATGTCAAACGTACCTGTGGTATCCATATTGGCAGCCATAATTGGGACGCCTTGCCATTCGGCTTTACTGTTTAAAAAGGTGAAATCGCGCTCTAAAGTGACTTCAGATCTACTTTTTAGGGTAGAACGTTTCGGACGAAACATCACATCTTTAAAGCCAAGTTTTATATCGTGTTCTATACGCATCTTAGGAGAAATTTGGTTACTCTCAAAAATACGAGTTCTGTAAAAAAGGAAATTACCAAAAGCACGGAAGCCTTGGTGATTTTTATTAACAATTGTTTATAGTTGGTTTGAATATTTACATTACCGCAATCATGCTAATTTCCACATTCACAAACTTAGGCAGGTTAGCCACTTCTACCGTTTCTCTGGCAGGAGCTGTATCTTCATTAAAATAGCTGCCATATACCTCATTGATTTGAGCAAAGTTGTTCATATCGCTAATAAAAATTGAGGTTTTAATGACATTGTCAAACGTCATATCAGCAGCTTCTAAAACAGCTTTCATGTTTTCCATCACTTGCTTAGTTTCGGTTTTAATATCGTCTAAAACCAATTCCATAGTTTCAGGATTGAGAGCAATTTGCCCAGAGGTATATAAGGTATTTCCGCTTAAAACAGCTTGACTATAAGGTCCAATAGGAGCAGGTGCTTTTTTAGTGTTGATTATTTTTTTCATTCTATGCTGAACTGTTTCTGTAAAACAGCTTTTTTTTAAAGATTAAACAATAGGTAAATTTAAAAGAAAAATCGGATTAATTCCCAACACGTTGATCTGGTTGACGACGTTGATCGTACTTAAGATCTTTAAGTAGGTTAGAGGAAATTNCAATAAAGAAGTTCCAAGACGCTCTGGTGCTAAAAGGAACCCAAGAGAAGTTCATTCTCCAGCTTAGAAGGTCACGTTCAAAACGTAGTTGTGTATAGGTGAACCCTTGGTTTAAAAAGTCGTAACCAGACGAGGCACCAACGGACCATCGTGGAGATAGATCTATGTCGCCAGAAAACATTAGAGAGTGTGAGGAAATCTCATTTTGCCGTTGTGTATTGGTATAATTGGCCGCGTAAGCAAGCCTCAGTGACCATGGCATTTTATAATTATAGAGTTCATTGTTTTCTTCCTCTCCGTCTTTGGTTCTATCATCATCTGAGAGTCGCCTATCTGCAAAGTCTTCTGTTTTACCAAAGAGTCCGTCGGTTCTACCACCTGAGCGAGCAGCTTCTTGAGCTGAAGCCTTGTCCTTTTCAGATTCCGTACCAGAAAAACTATCATTAGATAACGTATAGCTCATATTGATATTTGCAGAAGTTAATCGGAATAAGCTTCCACCGTTATTGATGTTGTAGGTGTTGATAACTCTGTTGTTATTATCTAAAGCATAAGGATTTAAAGTCATTCCGAAGTTAATACTCATCTTTTTATTTAAAATTTGAGTACCACCAGAAACTCTCACAGGACTCCAGTTTAGTGAGTCGGCAGCTAGGTTGTATGATGTTGAAAAGTTTAAGTTGTTCAGGATGAAAACTTTTTCAGCTTCTGTTTTGGTTGAATCTTTAGAACGTACTTTAGCTTCAATGTTATTACCTATAGTAATACCTAAACTACTAGAGTAGCGGTTTCCAGGAACACCATAGAGAGAATTTTCAAAACGTGTATATTCTTCGGTTGTGGTACCATCGGCATCAATAACCTCATAAGTTTCGTAATATTGATCGAATGCTGGACTAACAGAATAACTCAAAGATGGTCTAATAACGTGCCTTATCGCCTGTATTTTTGGGTTTTTACCTTCACGTTGAAAGTTATACATACCATATAATGTTGTACCAACACTAGCACCAAAATTATAAGTTAAAAAGCGATCGAACCCATTTTGTTCAATATCGATGACTTCATCTTCTGTAGGATCGTAGGTTTTTCTAATGGTTTTTAAAGTCCAAGTTTCCTCAAAATTCGCGCTTGTACTTACACTAAAATGGTCAAATACTTTAAAGTTGGTCGTAACAGGAATACTGTGACGCATACCTGTAACAGCATCATCAAACATTTCACTTTTTCCAAAAAGCGAATCCGTGGTATTGATACGGTATTCAGCTCTACTATTCAGCTGAAAATTTATATTTTGAATAGCTCCTTTTTTAGTTCCTGTTTTAGGTTCAAAAGGATAAATTCTACTCATAGAACCTTGAAAGGTTGGTAAAGTAAGATTGATAGCTTCTGTTCTTGTATTTTGCGAATGCGTGGCAGACATGCTAATGTTTACCTGTGGTTCGCCTTGAAAGGATTTTGAATACGATACTGACGATGCTAAGGTGTTATTCAAGAAATTTGCTTGATTTAGCTGGTTTACCGATTGCTGGTAATATTGACTACTACCCAAGTTTACTGAAGCCGAAAAACGTGAACTAGGATTAGCTTTGGCATCTTGGCTATGTGACCATCTAATGTTATAAATTGTGTTTTTAGCAAAATCAGGGAAACCACGTTCGCTAGTCAATAAGTTTTCATATCTAAAACTCATATTTCCACGAAACTTATAGCGGAGAGCATAATTACTTTCCATTCGTATACCATAACTACCATTGGTGTAGTAATCACCTAGAACCGCTAAATCTACATAATCGCTAATAGCAAAATAATAACCACCATTTTGTAAAAAGTAACCTCTATCATTACCTGTATCTTCACCAAACGAAGGAAAAATGATTCCTGATGTTTGCTTTTTAGACATAGGGAAAAATGCAAAAGGCATCACTAAAGGTGTCGGTACATCATAAATATACATTTGACTCAAGCCTGTAACCACCTTTTTATTAGGAACAATTTTGGCTTTATTCATCTTAATGTAGTACTCAGGATCATCTAAATTTTCAGAGGTAGTAAACTTACCATCCTTAATAAAATATACCGAATCGTTTTCCTTTTTTGTGGTTTCGGCAATAATGGTTCCACCACTTTGTTCAGTAACCGAATTGTAAATAAGAGCCTTTTTTGTATCTGTATTAAAGATAATCGAATCGGGCTCTATAACATTGGCACCTTGTTTAAAAACGGGTTTTTGTGAGTAGCCTGTAGAGTCTTTTAATCGACCAGCATACACCAAGTTTTTGCTGTAGTCTATAACAATGATGCCCGATTTAATCTCCATATCTTGATAGAGCACAACGGCTTCATTGTACATGTATATTTTTTGTTCCTTTTGGTTTAT
>PAJL01000074.1 GCA_002706045.1 Flavobacteriaceae bacterium
GCTTTTTGATTACTTACACCTGTACCGTCAAAAAACTCTGCACCATCAAGGCTTCGTCTATAAGATAATCCACCCCAAACTTTACCAAAGTCCATTTCTCTGTACACTTTTAAATTCACATCTATGGATGATTCTTTAGTAGCATCTCTATACATATACATTAAAGAAGGTTCATAACTCCAATCACTTCCAAATTTACTTATTGTATAACCAGCAGATAATAAATAACGTCTTAGATTTTTAAACTCAAAATCCCCATTTTCATTTACATTAACACCATCATTTTCTAAAATGTTTTTTGCTGTTGCATGAACATAAAAATCCACATAATGATATGAAAATCCAAAATCAATATTAAAATTAGTTGCACTTTGTTCTGAAGGATCTACAAGAGGATCAAACTCACCAGGAGCTAACCAACTTGTTTGATCTAAGTTATACTGAAGAAAACCAGCACTCAAACCAAAAGACAACATATTTAAATCAATCTCATTCCTAGAAAACATAAGATGGTAAGCAAATGTTGCATAACCACCAACTGTTGAGTGATAACCATTTTCATCATTAAAAACAACACCACCAAGAGCAACTGGAGAATCTCCTAATCTTCCATTCATACTCAAAGTTTGTAAACTTGGTGCATCATCAACACCAAACCACTGTTGCCTAGCAGTCAACCTTACCTTGGCACAATTAGCAACTCCAGCCATAGAAGGGTGAATTAAATAATAATTATCGGTTAAGTAATCCGAGTAAACTGGGATACCTTCCTGTGCAAAACCAAAATTTGCAACTAAAGCTAAAAGTGCTACTAAACAATATTTTTTTAATCTCATATTTTTTTATCGTTTCAAGGTAAAATGGGCTTTAAATTCTTTAGGTTCGTTTGTTGTTGGTTCAACATATTCCACGGTGAACCAATAATCGCTACTCGGCATTAGGTTCCCATTAAAGGTACCGTCCCAACCAGATCCCGAAGGACTGATTTGCTTAATCAACTTCCCGTAGCGGTCAAATATATAAATTTTTGCGCTACTATCAATGTTGATAATGTTCCAAGTATCGTTATAACCATCATCGTTTGGTGTAAAGTACTTTGGATAGTCTATTATAGGAACCAATATTGTTGCCGTTCCACAACCCATCTTGTCTCTTGCTGTGACATAATGGTCACCTGGTGACACATTACTAAACACACCGCTATCCTGCCAAGGTCCTCCGTCCATACTGTACTCGTACTCACTGATTCCTGTTGCCAATACCTCTATAACGTTATTATCTACAAAAGCTTGTGTCTGGGATATCAATTCCAAACTAGGTGGTGCACTTTCTATTACAATAGTACTATCGTTGTTCACACAGCCTGTTGCTATATTGACTACTATTACACTATAGGTACCTCCTTGACCTGGCATCATGCTAGATCCGGTTTCACCTGCAATAACAGCACCCTCATAGCTCCACTCAAAGGTATACTCCGTGTCCGACAAGTAAGTGTCTATCACTAATGGATCTAATATCTCTGTTCCATTGGTATCGATACACAATGTATAGCTATCATCTAAATCAAACAGTGGTAACGGGTTTACCTGTAGAGTCAACGGTGCTACTGCATAACAAATTGAACTATCTTCTTGGTTATCGAACTCTCCATCATTGTTGAGGTCCACAAAGTCTGCAATACCATCTCCATTGGTATCTATCTCATTGATAAGACCATCACCTGTAGTGTCTGTAGCATCAGAGATGCCATCACCATTGATATCCACTAAGTCGTAGATACCATCATTATCAGTGTCGTAAGTATCCGGCGTTCCATCTCCATCAAAATCTAGTGCTTCGGTTAGTGCCGCTAAATCCAGATTTATAACACCTACTACCATAGTATTGTTGTCTACCCTTGCATAAATGATCTGAGGGTTTACGATGTTTTCGTAAAGCGTAGGTAACGGATTGATATTTAAGTTTGCATCAGCGGCGCTTGCGTAATAGCTTACAATGTAGCTATCTGCATCCTGACCGTCAAGTACAAAAGCATCTTGTGTAGACAGATCGAACTGTACACTATCATTGCTTGGATCTCCATCGGTCTCCATATTGTCATCACACTCCTCGTACACTATATCTACCATATCCGAGTTAGCCTCTGCTCCTTCATGTACTTCCAAATAAAAACTCTGTGTACTGATAGAACAGCCTGTTACATTATTGGTAATGGTCACAAAAATCTGTTGTGGGCTACTGGTATTTGTATATGGACTTACTAAAGCGTTTATACCATCTTGTGCATCTACTAGACTTTCGTGATAGGTCACTATAAATTGTGATGGATCCTGACCGTTCAGCACTTCATCGTTCTTACTTGTTAGATCAAAACTATCAATACCATCGGTATTAAGTTCACATTGTATAAAGTCCGTCACGGCTACTACTTCTGGTAATGGGTTCACACGGATGGTAAAGTCTACTATCGTAAAACAGCCTGTTGCATCCTTAGTGACTCTTACATAAATCTCTTGCTCTGGTGTCTCTATATTCGTATATGCTGCTGGGTCAGCTATCGCATCTGTTGCTGCGAAGGCATCATCATAGCTCTCATAATAAGTTGCCGTAACCCCATCTTCACTGTTTAATATCAGGTCTTCACGCTCTGTAAGATCAAAAGCTTCTACTCCGTCTCCTGTATTTACATCATCACATAGCTCTAGATCTGGCAGATCCTCACTTGGTGTTGGTGTTGGGTTTGGTAATACACGTATCGTTAAAGTGGTATAGTCTACACATCCTGTATCGGTATCGGTTACAACAACGTAAAGGGTCTGTGGGTTTGCTACAGCTCCTCCTACAGAGGTATTGGTATACTGTGTAGGGTCAGCTATAACATTGTCCTGTAACAAGGCATCTGTAAAGGTCTCGTAATAGCTTACTGACCAACTTGCATTGCCGCCTGTGATCTCTGAATCTTTTACCGTTAGGTCAAATACCGTAACTTCATCCCCTTCTTCTCCAAAGTCATCACATAGGCTCAACTGGGTTGGCTGTACCGCTACTGGTGGNAGTTCTACTTGTAGATCGAACATGCCNGTATCCTGACANCCTGTAGTTGGATTATANAGTCTTACATAAATAGTCTGTGGATTNCTCNTGTTTGTATAGTTACCTACATTAATNATAGGATNGTTACCATTTTCTGCATCTGCAGNACTGGTATGATAGGTCAGTACAACTTCCGTTGGATCTTGTGTTCCCAAGATNTCATCNTCCTTGGTTGTCAGGTCAAACTGNGCTATACCGTCATCATCNCCATCACATATAATGTAAGGCTCTATNTCCANTGGNACTTCAGGTGCTGNTAGCACAATTAGTTCCAAAGTGTTCAGTGTTAAANTGTAACAACCTGTTATAGTGTTCTCTGAACGCACATAAATCATCTGACTGTCCGGTACNATATTCGTNTAAAGTCCTGTGATTGCATTATTNCCTTGATGCGCNTCTGCCAAGGTCTCATGGTAGGTAATTACNATATCATCCTCTCCNTTGGTGATCTCTACCGTACGGATCTCTAGATCGAACTCTGCAAAACCGTCNTTNTCATCGTCACAGACCTCTATCGGTGTTGGATCTGGTTCTGGNGANGGNATNGGGTTNACTCTTAAGGTTACCGTTACCGTATTATAACAACCCGTAACATCATTCTCNGCTCTTACAAATATGGTNTGTGNATTACTAGTCATTTACATATGGGCTCGTAATCGGGCTNGTCTCATTCTCAGCATCTGCTTGATTCTCGTAATAGGTCAACGTTATACCGGTNTGACCGTTTAGNATNTCTGCATTAGCTTCNTCCAAAATAAAAGCTTCTTGCTCATCNCCTGGATTATTAACATCACAAAGCTCTAATGGTGATGGTGTTACCAGTACTGGCAATGGGTTAACGATAAGNTCTAAGGTTGTAAGCTTATAACAGCCNTCTACNGTTGACGTGTCCTCTACTCTCACCCATAGAATCTGAGTAAAAGCNTCNGTATTAGTATAAGCGTTAGGATTTCCTATTGGGTTGTTGCCCAATTCAGCATTGTTTTCATTCTCATAATAGCTNACAATATATTGTGCTGGGTCTTGCCCATTAAGAATNTCTTCGTTCTTCGTTGTTAAGTNGAAGATAGCAAANCCATCGGCAGAAATATCATCGCACACTTCCANTGGTGTNGGTGTTACCAACTGTGGTGTTGGCTCTACGATAAGTTGAAGTGCTACTATCGTGGCACAGTTTGTAGCTATCGTGGCACTNTCCACTCTTGCATAGAGCATCTGAGTATNGACAACTATATTGTTATAGGCCGTNGTATTTGTTATGGCATCTACGTTGTTCTCGGCNTTGACCAAAGTCTCATGGTAGCTTACCGTTAATCCTGATGCTCCTCCTGTAATCTCATTGTCAACTGTCGTCAAATCGAATACACCAAAACCATCGTTNTCNGGATCACAATAGCGTAACGGTTCTGGGTCAAAAGCCTCTGGTGCCTGTTGCACAATCAGTTCCATNGTTGTGGTATCGTAACAGCCTGTTGTGGTATCNTCTACNNNNACGATANATGATNTGGTTGTTANTNTNATTNGTNTANANTNTNGGNAATGGGNTTNTCTNNNTCTANNGCATCNCNNANGNTNTNATAATAGCTTACCGAATAGTTAGGGTTGCCCCCTGTAATCTCGGTATTTTTTACGCTAAGATCCATCTCTGTNATACCNTCTGGTGTNCCATCGTCACAAACCTCTAGTGGTGTTGGATCTATCAGTGCTGGTAATGGGNTTACNACCAAGTCAAAGGTTGTACTAGATGTACAGCCTGTATTNGTATTGGTNAGTACNGCTATAANCTCTTGTGGGTTGCCTGTATTATTAGNATACAATGCTGTTATNGNATTGCCNGCATCTACATCGGCTTGGCTCTCATAGTANGCTACCGTAACGTTTACTTGTCCATTAAGGATCTCGGCGTCCTTGGTCGGTANGTCGAAAAGCTCTATCTCGTCTCCTGGATTATCATAGTCACAAAGCTCATATGGTGTTACCGTTACCGTTGTNGGTATTGGGTTCACGATCAATTGAAGTGTTGTCGTTGCGTAACAGCCTGTTGTCGCATTTTCTATACGTACGTATATTTCTTGNGCATCTGGATCTGTATTNGTGAAATTNCTTGGTAATGGTNCGTCNCCTGTCTCTGCATCNNCTGGNTTGGCATGGTAGCTNACCACCATTCCTGTTTGTGCACCAATNACTTCGGCGTCNCGTANNGTTANATCGAACTCTGCAAAGCCGTCGTTATCGTCATCACAGACCTCNAATGGTGTNGTAGGGTTGGCTATCGGGTTTTCTAACACTTCCAGATTCAAAACCCCTACATTGTAACAGTTCGTTGTAGTGTTGACTAAACGCACATAGATGGTCTCGTCAGTTCCTATATAGCCGTCGAAGATCTCGTCGGTGTCTATATCCGCTCCTACTGGTGTACTATGGTAGGATAGCTCAACTCCTGTTTGACCGTTCAATAACTCATCGGTCTTGGTACTCAACGGGAAACTTACATAATTGTCCGTGTCGTCGTCACACACTTGTAATGGTGGAACGACAGTTATCTCTGGTAATGGATTTACCGTTAGCACAAAACTCGTAGTACCATAACAGTCTGGATAAGCTGGATCTTCTACCCTTACATAGATAGTCTCTTGGTCTGATCCTGTATAGTTACTCGGTAATGCCGATTGATTAGCTTCTGCATCTGCCTGGCTCGCGTGGAAACTCACAGTATATATTGCTGGGTCTTGACCTCCCAATATATCTGCCTCTTGACTGCTAAGGTCAAAATCCGCAACTCCATCGTTGCTGATATCGTCACATAACTCCATGCCTGCTGGCTCGTTGGCTATCGCTCTTGGATTCACTATAAGCTCGAAAAGCGGATTTACAGTCGCATTATAACAATCTGGGTCGTTGGCGTTCTCTACTCTTACGTAGATTGGCTCTGGGTTACCTCCATTGGTATAGAGATCAGGAAGCACTCCTGTTCCTGCATCCGCATCGGCAAAACTCAAGTGGTAGGTGACGTTGAAATCAGTCGATGGCTGAACACCCAAAATACCCAAGTCCTGTAAACTCAAATCAAACTCCTCTACCCCATCATTACTATCGTCATCACATAACTCCAAATTTCCTACTGGATTAATCGTTGGTTGGTCTGTGACTACTATATCAAATTGTCCGGTTTCGTAGCAAAAATCTGTTGTATCGGCTATACGAACCCATATAGTTTGAGGGTTCGATATATTTGTATAATTTATTGATAACTCATTTAAGTTATCAATTGCATCTTGTTGGGTTGGATGGTAACTAACTACAAATTCACCTGGATCTTGTCCATCAAGAACAAGACTAGTGTTTTGAGATAAATCAAATTCAGCTGTATCACTCCCTCCTAATTCGCATAAATATAAATTTTGTGGTGTACCTATAGTTGGATTTGATCTAAATTCAATTTCTATTGGATCAGCCGAACCTTGACAAACTCCCGATAAATCAAAATCAACACGATATATTCCGCTTTCTGTTACTGTATAAATTGATGATGTCTCTCCTGGAATTTCTACATCATCTTTATACCAAGTATGAACTGCCGTAGTTAAACCTGTATCTAAAATTACATCATCTCCTAAACATCCCGCTGTTCCATTTGCTATAGTTATGTCATCACCTAAGTTACCTCCTAAGTCAAAACTACCAGCTTTTAAAAACACACCACTATCCCAAGAACTATCTCTATCATCTGCTATAACTAACTTTATAGTATATTGCTCTCCTGGAATTACAGCAGATTGAGCGGTAAAAACAGTAGTTCTTCCATCATATGAAATAGGTGGTCCATTATTTGGAGTATAACCACCGAAATATTGAGCATTTGCCGCACCACAAGAGCCATTCGCTTGATGTATGTTTGTTACTGTTATTGGTGTATTTGTTCCTGGTAGTACAGCTAAATTGGTAGTTACGCCATTAGAGTCTGTTAAGAAGAAAGCAAAAGCATCTGAATAATTACATTCAAAAGACCCACCATTATATTCTTCTGAGGCCATTAAAAAATCAAAACTTATACTATTTGCTAATGGCACAAAATCAAACTGAATGTACGTTGCATCATTTGTATTTGTTACCCCTGGTAAATTATCCAAATCTGGATCACCTGGCCAAGCACCATCACTTACGACACCACCTGAATTTGGCCCTTCAGCCGAACTAGCATCGCTAGAAGCCAATAGTACACCTTCTGCGAAAGGAAAATTAACCCCATCACTAATAAAATACCCTATACCGTTATGAGGTGTTCCAAAATCAATACCTGTAGACGATATTATATTAGATACTGTAGCACATGGACTATCAATAAGAATATCCTCAATTAATTGTGCTGCTGTATATGAATCTTCATCGACAACAATATTTGGACCTAAAACAAATACTGTTATAGTTTCTGTAGCTGTACATCCTTGTGGATTGTTATCCGTAACAGTTAGTGTAACAAAATAAGTCCCAGATGCAGTAAAAGTATTAGAGACATCATTTCCTGATGCTGTATTTCCATCACCAAAATTCCAGCTATAAGTAGCATCTGTATCATCATCAGAAAAAGTTGCACTTCCTGAGAAGTCTACGGTATCTCCTGGTAGAACACTTACTACCCCTGAAGCGTTAGGTTCTGGAGTTGTACTGTCTATTGAAGCTACAATATCCTGACATGGGTATCCACATAATATCTCTGCTGCCCAACCTGTCGTATTTCCTGAGTCATTTGAAGTAAACGATATTGTTATACAACCAGAAGCATTACTATCACTTGAAGATATAAAACCTGGAGCAAATGCCCCTGTATATGTACCAATTACCGGAGCTGAAGTATCATCTCCGTCATATATAGTCATTACATCCTGATTTAGCTGTGTACTAAACTCATAAAAATCAAGAATAATAAATTCATCTGCATTTTGAGGACAAATGGTCGTTGTATAGTTTTCATCATTAGCATAATTGCCAAACTCACCTCCACTATCATAAAAAATATCTGGAGCACAACGGTTAAACGTTCCATTTTCCATTAAAACATCTTGGGAAAACCCCATAGATGTCACCAATAAAACTAAAATATAGAGGACTTTTTTCATAGCTAGTTAGTTTCAATCAAACCACCAATGAAACCTTGAATACAAATCAGTGCCCCATTGATTTTTTTTCAAAGGACGAAATTTAATGAAATAAAATGAATTGCTTTAAGAATTCTGATATAAAACATATTAAAAGGATGAAAGTTTCCAATCCTTATTTCATATTTTTGCAAATAAAAAAATATGTTAACGAAAATATCCATAGTTCCTACTTCAAACAACACAATTTTAAAATTTGAAGCAGACAAATTTCTTACAAATCACAATAGCTTTGAATTCAACAACATAGACGAAGCAAAACATTCACCCTTAGCACAACAATTATTTTATCTTCCTTTTGTAAAAAAGGTCTATATAGCCTCTAATTTTGTTGCTATTGAACGTTACAATATAGTTGAATGGAAAGATGTTCAAGATGAAGTCGCCAAACAAATTGAAGACTATCTCTCAAAAGNNGGCATTGTAGTTACTGAAGAAGCNAGCAAACCAAAAGCCTCAGTAACNGTCTATGCTGAAAGNACACCTAACCCAAGTGTNTTAAAATTTGTTTTCAATAAAGTGTTGGTTCCTAACCTATACGAGTTTACTTCTATTGAAGAGGCTAAACCTTCCCCATTAGCTACTGCCTTATTTCAATTTCCATTTGTAAAGAATGTTTATATGGAAAAGAATTTTATTTCAGTAACTAAATATGATATTGTTGAATGGGAAGAAGTCACACTTCAAATCAGAGAATTTTTAAAATCTTATGTTGAAGAAGGAAAAACAATATTAAATGATGATGCACCTAANCAACTCAATAAAACAGAAGCTGCAATTGAAGAAAAATTTGAGCTTTTAGATGACACATCAAAAAACATTGTAAACATTTTAGAAGAATACGTAAAACCTGCCGTTGAAAGTGATGGTGGAAATATAGAGTTCAAATCTTATAATGAGAACACTAAAAAGGTGGAAGTTTTACTTCAAGGTGCCTGTAGCGGATGTCCTTCTTCTACTTTTACATTAAAAAATGGTATAGAAAACATGCTTAAGGACATGCTTAATGACAATTTTATAACTGTAGACGCTATAAATGGTTAATTAATCCTTAATTATCTGCTAGTTATATTTTTTTTTAATCAAATTATTTATATTTGACTTTTAAGCATTAGGAAGTGTAATTCGGCATAATTTTTGATGTACTTAATAAATTATTTTTAATAAAAAACTGAAAACGTATGACTTACCAAAAATTAAAAACAACGATTAGTGTAATTTTACTAATATTAATTCAAAATATTTACAGCCAGAATATGGATTTTGCTTCAGAACAAGGTCTTATAGCTAGATCTAGAAGTAGAATTGTTGATGCTGAAGGATCTCCATATGTTAATGATGATTTTAAAATGTTAAAAATCGATGGCTTCAATGTTGTTTTCCAAGGTCGTTATAATGCTTATTATGACGAAATGGAAATAAAGTTATCTGATGACAAAATCGTTTCTTTAGGCAATAACAGTGAGTATGTTGTCACTTTTAATTCTGATGACAAGACATATAAAACATACAACATTAGCAATGATAAAGATATATCGAAGCGTTCATTCTTAGTTGTACTTGAGGAAACTGAAAATTACTCTATTTTAAAAAAGGAAAGCGTTAAATTTTATAGTAAAATAGAATCTCGCTCTTCTTATCAAAGTGAAATTCCTGCTAAATTCAAAAGAGAAGATGACCAATATTTTGTAAAGTATGACAACAAAGTGGTTTCATTACCTCAGAAAAAGAAAGATTTTTTAGATACATTTCCTGAACACTCTTCTAAACTAAAAAGCTACATCAAAGACAATAAGCTTAAATTAAAGCATGAAGAAGATTTAGTTAAATTAACACAGTATTTAATTACATTAAAATAAATACACTATAGCTGATTTATATCAAATTAATTGATTTATAATCACAAATATTAATAACTCGGCCAACAAAACTTAGCCGAGTTTTATTTTTATATTAAACACATAAGAAATGGATACACAAAAATGGATTGATGCTGGCTATAATTTAGTTGTTGAATATACACCTAAGATTATTGCAGCAATACTAATATGGATTATTGGTAATTGGCTTATTGGAATTCTTTCAAAAATAATTTTGAAAGCTATGAACAAAGCTGATTATGAAGTAAGCCTAAAATTGTTTTTATCAAACTTAATAAAATGGTCCTTAAAAATTATGTTGGCCATTGTTGTCTTAGGAACAGTTGGGATAGAGACTACCACATTTGCGGCTGTTATTGCTGCTGGTGGTTTAGCAATAGGCTTAGCCTTACAAGGTTCTTTAGCCAATTTTGCAGGTGGTGTTTTAATATTACTACTAAAACCATTTAAAGTAGGTGACTGGATTTCTGCTCAAGGAGTAGATGGTAGTGTAAAGGAAATCTCAATTTTTAATACTACAATTATTACGTTTGGTAATCAAGAGGCCATAATACCTAATGGTAAACTATCGAATGATAATATTATCAATTATACATCTCAAGGTATAAGACGTGAAAATCTGACCTTTGGTATTGGTTATGATGACAACATAAAAGAAGCAAAGGATATTTTACTTAACCTAATAAATGAACAAGAAACGGTTATAAAAGATGAAGACAAACTTCCAATGATAGCTGTAGGTGAACTTGGTGACAGTTCTGTAAATATCATATTAAGATATTGGGCTAAGAATGAAGATTTTTGGGCTATACGTTGGTATACGCTTGAAGAAGGAAAAGCCAGATTAGAAGCTGCAGGAATCTCAATACCATTCCCTCAAAGAGATGTTCATCATTATAATTTAGAGAAATTTGAAACTAGTAAAAAAGACTAAGACTTTTTCTTTAAACCAACAAAATCCTTTAAATAATAAGGCTCAAAATAGGCGACATCTTCAGTGTCGCTTTTTTTGTATTTCAATTCGGAAAGTTTTGCCATCTCTTTAGCTGACGGTAATTTTCCTTCAACAAAAACGGCATTGGGATGCTGAATAAGCGTTTTTGTCTTTTCTACACCATTACCAATAAAATATATTTTTGACTTCTCTAAGAGTTCCTTAAAACTTTCTTCATTTAGAATTTAGGCTTTAATTTCTCTAACTAATTCTAAATTCGAATTATAAATAGCCGAATACACCTCCATTCTTCTTGCGTCTAGCATAGGCACAATAAATCCATCATTAAATATAATTTGATTGGCTAAAGCCTCTAAAGTATCTGTAGCTATTAACGGTTTATTTAAAGCAAAACACAGCCCTTTGGCAGTTGACACACCAATTCGTAATCCTGTATACGAACCTGGACCTTTACTAACAGCAATTGCATCTATTGCTGAAGGTTGAATTTTAGCTTCTTTAAAAACATCATCTATAAATACGTGTAACGTTTCAGCATGAGAGTAACCAGAAGATTTATCCTCTTTTAAAACCAAAATCTCTCCATCTTTAGATAGAGAGACTGAGCAATTTGTGGTTGCTGTTTCTATATTTAGAATAATAGCCATTCTATAAATTTATTCTTCTTTACCTTCTGATGTTCTGGATGATTTATTTTGAACTTCCAAAAGATCACCAGGGTTTAATGTTTTGGAAACCACATTGTAAGGTCCTGTGATAATTTTATCATCCTCTGTGAGGCCTGATGTAATTTCAATATTTGTATCGTCCTGTATACCTGTCTTAACCACTTTTAATTTTGCCTTACCATTAGCTTCGACAAAGACACATTCAAACTTTTCTTCTTCAGAACTGATTGAATCATCTTCAAATTCAGACTTACCAAAAGGTTTTTTAACTGAACTTGTATCTGTTTTAATAACAATTGCACTAATTGGTACTGCAATAGCATTTTTTCTTTGGTTTGTAATGATATCTACTGTAGCAGTCATACCTGGTCTAAAAGGTGAATATGTCTCAGGTTTACCTTCGGTTAAGTCTTTATAGGATTCTTCAAGAATTCTAACTTTAACTTTAAAG
The DNA here is from genome assembly GCA_002706045.1 of Flavobacteriaceae bacterium. Classification (GTDB taxonomy): domain Bacteria; phylum Bacteroidota; class Bacteroidia; order Flavobacteriales; family Flavobacteriaceae; genus Winogradskyella. The sequence goes on from PAJL01000074.1 coordinate 12,207, forward strand.
TTTGTTACCTGATCTGCTGTTAAAGAACCTTCAGCAGAATTGGCAATTTCAGTAACAACACCTTTAAACTCTTTCTTTAAGTAAGCATCTACTTCAACTATTGTAGAATCACCAATTTCGACTTTTACAATATCATTTTCATTGACATCTACCTCAACCTCCATATTATTGAGATTAGCAACTGTAAGAATGTCCGTACCAGCCATTTGCTGTGTACCAACAACACGTTCACCTCTCTCCACATTTAACTTAGAAATTGTTCCATTCATGGGAGCGTAAATAGTAGTTCTACCTAAATTGTCTTTTGCCTCATTAACTGTAGCTGCGGCACTTTGCACATTGTAATACGCTGAATTTTTACTCGCTACAGCAGTTTCATAGGCAGCAATTGAGCGGTCCCAATCTGCCTTTGAAATTACTCCCTTGTCAAAAAGCGATTTATTTCTTTCATAATCTGCTTTTGCTTGTTTTAAATTTGCTTCGGCTTGTTCTAAACCAGCTCTAACATTTTGATACGATGCTTGCGAACGATTAACAGCAGACTGAATTAAATCTGGGTTTATCCTAACTAACAAATCTCCTTCTTTAACTTCTTGCCCTTCTTTGAATGGTAAATCTAAAATTTCACCAGATACTTCTGATGATATTTTAACCTCAACCTCTGGTTGAATTTTACCTGTAGCAGAAACAGTCTCTACAATATCTTGAAGTGTTACCTCTTTAACAGTAACGGATTTAAAATTACCTTTTTTGCCGAACCATCCCATTTTAGATCCAGCCACCAAAAGGACAAGGACTATAACAACGACACCGATAATAATTTTTACTGTTTTACTCATTTTTTTATTAGTTTAAATCTGTAATAGGAAGCCCAAAGTAGAATTCTAATATTTTCAGTCTAAAAATATAATCATATTTGGTACGAACCACATCAGATTGAGAGTTCTCGTACGCAGTTCTAGATTGGTTAAAGTCAAATGCATTAGATAAACCTACATCATAACGTTCTTTAGCATATTCAAATGCTAAACGCCTAGCTTCTTCCGTTTTTAATGCAGCTTCATAAGCTTTCTTAGAATTCTTTGCATCATTATAGGCCTGATACACTGTAGATTCTAAATCTAGCTGAGTCTGTTCTAATTGGTATTTCTGACGCTCTATGGCAACTTTACTTCTTTCAACATTATTTCTTACACTAAAACCATTAAATATAGGTACACTTAATTGAAGTCCGATAGAAGTACCGTCAAATATGTATAATTGATCAATAAATGCAATATCTTCACCTGTAAAAGGATTTGTTTGTGTACTTGCCCAACGTGTGCTATACTGAACAAAACCAGATAATGAAGGTGAGTAATTAGATCTGCTTATTTCTAAATCTTTTTGTGCTATATCTAAATTTGCTTGAGCTATTCGAACATCGTTAACTTCTTCTTTTGCTTTTTCAGCAATTTCAAATGGAGTTTTATCTAAAATATCTGCACCAATCAAACCATAATCTTCATCAACAATATCAAAATTGAGATAATCTTTTAGCTGTAATGTTTGTGCCAAACCTATTTTTGAAATTATTAATGCATTCTCAGCATTTATAATTTGTTGTTCCTGAGTTGCATCTGTTGCCTGAATTTCTAATAAGTCACCACGTGGCAACACGCCTGCATCAACTAACTCTTGTGTATTTTTTATGTTTTCTTTGGTAACTGCATTTTGAGCTCTTAGGACTCTTAACTGCTCTCTATTAGCAAGTATTTGTAAAAATGAATTTGCTACAAAAAGAGAGGTATCATCTTTCATTTTATCCAGACTATATTGCGAAGCTATCTGATTTAACTTCGTTCTTTGCAATGTTTTCCAATTAGCCAATCCATTAAAAATATTGATACCTGAACTTATAGAACCATTAGCAGATTCAAAAGTACTATTCTCAAATTGGTTGGTAGCTGGGTTTACGTTAGCACCTGTATTACTTCCCAAACTAGCATTAGCATTCAGCGTTGGCAAAAAGTTACCAATTGCATCTTTTTTAGCAATATCTGCCAAATGTAAATCTAACTCACTCTGCTTTATGGAGATGTTATTCTCTAGAGCATAATTAACGCATTCTAAGAGCGTCCATTTTTTATCTTGAGCGTGCAGTTTTATAGCTGTAAAAACTAATACTATGCAAATTATTTTTTTCATAACTAAACTATATGTCTTTATAAATTTCAAAGTGTTACACAATTTTTAAAAAATTACTGTTGCGCATATTTTGGCACACCTTGAACCTGATTCCAAACCTTTATTTTATCATCTTTAGTTATACCATTTTTTACCTCAACGAAAATACCATCGCTTATGCCTAACTCAACGTCTTTTCTTTTGAATTCTTGATCACCTACTACAACCTCTACAAAAGGCTCTTTAGTCTTTTCATCATACTGCACTAAAGCTTCTTTAATCGCTAATACCTTTTCTGCTTTTTCTAAAATAATAGAAGCATTAGCACTTAGACCAGCTCTAATAAAAGTTGAATCCATTTTCTTAAGTGAACCTTTGATTTCAAATTGAATCGCACCATTTTCGGCAACACCTTTTGGAGCGATGTAATCTAAAGTAGCATCAAATTTTTTGTCTTCTATAGCTCCAACAGTAATTTCAAGAGGTAAACCTTCCTTAATTTTACCTACTTCGCTTTCATCAACTTTACCTTCAAAAATCATTTTAGTAACGTCTGCAAGTGACGCAATTGATGTTCCTTCATTAAAATTATTGGCTTCAATAACCTGATTTCCGACTTCTACAGGAACATCTAAAACCATTCCTGACACAGTTGCTCTTACTTGCGTTTGTGCTATAGTGCCTAAGCCTGAAGTAGTTCCTGTTTTTATGATATCATAATTTTGACGCGACTGAGTAAGATTAATTCTAGATTGCTCTACTTGTTGCTTTGCTTGTAAATAAGTATTGTTTACCTGATCGAAATCATTTGCTGAAATCACACCTTTATCAAATAATGCTTTTTGACGATCGTAAATAGCTTTTTGAGTTTTGAAATTAATTTCTGCGGTTTGCAAAGCAGTTTGATTGGATGCAATACTGTTTTTTGCACTAGTAAGGTTAGATACATTTGGTATTACTCTAATCTGTGCAATTAAATCACCTGATTCAACGTACTCTCCTGCTTCAATAAAGATTTCCTCAATAACTCCTGAGATATTAGGTTTGATCAAAATTTCCTCTTTTGGCACAATACTACCAGTTGCTACAGTTTTCACCATAATGGTTTCTTCAGTTGGCGACTCGGAAGTATAAGTTATAGGATCTTCCTGATTTTTTTGCCACAGATAAAATAATGACACTCCAAATACAAGTACTATGGAAATGAGTATAATTATTGTTGTTGTTCTTTTCATGATTTATGATTGATATAAAATATTTATTCGATTCGTAAAGCGTCTACGGGTTTCATTTTTGTTGCACTATTGGCAGGAATAAGACCTGCTAAAACACCTGAGACCACTAATATTATTAAAGCTGTAAATACCACTTGCATACTTACACTTGGATTTGCAAAATTTTCTACATCACCTGCATTATCTAAAATGGTATTCATTACCCAAATTACTAATGCAGCAAATGAAATTCCAACCATTCCTGATAAGATGGTAAGGATTAAACTTTCTTGTAAAATTTGTGATTTTATAGTCCAAGGGCTTGCACCAAGTGCTCTTCTTACTCCTATTTCTTTTGTTCGCTCTTTTACTACGATAAGCATAATGTTACTTATGCCAATAATACCAGACATCAACACTAAAGCGCCAACAAAATAGCCTACAATAGATAGAATTGCGAACAGGCCGTTTATACGCTCAAATTGTTCTGATAAATCAAAATGACCTATAGCTCTTTCGTCTGTTGGATCTACTTTATGTCTGAATTTCATAAGATCAAAAACCTGTTGCTTAATTGATGTTATTGTAACATCATCTTCGGCAGTTATAGCCATCCAACCCACATTTTCTCCTCTATTAAAAGCCTGACCAAAAGTTGTAAATGGAATATAAATTGTACTAGCATCTTGTTCGTCATCACCTTGGCTATTGCTCATTTTAAAAGTACCAACTACCATAAAGTTAACACCATTAATTTTTATATAAGTACCTAGTATATCTTCATCCTTATCATAAAGTCCTTTAACAACTCCTGTACCGATAACACAAATTTTTCGTTTCGTTTGAATATCGGAATAGCTTATAAAACGACCTTGAAGAATATCCATAGGTTGTTGTTTTATATACTCTGGATAGTCACCATAAATTTCAAAAGCACCTGTTTTTGTACCTCTGATAACATTATTAGCTCCTCTAAAACCACCTAATTGATTTCTAGGTGACACATATTTAATATTTGGAATTTGGGATTTTATAGCAGCTACATCATCTATTTTGTAATTAAAATAGCGTCCTTTTGGCAACCCTTTATAAGGCTTGGAAGTTCCTTGTGTCCACATGAACATAGAATTGGTCGCAAAATTCCCAAAGTCTGCAGTTACACCATTTTTTAGGCCATTTGTTAAAGCCAATAGTAAAACAAGAATAGCTATTCCCCAAAATACACCAAACGCTGTCAGTAGTGTTCTAAACTTATTGGCATTTAAGGCTTCTAATATTTCGTTCCAACGATCTCTACTAAACATAATTATTCGTCTCTTAAAGCTACAATTGGTTTAATCTTAGCTGCTCTGTAAGCTGGAATAAATCCTGCTAATGCTCCTGCAAATACAAGTAAGAATACTGTTGTTAATGCAATATTGAAATTTACTTGTGGATATTTTATAAAGTCACTTTCTATCTGCGGACCGACAAGTTCTAATAAACCAAGACCAAAAATTAATCCGAATAAACCTGCAAACATCGTTACAAAAACTGCCTCCTGAAGAATCATTCCTACTATAGAAATCGGCAGAGCTCCTAATGCTTTTCTTATGCCTATTTCTTTAGTACGCTCTTTAACTATAATTAGCATAATATTACCAACACCTACAATTCCTGCAATAATAGTTCCGATTCCTACAAACCAAAACACAGCTTGAATTGTAGCTACTAAAGAGTATATTTTTTCAGCTTGCTCTAAAGTATTATTTACTCTAACCGCACTTACATCATCTGGAGCAACCGTGTGAATTTGCTTGATCTTTTGCTCCATTCCTAGTGCAATAGCATTAGACATGGCAACAGCTTCGTCAAAATTATCAGCCATTTTTACAGTGAAAGACATATTTCTAATGTTTTCGCCTGCATTAAATATTTTTTGGGCTGTACTTACTGGAATGTAAACCTGACTTTCTTCGCGATCGCCACCTGGATCATAAAAAACACCAACAACTTTGAAATTCATTCCAAAGATTTGAATGTTCTTATTTATAGGATCTTCACCTTTAAAAAGATCAACTTTCATTTTGTTGCCTATAACAGCAACCTTTTTGCTTTCCTCTATATCAGATTCGTTGATAAAACGACCAGAACCTATATCTGCATTTTCAATAAACTGGTTATCTGGCAAAGTACCTCTAATGCGATAATCTCCAGTTTCATTATTATAAGACACTGTTCCACCCCAAATCATATAATCTTTGGAACGGTATTCAAAATAATCATCGTATTGATTTTCGATAGCTTCAAATGTTGAATTTTTCATCTGAATGTATCTTCCTGGGTTTAAGCCTTTGTAACCTTTGGTAGTTACACCTGTCCAAACTGAAATTTTATTTGTAGCATCTTGCTCAAACTCAGACTTTACACCGTTTTCAATACCTTTACTAAAGCCTAGAAGAATAACCAAAATAAAAATACCTGAAGCTACTGAAAGACCAGTTAAGAAGGTACGTAATTTGTTTTTACGTAAAGTTTCAAATATTTCTTGCCAACGCTCTAAATCAAACATGTGCTGATGCTCTTACTTGTTCTACCTTACTATCATCGATAATAAGACCGTCCTTTAGATTTACAATACGCTTAGTCATGTGCGCAATATCATCCTCATGGGTTACAACCAAGATAGTTTTGCCTTCGTCATTAATACCCTGAATAAGGTCCATCACTTCATAAGATGTTTTGGTATCTAAAGCTCCCGTTGGCTCATCTGCCAACAATACTTTTGGATCACTTGCCAAAGCCCTTGCTATAGCAACTCTCTGTTTTTGACCACCTGATAATTCACTCGGTAAATGATGCGACCAGTTTGCGAGCCCTACTTTTTCAAGATAATGCATAGCTCTTTCTGTACGTTCTTTTCTTTTAATGCCTTTGTAGTATAATGGCATTGAAACATTATCTAACGCACTCTTGTAATTGATAAGATTGAAGGATTGAAAAATAAAGCCTAGGAATTCGTTTCTGTATTTGGCCGCTATTTTTTCATTAAGATTTTTGATTGGTACGTTATCTAAAATGTACTGCCCTTCGTCTGCCTCATCTAACATACCAAGAATATTAAGTAATGTAGATTTACCAGAACCTGAAGAACCCATTATAGACACAAGTTCACCTTCTTCTACTTCGAAATTAATACCCTTAAGTACATGGAGCGAGTTACTGCCCATGTGATAAGATTTGTGTAAATCTTTAATCTTAATCATAGTAAATTAGCGTTAGAGGCTACAATTTTAAAAAAATATTAACCTTTTTTATCCCAAGGAAGTGTTAATAGATTCCTTGATTAACTCTAAATAAGACTCTTAAAGTGAAGAATTGTTACAACTAAAAATTAGTTAGTTTTAGGTTTTCTCGATTTGTTGTAAGACCTGTAAACTATATACCCTATTACCGCTACTAAAATGTAGGGAACAGCCATTAAAAACATAATACCGTCATTGATACCTCTTGCTGGAGATTGACTTTCTCCACTTTCCAAAACTGCCCTACACATAGCACATTGTGCGCTTGACTGAAAAGTAACGTAGAATGTAAAAAGTATAAAGAGGACCTGCTTTTTCATATTATGAATAATATGGTGAAATCATGAGATAAACAACCACACCTGTTATAGCCACATACAACCACATTGGAAAAGTGATTTTAGCTATTTTTCTGTGACGCTCAATATTATTGGTAATTGCTCTCACATAAGTGATAAGTACAAATGGTATAATAACTATAGAAAGCAAGATGTGAGTAATTAATATGAAGTAATAAATATATTTTACAAAACCTTCACCACCAAATTTAGTAGAATCGCTCGTCATATGATAAGCTACATACATCACTAAAAAAGCTACGGACAACATAATAGCAAACTTCATTAAACGCTCATGAAGTTGTACTTTTTTATTTTTGATAGCTACAACTGCAATAATTAATACCACTGCTGTTAATCCATTAATAGCAGCATAAATAGGTGGCAAAAAAGTTAATGGTTCTACATCAAAACCTAGTTTTCTAAGGTTTACTCCAAACAATATCGCTACAGCAAGTGGAATAATAATAGAAAGCGCAACAATCCACTTGTTGTATTTTTTTTCTTTATCTAAATCTACTGAACTCATAATTATTCTTCTAAAAGTTTAGCAATGTCTTCTTTTAAGATTGTAATTTCCTGAGGAATTCCGTCTTCATCTACACCAATGGCTTCAGGAATTAATCCATTATAAAAGATTAAAGGGTTTCCAAACTCATCTCTACGAGAACGAATGTAACCTTCCTTATCAATCAATGCAAAGTTACCAGAATGCTCAAAACCACCTTCAACAGTTTCGTCTTTAGCTGTGTAAAGATTAAATCCTTCATTAGCTAATTTATATATAGCGTCTTCATCACCTGTCATTAGGTTCCAGTTGGGATTTTTAATACCATAATGGTCTGCATAGGCTTTCAATACTTCTGGAGTATCAATATCTGGAGTAATAGAAAATGAAGCTACGCCGAAGTTTTCAAAATCTTCAAAGTGATTCTGAACTTCAACTAAATTTTTATTCATAATCGGACAAATAGTTGGGCAAGTCGTAAAGAAAAACTCTACCACATAAACTTTACCTATATAATCGGCATTTGTAACTATTTCTCCATCTTGGTTAGTAAAACTAAACGAAGGGACTTTTTTAGGCTTTCCATTAATCTCTAAATAGGCTAAATCACTTTTACCTTTTTTAGCATCTTTAGAAATATCCTCGCTTCGACTTTCATCTCTTGTTACATCATCCGAACTAACTCTATCTATAATTTTAGGAATGAAAATAATCCCGAAAACTAGAATTATGAAGGCTATACCTACATAGGAATAATTTGTTTTCTTACTCATTGGTTTGTTTTAAATCGTTAGCTCTCCTCGTACTAGAATCTTCAAATTTNCCTTTACGNTTTTGNCGATATTCTGTAAANAAGATTCTTATATCGTCATTCATCATATNNTTAATTTNAGCAACTTCTATNGTATTATANGAATACACACTGTATGGAGGTTTATTAGCTTCTATTTCNTNTTNNTCTCTACCATCTATTCTTCCTCGCTGACTTAAATCTTTATCTATTATAAATACATTTTCAGTAGACAAATCATCATCTAATTGACTATTGGACTTTAGACTATGGTACAACATTTTTATTTCGCCTTCCGTACCGAAAACATAATGCCAATACTTTAGTTCTTCATAAGAACTTATTTCTTTTTGAAGTTTAGTNACCTCCTCTTCAGTTCCTTCNGGAACCACAATGATGACCTGAAATTTTTTAAAACCCTTGAATTTATCGTAAACTAATTCTTTAAGGTTTGAAGCTGCTATACTATTTTTTAATGGAGAATCACCAAGAAAGCCTAGAATGGTAATATGATCTTTTAGAATTATCGCTTCTGAATCCGACTCTAGTGTGTAGAAGTTTTCAATATCAGAAACGTTTTCATTCACAATATTAAGAGGTTCATAATTATGCTTAGCTGGATAAAGCATCAATAAAAAAGCCACTGGTAAAAAGAATAAAATCCCTAATACAATATTGCGCTTTCTTTGACTTGCTTCCATAATGCAAAAATAAAAAAGGCGGTTTAGAAAAACCACCTTTTAATATCATTTAACGTAAAAAATTACGATTAAAAATCTCTTTTTATTAACGCGTCTTCAGCATTATATACACTAAAAACGTAACCACCTTCTTGTAATAGAATAAAGATTAAATAACAGATTAGAAATACACCTGTCCAAACTACAGCACGTCTTAAGTTTGCAGTTTCATCTCTCATGTGCATGAAATCCCAAGTAATATAATACGCTTTAACTATTGTTAAAAGTATAAAGATGAGATTCAAAGGTTTCATATATACAAAAGGNGATAATATNATATTTGCTAGAGTAGCAAAAAAGCCACCTTCAATAGGATCTATCCAAGTACTCATTAAGAATTCTGGTTTGTAGATACCAAGAACAACTTCAATTGCTGTAACAAATGTTANGAACGCTAAAACTCCCCAAATTTTTTGAGTATTAGATTTAAACTTCCAACGNCCTCTGAATATTTCTAATTTATGTTCGTGTGCCATAATTATAAATCTTATTAATCTTTTATACTAAGTAGAAGAATGTNAATACAAATACCCAAACTAAATCTACAAAGTGCCAGTATAAACCAACTTTTTCAACCATTTCATAACTTTTTCTACGCTCGTAAGTACCTAATACTACATTGAAGAAAATTATGATATTGATAACCACACCAGAAAATACGTGGAAACCGTGGAAACCTGTTATGAAGAAAAAGAAATCNGCAAATAGTGAAGTACCATATTCATTAACNTGTAGGTTAGCACCTTTTACTACCAACTTACCGTTTTCTTTAATTTGCTTTAAAGACTCGTCTCTAGTTAGTATTGTCTTTTCACCTTCTTCGTTTATGATTTGTGTTCTAACTAAAATATTTTCGTTAGCTGCTAAACCATTATATATTTCATCTACAGTGTAAGGTGGNAAAGANCCTTCACCAACAAACCAAAGTCCGTTTTTGCGTTCGTGTTGTGCTCTTTCACCAGCTTGAACTGCTGCAAAATCATCAATTGAAATTCTTTTGAATTTTTCCTTACCGTCTACAGTAACATATTCACCAAACTGTAAAATGTTTCCACCTTTAGTTTGTACAGCACCATAATCACCTTGAATNAAAGTTGCCCATTCCCAAGCTTGAGATCCCACGAATATTAAACCACCAATAATGGTTAAAAACATGTAAAGTGTAACCTTAGCTTTGTTTAAATGGTGTCCTGCATCAACAGCTAAAACCATTGTTACAGAAGACATNATAAGAATAAAGGTCATGAACGCTACATAAATCATTGGTAGCTCTTGACCGTGTAGAAAAGGTACGTGAGTAAATACCTCATCTGCGATTGGCCATTCTTTGATAAATTTAAATCTTGAAAAACCATAAGCGGCTAAGAAGCCNGAAAATGTTAATGCGTCTGATAAAATGAAGAACCACATCATCATTTTTCCATAACTTGCCTTTAGAGGTTCATTACCTCCTCCCCAAGTTTTACCTTCTGTACCAGTACTAACTACTGTAGAATCCATAGAAATTGTTTAAATTTTAAGATTTGACAAAAATAATCAAATTATGTATCTAAAAAAATATAAAAACAAAAAGAGCGCAAGCCAAAGTATATCTACAAAATGCCAAAAATTGGCTGCTAGTTCAAAACCCAACATATTGTGGGCATTATACTTTTGTTTATAATGATTATAAATTACAACAACTAAGCATATTAACCCAGCAATGACGTGCAATAAGTGAGCTATAGCAATAATATAAATAAATGATATTGTAACGTTACTTGTTGGTCCTGTAAAGTAAAGACCTGACTGAATAAACTCGCTAAATCCTGCTAGCTGGCTGTAAACAAACATAATTCCTAGCACTAAAGTTAGTACTAACCATAGTGTCACTAGCTTTAATTTGTTCTGCTTTAAGGCTGTTTTTGCTAANATTAAGCTTACACTACTTATTAAAATNATAAAAACACTTATAGTNAAAGCTNTNGGNAATTGAAANTCGGTTAACCAATCTTCTCTTGTTCTNCTNACTATAAAAGCACTAATTAAAGCAGCAAAAGACATTATTAAAGATCCAATACCAAACCAAAGCATCATCTTCTTTGACCTAGCTAGTTTTTCTTGTGCNGTTCCTTCTGTTAAATCCATCTATCTCAAAAATTTATCTGCAACATATATAATTTGCAACATTGTAATATAAAATACGCTAGATAACATTAATTGTTTGGCAACTTTTACCGAACGTTTTTTAAATAACTTAAAAGCGTAAAACAACATTACCAAACCTAAAAGCGTAACTAAAATAGCACCTACNATAGATAATTTTAAATCTCCTGTAAATCCAAAAACTGGAATTATGGATGCTATAATAGTCCAAATACTATACATAATTATTTGCACTGCTGTGCCTTTATCTTGTTTTCCTGTTGGCAACATAAAAAAGCCTCCTTTTTTATAATCTTCATACAAAAACCAACCTATAGACCAAAAGTGCGGAAATTGCCAAAAGAATTGAATAGCAAATAAAGTTCCTGGTTCAATACCGAATTCCCCTCGAGCAGCCACCCAACCTAACATAAACGGAATAGCNCCTGGCAAAGCTCCTACAAAAACGGATAATGATGTTTTAGTNTTTAAAGGCGTATAAACACTTGTATACAAAAAAATGGAGATAGCTCCCCACATTGCNGTTTTCTGATTGATATTATAAAGCGTTATTATACCCAAAATGGTAAACGCCGTAGCAATAATAAATGCNGTATTNACAGACATACGTCCAGCAGGAATAGGTCTATTTTTAGTCCTATCCATTAGCGCATCTAAATCACGCTCAATAATTTGATTATAAGCGTTAGAAGCGCCAACCATAAAATAACCACCAAGAGCCAAAAGCATTAAAGTTGAGAAACTTATAGTTTCTGCACCTAACAAATAACCTGCCATTGAAGAAAAAACTACACTAATAGATAATCCTATTTTTGTAATTTCCTTAAAATCTGTGATCACAGAAGCTGTTGATACCGAAGATTTTGTGCTACTCAAAAGTGTCCTATTTAGTTGTATTCTTAGCGAGTGCAAAGATAGTTTGAAAAAAGATTATGACCAACGTAAAACTTTAGTTTTAACTAATGGCTAGAAATCGTTGTACCAATTGAACAAATCAGTTCTTACACCAATACTAAACCAAAACGTATTTGAAGCTGTTGTGTTTGCAGTAACAGTTTCAGGATTAAAATCGCGATAAATAATATTNGTAAAGAGCTTTAAGTTAGTNACGGGATTAATTAAATATCCAGCCTGAATTTCGGTCATAAAGCTATTGGTTTTATTTCCTTGCCCAATCTTTATACCTGTGTCTGCATTACGATCATTATAGTCTCTATAGATATCACCTCCATAAGAAAAGTCATCTTCATCCGTATTAAAGTCAAACCCTCTTTTTCCCATTATAATCTTAGCATCAGCAAACCATCGTTTATAGTTATATCTACCTATTAAAACCAATTCTCTAAAATTAGCTCCCCAAAGATGCGCCATAGGTTGATTAAAATGTCCATAATTCAATATCTGAGTATTATGCGAATAGGTATAAGGTCTTACTTGATTGTATTCTGCTTGGAGTAATAGATTTTCAACATCAAAAGCATTGAAATATTTCGCGCCTAACTGATAGCCAAATTTATTTTTCCAGCTTTTATTACCTCCTGTAACATCTTCTGAAGAAAATTCATCAAGAATGAATTGACCATATAGATTCACTTTATTATTCAATTTATACTTTGAACTCAATCCTAAAATAGCATTTCCAGCTCCTTGACCAGTCTGAAATTCTATAGCTCTAAAAAATATAATAGGATTAAGATAATTAACATCAAAACCTCTTCCGTTAGTATCAGCCCACATCACAGATTCAAACAAACCTATATTTAATCGTTTAGACACATTCCAACTCAAATAATGATTTGCCATATATTTGGTTAAAAAAGCATCATTTACTACAACCTCATCTCTAACATCTTTTAACCACATCCAAGTACTAGTGTATTTTATCTTCCAAAAGCTAGTGTTCAATTTCAAAAAAGGATACGGACTAGACACATCACTTTGGAACAATGATCTATAACCATCCCCTATAAAATTTTTACCATGACCGAATTGAATATTTAAAAAATCTGCAGGTGTATAAGATAAATAGGCCTCTGCAACAGGGTAATCATATGAGTTTTCTTTGAAACGCTTTGCAATACCACGACCAGGAATAATTGCAGGATCTGGGCCAAAGGCTTTTAAACTTTCCGCATAATTATTAAAATAATCAGCAAACCTGCCTTGACTTTCATATACCGAAGTTGAAATATTAAATCGTTTTCCTAAACCTGCTTGTATAAAAATTCCCCTCGTATTATTCCAAGTTGAATTAAAATCGGCTTCTGTATCTTTTCCTACCTGTAAATCTACTATTGGATCCACCGTAAACCAATAATCTTCACCTTGTAGTTGTACTAGGTGCTCGTTGTAAAGTTTTCTCCCAAACCAAGTATCTGTATCTCTTTTCAGACTTTCCTTTTCAGCCTTAATATCGTAATATTTCGCTACATCTTTATATATAAAAGGCTTTGCAGCAGTGTGGCTGTTAGTGCCAATTGCATTCATTTCATCATCAAATCTAGCGTAATAGGAATGTGTAAAGGGAATGTTTAATTGACTTGAATACTCTGAACCGTCATAAGGTTTGCGTGATTTCTCTATTTCGTCAAATCCATCAGAAAGCGTTGCATTGAGACTATCCTTTTTTGTTAATTTTTCTTCAGATGGAATCTCCTTCACAGGTTCTACTAAAGGAATCTGTATACTAATGCTATATTGTACAAATGTTGGATTACCATTATAAGTTGCTGGCTTAATTTTTGGTAATAATTCAAAAACACGTTTGCTTTCCGCTTTAAGTTCATCATAAATAGCATCTGTATATATAACTTTGAAACTCCCTTCTTGATTCACTTCAAACAGCACCTGAACCTCACCTTTATAATTTTCATTAACAACTACCTCTGGAATTTTAAAATTCTCATAGATATAGTTATTCAAAGTGTAGTTAAAACAACTTTTGATTTGATCTATGGATTCTGATTCACAATCTTGAAATACTGGTGGTTTTTCGTAAGTTATTGGTGTTTGAGCAAACCCAATCTCTGAAAGTAAAAGAATGGCAAAAAGCAAAATACGCTTCATGAAAAACAATAAATTTTTGATGCTTGAAAGATACTTAAATTTTTCAGTAACAGTAAA